>NZ_JAULSJ010000014.1:0-122229 GCF_030518295.1 Chryseobacterium urinae | reverse complement strand
AGAACCAGGAGAAAAGGAAATAGAACAATGTAAGAAGTAACAAGAGAAAAGTAACAAGTAAATAAGCCGGAGGATATAATCAATCATCATTCATCAATTATCAATTATCTTTCATTACTCATTACTCATTAATTATCAATATTGTTTGCCATCTCCTAGCCGCGATAGAAACGGTTACCCCGCAGCGGGAACAGGAAAAGTGAGGGCACTAACTCGGGAAGCAGGGCGCGAGGAGTAAGAGTGGATAGCGGCATAAAGCTCCTGAAAATATGATCTGTATTTGGTAAAGAAAATTTCTACAGAGCACTTATTGTAAAAACAATCTGGCTATTATAATTTGTTGCAGGCAGAGTAACGGATACTCCGGAAAGTTGTAATTGTAAGGGAATATTGGAATAAGCAGCGAGAGCCAACACAGCAGTTATTCTAAATAATTCGATATCTGTTGTCAGTGGAATTGTGGTGTATGTGGTTCCTCCGGAAATAGTACATAAAAGACAAGTTGTAGATCCGTCTCCGGTTCTTCTTGCGCTTAAAATAAGATTGGGATTCCAGACAGGATTTGCTGTATAATGCATACTAACTTTACCACTGCTGAGTAATAATGGAACACTTGCAGCTAATATAATCTGGCTTGGAGAACTTTCATATGTTCCTTGGTAATTACTTCCCGCTTCAGTTATAGATGGAATTGTTACCGTCCAGTTTGTTCCCCCGACAGTTAATGTACGTTGTGAATATGACTTAGAAAATACAGTCATAATCACAATGAATATATTTTTAACAATAAATTTTTTTAAATTAATCATTTTAACTTTATTCTGTTATGGTATAGGTTATAATAACCGGCGTGTTCGATCTTGAGTCCAGGCTGGAATAATTATTGGTTACGAGAGTCATTGTTAACTGATGCCCATTATTGGAACCGTTACCTGTAAATGCACCTCCAATACCGCTGATTATAGTCTGAGCTACTATTGTAAGAGTAATCTGTGCAGATGGAACTCCTAATGTTCCTCCTCCTGAACCTGAAGCTGTTGCTGCCTGAATTTTAATATCGATTCCCGGAATTGTCTGGTTAACCGATGCCGTGATCCTGCGAGATAATCCGGAAGGGGCAATGGCAGAAGTATAATTAATCCATTTTGATGTATTTGCAACGGGTGCTGTTATAGCATTTCCGGCCTCGGTTGGGGCAGTATAATTTAGACTAATGGCTCCGGAAGGCTCAATATCCATGAGTGTAACTACTGGTAAGGCAACAGCAATGTTTCTGCTTCCTGTCGTTTGAGAAAAAAAATCACAGGAAATCATGAGAGATAATAAAAACAAAGGTTTCAGAACATTCATTTTTGATTTTTTACTTCGTTATAACTTACTTTAATGGATTCCTGCTGATATTTTATTTCCGATTGCTGCTTTATAATATGTACAATTACATTTTTAATTTCTGAAGGTTTTAGTGTAAGATTAAAATTTTCTACGGGAATTTTATACTTCTTATCCAATCCGTTTCTGTAAACTTTCACTTTCCATTCTCCAGGTCTTAAATAGGTAAAATCGAAATTTTCTCCGATCATTACTATTTTGCGATAAATCTGATTTCCATTTGTAGCTTCAATGATGATATTTTCTTTTTTCTTACGGTCTTTTTTGTTGGATAATCCGATAAAGTTGGATTGCGTATCTTCAGAATATTCAATTTTTCCCTGAATTCCTGCGGCGCCTGTTAATCCGAAATTGAAAACATTTTCCTTATTGGTTAACTGCAAAGAAGCAGGAAGATTAATGTCTGAAATATCATTAATATCCGTTGTAGAACGATCGATGTCCAGAATATAATCACCGGGAATTACATTTTTGAATACAAAATTTCCATTCTTATCCGTTACAGATAAATACTGCCCCAGTAGAATTCTTATTCCGTCCACTTTTTTCACGCCTAAATTAATAATCGTTCCTGAAAGCGTAATGTAATCCGCTGTTTTTTGCGTGGGAATATTTAATCTTGCCGTATAGCGAAGAGAAAAGATAAAGTCTTTATTTCCCAGTTCTCCGCGTTGTAAAGTATATCTTCCGGAGAGATCAAATTCATGTCCCTGAAATATTTCCTGATGATACAAGAGTTCAAATAAATTTCTGTCGGCAAAATATTCTTCAGGCATATAATTGTTCTGATAAAATAAACTAAAACTTGTCTTTTGAGAAATCCTGCTCAGAATTCTTGCTCCGTAATAAACCTGCTTCTGATTTTGCATCTGATATCTTGAAGTAACGGCATAACTTCCATAGATATTGAATGAAGTTCTGAATTTTTCAAAGCCGATGTTTGCCGTATAAAAACTTGAATTACCTGAAAAATTCAAAAGGTAATTTTTTGTTTTTCCGAATTGTCCTTCTACATTGAATTGAAAAATGCCGAGCTGCTGATCGATACTGATTCTGAAAAACTGTTCTTTATAATCAAACTCCTTTGGCAAAAGGCGGTCTTCGTATCGCTGAAATCCATTGAACACGGAGAAAGATCCTCTTTTCGCATATCTGTACTGAATCCCATAATGAAGATATTTTCTGTAAGGAGCAGCAAGAAAAAGAGTATCGCGCTGAAAATTTTTTGCATCCTGAACAAAATTGGCAAGGATATTTATTTTTTCTGAAATCCTGTACTGAATATTTCCGTTGAATGTACTCGTATTATTAAAATATCCAGCATATTCAGGACTTGTACGCATATACATTATATTTCCGCTGATTTTATTAAAATTAGCAACCGTTTGTATCATGAAAGCATTTCCCTTTGTCTGTTGAGTTTTGCTGTAAGAGATTTCTCCGGAAACTTCTATGTTTTTATTTAATTGAAATTTTCCGGTTACATACGGAAGCTGTGCATCAGAATCCAGCCTGAAATTGCTAAAACTTAATGCTTGATGGTCTTTACGGGGAATTTTATATAAATATCCCGCTGTAATCTCAGACGCTTTTGAGATTTTAAATTTTGAATACACATTAAATTCATCCTGAATATCTCTGAAAAATCTGGGGTGATTATAAAAACCTCCGAAACTTATTTTCCTGATATCGAACCTAAATTCTCCACCACGTCCATATCTTGCATATTCCGTTAAAAATGAAGAAGAATAATTTTTATCTCCGAGATGAATGTACAGGTTCTGTCTTTTATAATTAACAAAATATTCCTCATACTTCGTGAAAGAATTAAATTCAACAGGATTTTTTGTGACTGCATGAAATTCCACCAGATTTTTATTCTCTTTATCCAGACTACCTTTACCGTAAATTTCACCCTGAAATCCGTTTTGATAATCGCCGCGGTTTTCCATTCCTGTAAAAGCAAGAGAGGCAAAAACCGGAAGCCTGTGAAAAATATCTTCCTCTGATGGTTTCACAGAAATAATCTTCACACTTGCATAAGCAGATAGATTTTCTTTCGGATGTTCTCGCGAGTAAACGGAAAGTATGATGTTTTGAGATTCATTTTTACTTAAATCCGGATTGGTTTTTTTTGATACAGTTATTATTTTCTGTTCACCCGGAGATAAAATCAATGAATTTCCCTGATCAATCAGCGCATTTTTACTTTCCAGAATTAAATTTTCTTTAAAGTTTCCGTTGTTTTTTAATAGAAAAGTGGAAATGATAGTTTCTCCCGCTTTTACAAATTCAGGAGCATTTAAAGCAGTGAGTAAAAGTTTTCGGTTTCCGGAAATAACAAATTCAAAATCATTTGAAAACTGATCGCCTGTCTTCTTTTCCGTTCCGTAAAGAGTAATTTTATATGTTCCCCGAGGAGTTTCGGATGCAATTTTTACCGGAACAAGGTAGACACTTTTTTCTCCTGATGAGATTTCGATTTCTCCTTTTGCTAAAATGGGAACGATGTTCTGGTTAGAAGTTTCAACAGAGAGCTTGTAAATTTTATTTTCAGAAAAATTATTTTCTATGGTAAATGGAATAGAAGTGGTGATTCCCGGCATCAGACTGTCTTTTTTTCCAATACCATTTTTTGTCTGGGAAAAAAATACTGCCGGAAATAAAATAAAAATATATAATGCACCGTTTTTAATCATTTTTTACTTCTAGTTCCACATTAAGGGCAAAAGCATTTTCATCTTCGTCTGTTGCGATAAGAACCGCCTTATAAAGAGAAGGAGGCGTTTTTTCAAGATCAATATGAAAAGATTTTGAGGTTTGTGGCAGTAATCCCATTGCCTGACTCGTAAAGCTTCCGGCTTTCTGTCCGCTCTTTTTATCATACATTTCCATTACCACCGTCGGTTTGCAATACAGATT
Source organism: Chryseobacterium urinae (assembly GCF_030518295.1). NCBI lineage: Bacteria > Pseudomonadati > Bacteroidota > Flavobacteriia > Flavobacteriales > Weeksellaceae > Chryseobacterium > Chryseobacterium urinae. The sequence continues at coordinate 117,918 of NZ_JAULSJ010000014.1, read as the reverse complement.
TCCCTTATTGGCAATGGCAACTTTTACAATCTGTTTTCCGTTTTCTTTTTCAATTTTTATTCCCTCAAATTTAAGATCAGGTTTTGCTTTATCAGTATCCAGATCTGTAATTACCTGTACTGCATACCGGATAATTGAAGTTATGTTTACACCCTGCTTATTTTCTTTAGGATTTATTTCTTCCACAGGTTCTACAATAATAACGCTCCAGTAGCTTCCGGGTTCAGAAAGTTGATCAGGAACGGTAATTTCATAATAGATTTCTGTTTTTTCCTTGGATTTAAGCGTTACCAGATTGGTGTTCATTTTAATCCAGTCTGTATTGGTTTTAACGTTGGTATGAGGAGCAGAATACTGAATGGTTCCATCCGACTGATAGCTGAAATCCTGAAGAAATAATTTTACACTTTGAGACTGGCTTCCTGTATTTTCAATAGCAATTTTGCCTTTGTATATTTTTCCGTTTTCTACTTTATACGTATGGGAAAGTCCGTTCAGTACTACAATTCCTGCTTTCAGAAACACAAACTGAAGCATCAAAAAAGAAAATAGCAAGATCTGCTTTATCATAATTGTATGTAAAGTTTTAAGTTTGACAAAAGACTGTGCAAGACCAAGAAGAAATTTCTGCAACTTCTTCCTGTCTTTATTTGGGGAAATTCCTTTTTTTAGTTATCCGAAATGGTGTAGGTTACCGTAGCAACAGTGGTAGCTGCGGCGGTAAGATCTGCATAAGCAGCAACTCCACCGGAACCACTTCCGGCAGCTAAAGCATAGGTAAGATTATGTCCGTTATTGGCTCCGTTTCCGGTATATGCACTTCCGATTCCGGAAATGATGGTTTGGTCTGCAGCACTCAAAGTAAGCTGTGCAGAAGGTGTGCCCAAAGTTCCTCCTCCGGAACCTGTTGCGGCAGCAGCGGTTACATTGATATCAATCCCCGGAATGACGGCATTAAGTTTTACGGAAACATTGCGGGTAGGATCTGCTACAGATTTTATGGAAGAGTAATTAAGCCATAACGTAGTATTGGCTGCGTTTGCTACGATTGGGTTTCCGGCTTCTGTAGGTACTGTAAATCCTAAAGTAATGTTTTTGCTTGCGGCAGGTTCAATATCTACCAAAGCTACTTCCGGAACGGAAATCGTTATCGTGTGATTGTCTGTGTTAGTGTCTTGTGCGCTTACGTGAGAAGATGCTGCAATTGCGACTAAAGACAAAGCTAAAGTGAACTTAAATCTTTTCATGGTGATATATTTAGTTTCGTGAAGTTAACAATTTTAAATTGAATATAAAAATATTTAATAATAAATTTTTATTATTACCATTTAATAATCAGTATTTTATAAATGTAAATGATATGTTAAATTAATAATTGAATTTTTGATTTTTTACAATTTGCATCAACGAAAAGAAAAATCTCACACAATTTTGCATAAGATTTTTGTTTATCTATTTAAAAATAATCAGCTAAAAATACCTTTTAAAACCGGCTCAGAATTCCCCAGTGGATTTTAATATCATTGAATTTAAAAGGATTTCCGAACTCGTTACCGTTGGAAAGCTGGAAACTCATCAACCCGATCGGAATAAAGAAATTAAAACCGAGACCCACACTGTAAAGTTTAGGCTTCACATTCAGAGATTTATTATTGAGCTGTCCGTACTGCCCGAAAACATCAAAAAATGCCTGGCTTCCGATGAGATAACGGTATTCTAAACTGCCGTAATAATAGAAATCGGCGGCGAGAGAGTTTTCATTGAAACCCCGCATAGAATTCCAGCCCCCGAAACGGTACAATTCATTGGCAGAAAAGTCGATTTTAGAATCCATCATCGCTCCTTCCGCTTTGATGTTGAGGAAATGATTTCCGTTGATATGATAATTGTGCTCTCCAAAGAAGTAAAACTGATTCTGCGGAGATTTTATATTGTCTTTGGTATAAGTGGTCGTTAAATAATCGTATCCGGCATTAATTTTTGTTTTGTAAAGGAAAAGATCAATATCGGTGGGTTCAACCATTTCAAACCAGATTCCGATTCCTTTTTTGTTGTAATCTTTACCCTGAACATACAACGTATCGATGATGCTGGAACTTTCGAAAGTTCCTCTCAGTCCCAGTTTATTTCGGGAGTTCAGATGATAATAAAATGCCGGAAGTGCCTTTACATTGGCAAATGTAGAATCCTGACGGAAAATATTCACCTTCATATTCAGACCTACATTGGATTTAAAAAGGTAAGGAATATCCGTCTGAAGATCAAAAGTCTGTCCTTTATCGGGATTTCTCTGCCAGTAAAGATTGATGAGCTCAAAACTGTTGAAAATATTTCTGAAATTCACATTCAAAGTTCCGTTCAGGGTAAATTTATCCGTTTTATCGTTTCCGAAACCAATGACCCCGTCAAAACTGTTGGTTTTTTTCTTTTCCATGAAAAGATAAATGCTCGTGGAATCTTTGGTGAATAACGTTTGCGGAGGACGCTCCAAAGCAACAAACTGATGGCTCTGGAAAGACTTATTAATGGCAATCAGGTTTTTATCATCATAGTTTTTTCCCTTAAATTCCTTTTCAAGATTTTTAATGAATCTTTTCGGAACACTGGTATAGCCTTTTACCACAAAACCGTCGATGGTTCTTTTATCGTTCTTGTTGATGTCGAGTTCTACAACAGGATAACCGTTTTTCTGCCCTTTATATTTGGATTTTATTCTGCTGAATGCAAAGCCTTCATCAATATACTTTTTGTTGATGCTTTTTTTGGTTGAATCTAAATTTTTAGTGAAAAATTCTTTCTGAATCTTCGTTTTATTTGAAATAGAATCTGAAAGATTAACGTAAGTCTGGTTGAAATTCTTCCCTTTATCGTAAAATATTTCCGTGCTGTCGCCTTTTTTCCTGACTTCTTTCAACTGGGTGAAAAAGTAATTGGTCTGAGCCAGAGAATCCAGAAACTTCACTGCTGAAGCGGAATCTTTTACCTTTTTCTTCACCTTCGTTTCAGAATCGATCAGGAAATAATGTTTCTTCTGCGCCTGTACAAAAACGCAAAACAGTACAAAAAATATTTTTAAAATTAATTTCAATGTTACATTTTTAAACCATTAAGATTTTATTTAAGAAGTTAAGATAGTATGCTAAACTTAAATTTTACACATTTAGGATACAGAATAAGTTTTCTTAGGAATGATCTTAACTTTTAATGATTGTCCGTAATTTGTCATCATTGAAAAACCTTTGAGTTCTTTGCTGAGTGAATAGTTTATACTGAGCCTGTCGAAGTAGCTTTGCGAACTTAAAACAGTTGGTATATAAAAAGGATCTTAGCGATCTTTGCGTTAAAATTAAGCATTATGATCAATGACGGATAATCAAATAACTTTTTAAATATTCATTAGATTAATTTTTTTTAAAATAACTGAAACTAAGCCAGTTTATTGTATTTCTTCATCAGATTTTCATAAGTTCCCTGCGGAAGGATCCATTTTAACGGAACCCCGATTTTCTGTCCGAATTTACCAAAATAATAATGTGCTTTCCATTTATTTTTGCTTAAAAGCTGATCTACATATGCTGCCACTTCCAGAGGTTCTGTTCCGTCGCCCACGTGAGAATTCATTAAAGCATACACTTTATCGAAAACATTTTTGTAAGGTTCTGAAACTTTTGTTCTCACCCGGTTTTCTGCAATATTTGTTTTGATGTCTCCCAAATGCAGCGAACAAACGTGAATGTTCCAGGGATAAACTTCGTATCTCATCGCTTCCGTTACTTTATCCAAAGCCGATTTTGAAGCCGAATAAAATCCTCGGAAAGGCAATCCCATTTCACTTCCGATACTGGAAACATTGATGATTTGTCCGAATTTATTTTCGCGCATTTTCGGCATCACGGCACTCATCATTTGTACAGCTCCGACCAAATTCAGGTTAAACAGTTTCAAAATATCTTCTTTGGAAGAATCTTCCACAGCTCCTACCATTCCCATTCCGGCATTGTTGATGAGAACGTCGATTCTGGTTTCTGTTTTCAAAACTTCAGCAATGGCATTTTGCACGGCTTCATTATCTGTAACATCAGTAGGAATCGATTTAAAATACTGACTTTCGGTGTGTTTTCTGCTTAAGCCATATACTTTATGACCTTTTTTTCCGAAATATTCTGCTAACACGAAACCAATTCCTGAGGAAGTTCCGGTGATGATGATGATTTTTGACATTAGTATTGTAGTTGTTTATCTGACTTAGGAACTTTAATTAAATTATCTCCCGGCTTAAAATTATTCATTTTTATAAGTTTTTTAGGCTTATAATGAAATTCTTTATGAAAATCTTCGGCAAATGCTTTTTTGTCTTCCGGAAAACAGGGATAATATTTTCGATCTACGATTGCTTTTCCGGTCGAAAAATTAATTTCATCATACATATTAAATTCGCAGTTGTCATCAAAGTTCTGAAGTGAGCCGATCAGGTAAAAATCATCATCCTGAAATCTGTAGGTATGTTTATAAGTCATCCTGTGTCTTGAATTTGTACTGAATGATTGTGTAATATTCAATGCTCCTTTTTTTATGGATATTTCAGGCAAAGGATCAGATTCCGGTGAAAATCCTATTTCTTGCGGAAAAATTATCGTTGAATACTTTTTCCAGATTTTTAATTTTCCGTTGATTTTTTTTAGAATAAAAAGTTCTCTCTGAGGGCTTTCGCGATCATAAAAAGATTTTACTTTTTTAGTGGAATTGAAAACAATGATTATTTCTTCTTTACCATCTTTGTCTAAATCTCCTTTTGTTTCCACTAATTTTTTGTACCCTTTTGGAGTCACGAAATTTTTCAATTCCTGAGCTTGAAGAACTGAAAAAAGAAAAATTATATGTAATAAAAATATTTTTTTCACTGTAATCTCAAAAAGATAGTCCAATATCTTCTTTCTTAATCATTTTTGTATCTTGAAGGTCACAAATACAGCCTTTGACTGTTTTATAATTTCCTGAAATTCTAGTCTCCTTACCTTTATTATCTGTAATTATGATTCCGGCGGAATAAGATTCACCTTCTGCATGATATGTTCTGAACAATAAATATTCAAAACCATTATTTTTAAACTGAAGATTATCTATTTCCATTCCTGCGTTTTCAACGCCTCCGCCTCGCCAGTACGAATTATAATGAAATTTCTTCCAGCTCTCTTTTGTTCTTTCTTTCGGAAATTCCATTTCCATTTTGGTTTTAGTTCCAAAACGATATTGAATGTATTTATTGGTTTTGTCTTTTACCAAATACATTCTCTTTCCGTTTTTTGTATCGAAAGAATAAACGATTTCTTCATTGGGTAAAAGGTATTGTGCCCAAAATAAGAGTGGAATTAAAAAATAAATTAAGATAAAGAACTTTTTCACTTATTCTTTAATTAATAAATTTTCCAAATCCCTCCAAAACATAGGATACGATTTTTCCACAACATCTTCCTCTTCAATATTTAATTCTTTGATCAGGCAAAATGGTGCAAAACTCATCGCCATTCTGTGATCCTGATACGTTGCAATGGAAATGTTTTCCTGAGGTTCGTTGAAACTGATGGATTTAATTTTCAAATCTGTAAATTCTGTTTCTGCACCCAGCTTTTTTAGTTCATTATGTAAAGCTAAAAGACGATCGGTTTCTTTTACACGCAAAGTTTCCAATCCTGAAATTTCAAAAGGGATTTTCAAGGCTGCTGCGGTTACACAAAGTGTTTGGGCGATGTCCGGACAATTATTCATATCCAGAACGATCTTTTCAGGAAACTGAAATCCTTCAATCGGCTCAAGCGTTAATTTATGCTCCTGTTCCGTGAAAGTCGTTTTAATTCCGAAAAATTCTTCATAAATTTTTACAATTGCCGAGTCTCCCTGTGTAGATTCTTTGTAAAAGCTTTTTAAATGAATGGTTTTTCTTCCCAAAGCGGCGAAAGAGTAGAAGTAAGATGCCGAACTCCAGTCACTTTCCACTTCATAATTCATAATCGATGAATTATGATTGATGAATGATTCAACTTTTATGGTATTTCCTGTGAAGCTGCTTTTAATTCCGAATCGGGTTAAAATGTTGAGCGTCATTTCAATATAAGATCGTGAAGTCACTTTGCCGACTAAATTTATTTCCAGTCCGTTTTCCAGTTTTCCGGCAATCAGAAGAAGAGAGGTAATGAACTGGCTGGAAATATCCGCCGGAACATCTACTGTGGTCTCCGTAATTTTTCTTCCGTGAATTTTAAGAGGCGGAAATCCTTCATTTTCCAGATATTCGATTTCGACACCCAGATTTTGCAGAGCGGTAACCAGATTTTTGATCGGTCTTTCTTTCATTCTCTTGGAACCCGTAAGAATCGTTGTCTTTCCCTCCTGAATAGAATAATAGGAAGTAAGGAAACGCATCGCCGTTCCCGCGTGATGAATATCCACAATCTCCGAATCTTCGGATAGGGCTTTTTTCAGAAGTTGTGTGTCCTGAGAATTCGACAGATTCCCGATTTCTATATTTTTAAACAGACTTTCTAAAATCAACAAACGATTCGAAATACTTTTCGAACCGCTGATCTGTATGGTTTTGTTTTCCTGTAATTTTGATTTTTCTAGCTTCTTCATTGTTCGTCTAAGTTGGAAGCTCGAAGCTGGAAGATGGAGGTGAAAAGTTTAGTTTAAAAACTTCCGGTTTCCAACTTCCGGCATCCGGCTATTTTAATTTTTCATTATTCTGATGGCGGTCTTTGTCGCGATCCGTCTTGATCTTCATTTTTCTGTCAAAAGCTTCCTGCAGATTAACTCCGGTCTGATTGGCCAAACATAACGTTACAAACAGAACATCTGCCAATTCCTCGCCTAAATCTTTGCTTTTGTCGCTTTCCTTCTCGCTTTGTTCTCCATATCTTCTGGCGATGATTCTCGCTACTTCGCCTACTTCTTCGGTCAACATTGCCATATTGGTCAGTTCATTGAAATAACGAACGCCAATGGTCTTAATCCATTCGTCAACTTGTTGCTGCAGATGTGTAATTTCCATTTATGGTTTGTTATTGATCTTTTCCTCTAATACAATTATTTTCGCTTCCAGTGTTTTTATTGCTTCTTCATGATAGACGGAATTTCCGATATTCTCGGTAAAATCTGCAAATTTTTTCAGAAGTTTTCTTACCGTGATATACACAATAATCAAAACGGCAAAAGCTCCGATATTTACAATATTTAGATCCATTTTTTAAAAGTATTGATAAGCGCCCACTGTAGGATTTGAAGTTCTCGATACATTTGCGATATCCGTTGGAACGGTTGCCGCAACAGTTGTACTTCCTTTTCCGATTGCCGGAGAATTCTGTTTTACTCTCAGATTCATCTGGGCTGCGAAATAATTAACAAACAGCGGATCCAAATTTTTAAGAGACTGAATAACTCCCGGACTTGTATTGAAATCAAAACCGGCTTCCGAAGTTCCGGAATATTTAATGAGACAGTTCTGAATGGTAAAATTAAATAAGTTTGGTGGGGTCTGCTCAAAATTAACCGAATTGTCACGGTCGGAATACACGATGCTGTTTCTTAAATTAAAGATCAGTGCTCCGTATTCTTTCACTCCGGATGCATTCGTCCATTCGTTGGCGGCTAAAATTCCGTTTCGGTTATAAGAATGCAGAAGATCCGAATAATTGGCAATCGTACAGTGGGTAAAATTATGCGTTCCTCCTTTGAAAATTCCTACCGCAGATTCTCCGCAATTATTCATCACAAGATTTTTTGCAGTAATGGTAGAAGCAACGGCATAAATCCCATATTCCTGAAAGGTGTGGATAAAAGAATTGCTGATATTGGCATTGGTCTGTTTCATGTCAAGACCTTTTGTTCCTCCGAATAATCTTGCATAATTCATATTAAGGGTAGAACCGGCTTCCATTTTAATAGAATTCCAGTTTTTAGGAATCGTATCGTATGCAGGATCATTTCTGTCTCCGCGAAGCGTAACGTTGTTGGCTAAAGTGCCGTTGATGTTCAGTGTGGCTCCCGAAAGCACTTTCATTCCGCTGTTTTTGTGGAAATACACTTTTGTACCCTGCTGAATATTCAGGATAACATTCTGGTCAATCGTTAAATCTCCGTAGATAATTTTAGCCTTATTGTTATTCCATGTTGCATCTGAGGTAATAATATTCGGATTCGTAGGTGTTTTTATAAAAAATTCCGCATCCTGAACTACGGAGAACAATACAACCTGTTGTTGTCCGACTGGGCTCTGGAATAATATTTTATCTTCAGCAATTGCTTCAGGGCCGCTCGCTTCCGGTGCAATTTCAACGAAAATATACAGACTGTCTTTTTTTCTTAAAGGTACATCCTTAAAATCATATCCCGGTTTCCCATCTACATTGATCTTATACAAAGAGGTTGCACCTTTTTGAAGATGAATCCGAGGGATCAGAATGTCTTTGTCTTCATTATTATATACTTTTACCGCATACGTTTCTGAACGAACCTGATGATAAACCGTATCGCAGAAAACCGTGTCTTTGGAAAAGCTTAATTCCTGCGAAGGAGCATCGAAACTGATGTCGTCCTTATTACAAGATACAGCCATAACAAGCATCCAGAAAGAAAAAGCCAGTAATAATTTGAATTTCATCGAAATTAAAGTTTAAATAGATTTCAAATTTAACGAAAATACTTTGAATTTCTTATGAAGAAAAAAATATTGATCGTCTATTTGTAATTTAAAAAAATTATTGTATTTTTGCACCCTAAAATTAGCAGAGAAATATCCATTACTATTTCGAAAGCAAACTTTAATTTTTTAAAAATTGTATTATGAAAAACGGAATCCACCCAGAAAATTATAGACTTGTTGTTTTCAAAGATATGAGTAACGACGAGGTGTTTCTTTGCAAGTCTACTGCAGAAACAAAAGATACTATCGAGTACGAAGGACAAGAATACCCATTGATTAAAATGGAAATCTCTTCAACTTCTCACCCTTTCTACACTGGTAAAGTGAAGTTAGTTGACACTGCAGGTAGAGTTGATAAGTTCATGAACAAATACAAAAAATTCGCTAAGTAATTTTTTGTGATCATAATATTTAAAAGTCTTTCGGTTTCCGGAGGACTTTTTTGTTGTATTTTTGTTTAGACGTTAAACATTCATTTTAAACTAAAAACTGAACGATGCAATTAGTATTTTCAGATGCACAATACTGGGAAGATTTTCTTCCGCTTACTTTTACACGTCCCGTTGCAGAAATGCGATGCGGAATTCTTACTTTCTCCGAAAGATGGCAGAAAATTTTAGAAAACACCGAGATTTCTTTCTTTACGGAGATGTATCTGCAGGGAAAATTTCCTGAGCCTGCAAAAAAAGAGAGTCTTTTTCTGGTGACGAATTTTTTACCGACAGAAAATGTGATTCAGCAGATCAAAGACCTGAAACAGGGAGAAGCATTGGTGTATGAAGATGAGTTAGTCGCTGCAAAAATCAATATGGATGGTTTCTCTCTGCATCAGATTGAGAAAATGACGGACATTAAAGAGGGGCTTATTTTCTTTAAAAAACCGACGGATCTTTTTACCTATAATAAAGAAGCTATAGATTTCGATTTTGCATTGCTTACAAAAGGCAGAGTTTCTCAGGAGCTTTCTTCAACCAATGGATTTTTAGGAAATAAAGAAGATCTGTTTATAGAAGAAGGAGCACAAATTGAATTTTCGACCATTAATACAAAAACAGGCAAGATCTATATCGGGAAAAATGCTGAGGTAATGGAGGGCTGTAATCTTCGTGGTCCGATTGCGCTGTGTGAAGAGTCTAAGTTTAATTTAGGCGCGAAGATTTACGGAGCAACAACAATTGGTCCTCATTGTAAAGTGGGCGGAGAAGTCAGCAATATTATTATTTTTGGCTATTCTAATAAAGGTCATGACGGTTTTGTTGGAAATTCGGTGATCGGAGAATGGTGTAATCTGGGAGCAGATACCAATTCTTCCAATCTTAAAAATAATTACGGTCACGTAAAATTGTGGAACTACAGAACCAAATCTTTCGAAGATACAGGATTGCAGTTTGCAGGTTTAATTATGGGGGATCATTCCAAAACAGCAATCAATACCCAATTGAATACAGGAACTGTAGTTGGAGTCGCTTCCAATATTTTCAAAGAAGGTTTTCCTCCGAATTTGGTTGAAAATTTTTCTTGGGGAGGTTTTAAAGGAGATGAGAAATTTAAGTTGGACAAAGCCTACGAAGTGGCAGAACGGGCAATGGCAAGAAGAAAAGTGCCTTTAACAGATGAGGATAAGGCTATTTTTAAACATATTTTTGATGCGTATTAATACGATCAATAAGGGAAACTTCAAATTTTTTTGAAGTTTTTTTATTTTTAATGTAATGAAATGTAAAATCCGGTTGTCTTACTTATAGAAACAAAACTTATGACCCAAGAAACTTTCAGAAGTACGGTATTCATTCTCAAAGATGAGATGTATCGCTTTGCGAAAAGGTTTGTCATGAGCAGTGATGAAGCAGAAGACGTGGTGCAGGATCTTATGATTAAATTCTGGCAGAAGAAAGAAGAACTGGAGCAGTTTGGGAATTTAAAATCCTATGCTCTGAAATCGGTCCGGAACGAGTGCCTGAACAGACTGAAGCATCACGATGTAAAGCTGGGATTTGCAGATATGCAGCTTCACCGTTCCGAACTTTACAGTATGGAAGTCAATAATTTAAAGGAACACATCATTGGTTTCATTAATCAGCTTCCGGAAAAACAGAAAATGGTAATCCATTTGAAGGATGTAGAAGAATATGAAGTCTCGGAAATCGGAGAAATGCTGGAAATGGAGGAGAATGCAGTAAGAGTAAATCTTATGCGGGCCAGACAAAAAGTAAAAGAACAAATTTCACAATTGATGAGTTATGAGCAACGACAAATTTCAAGATAAATACGACGAAATCTTCCAGAATTTAAAGGAAGAAAAAATGAACTGGGATTTTAATGATTTTCTGAAAAAAACGGAAGAAAAAAATGATGAGGTTCAGGAAAATATAACGCCGATCGTCCCTATCGATACGAAAACAAAACCATCGTTCCCGAAGTGGTTCTGGATGGCTGCAAGCGTAGTTTTGCTGTTGAGTGTTGGTCTTATTTTTAATTATACTCACAATTCAAATGTGGAAAATCAGGCTCAGTTGGTTGAAAAACAGATAAAGAAGCAAAAAGATAATTTCATCGAAGAAAACAGTGAACATACGGAACAGGTAGCGGTAAACCTGCCGAATGATTCAGTTTCCGGAGCGAAAAAAGATTCGGTTTTTCATGAAACTCCGGTTGCCGAGAAAGATTATCTGGATGAAATTTTACCGAAAAGAGGAAGGCTGAAGAAAGAAAGAAAGCCGAAGTATGTATATAACTCCTCTAAAGCTGCGGATTCTACAGGATATAAAGATTCTTATGTTATCGTTAACGGAAAGAGAATCGAAAATGTAGAAGAAGCAATTAATGTGACTAAGTATTCATTTCAAATATTTGCAAATAACGTTAGTGAAAAATTAGCAAAACCAACCGTCGTGGATGACGATTATTAATTAACCTTAAAAGATTATGCACCTGATCAGGCACTAATAATCCAAAATAAAAAATTGACTCATGAAAAAAGTATTCATAATATTCGCACTCGCTTTTTCCCATTTCTTTAATATTTACGGGCAGGAAAAAGATAAGTTAGATCAACTTTTTGATAAATATCAGGAAGTGGAAGGAGTAACGTCCATTAAAATTGCCAAACCGATGTTCGGAATGCTGAGCAATCTGGATTTGGGAGATGCTGAACTGGATCAGATAAAACCGTTATTATCCAAAATTAACGGACTGAAAGTTTTCATTGCCGAAAAACCACAAGACGGAAGTTCTGCGAAAGGACAGAAGCTGTCGCAAATCAACAAAGACATTTCTTCTTATTTAAGCAATCTTAAGTACAGTGAAATCATGACGATGAACAGTAACGGAGCTAAAATAAAATTTCTTTCAGCAGAAGAGAAAAACGGAATTTTGGATGATCTATTATTGAGCATCGATAGCGGCGGAGAGGAAAATATTCTTGTAAAACTGGACGGAAAACTTTCGATGAATGATATCAATAAAATCATCAATTCTACAGAAACAAAAACAAATCCGGTTACCAATACCAGAAATAACCTCACTTCGGAAAATACCTCTTCTTATCTGAATGGCGAATCCAGAAATGTAGGCGAATTCTCTGGAGTTCAGGTGAGTACGGGTGTTAATCTGGTGTTCAAGCAGGAAAGTCCTACCAATGTAAAGGTAATTGCCGATGCCGATAAGCTTCAGTACATTATTACAAAAGTTGACAACGGCGTTCTGAAAGTGTATGTTGATAACAAAGGACAGAAAAATTTAAAATTTAAAAACATCAGTGTCAACGTTTCTTCGCCAAGAATGGATAACATTAAAGCGTCTTCGGGAGCAACTTTTACCACGATTAATTCTGTAAAAGAAAATAACCTTACCATTGATGCATCTTCAGGTTCTGTGGTGAAAGGGAAATTCAATATTTCGAATAATGCTTTAGTGGAAGCGTCTTCAGGAACAAGCGTGAAAGTTGAAGTAAATTCCAGAAGCTTAGTATTTAAAGGATCAAGCGGGTCAGATGCAAGTATTCAAGGTGAGGCAGAAACAGCAGCTTTTGATGTCAGCAGCGGTGCGGTTTGTAAAGGCGAAGCATTTCAGGCAAATCAAGTGGAAGCGGAATCTACTTCGGGATCTAACCTTTCTGTAAATGCGGTAGATAAATTAAAAGCGAAGGCTTCATCAGGCGGAACCATCCGATACAGAGGAAATCCTGAAATTACTTCAGACATCAGCAAAATGTCAGGCGGAAGTTTAAAACCCATCAACTAAAAATTTAATTTAAATCCAAATTGCCATGAAAATATTAAAACACCTTTTTCTTATCGCCTGTGCGATGTTCATGTTACAATCCTGTATAGTTTCTTCGGGAGCCGGTAAAATGGCTTACTTTTCAGATTCCGGAAACGATTTTAAAGGGGCAAAATTTACCACCATCAATGTTCCGATGTTTTTAGCAAAACCTGTTATTAAAAAAGCATTAAGAGAAGATGGTGAAGATAATGAAGAGGTAATCCGCCTGATTAGAAAAGTCTCTAAAATTAAAATTTTGACTGTTGAAAACGGAGATAAGTCGATGTTGAATGATTTTGCAAAGTATTTAAATAACAATAATTATGAAGAATGGGCAACCATAAAACATAATGGTGAAAATGTTGACATTCGGGTGAAACAGAAAGATGAGGTTATTAAAAATATGCTGATTACTGTAAATTCAGATAAAGAGCTTGTTTTTTTAGATGTTCGCGGAAATTTTACAGCCAATGATATATCAAAAATGATTGCTTCGGCATCCGATAAATAGCAATATATCATCAAATCATATTACTAAATTGTTTTTTTATACAAACTACCGTTCCGTAAAAAGGAGCGGTTTTTTGATTTAAGTTATTGATTATTAAGTTTTATTTAAACTATGAAAATCGATTTTCGTATTTCGGTAAAATACCTTAATTTTGCAAGAAAGTAAAGATGTCTATTCATAACAAAATTGTAGAGACAGCCATCACTTTCGATGACGTGCTTCTAGTCCCTTCTTATTCAGAAGTTTTACCTAATCAGGTTTCTTTAAAATCAAGACTTACCGACAAAATTACGCTTAATGTTCCGATTGTTTCCGCTGCAATGGATACTGTTACAGAGGCTGAACTGGCAATTGCACTGGCAAGAGTCGGCGGTTTAGGATTTATTCATAAAAACATGACGATCGCTGAACAGGCTGCACAGGTTAATCGTGTAAAGCGTTCGGAAAACGGAATGATTTCAGATCCTGTTACCCTTTCAAAAGATCATACTTTGGCTCAGGCTAAAGAAACAATGGCGAAATATAAAATCTCCGGACTTCCTGTTGTAGATGCCGAAAATACTTTAATCGGGATCATCACCAACAGAGACGTAAAGTATCAGGAAAATCTTGACATGAAGGTGGAAGAGATCATGACGAAAGAAAAGCTGATTACTTCTGATAAAAATACCAATCTGGAGAAAGCGAAAGAAATTCTTCTTAAAAACAGAGTGGAAAAGCTTCCGATCGTAGATGCTGAAAATAAACTGGTAGGATTAATTACCATTAAAGATATCGACAATCAGTTAGAATATCCAAACGCGAACAAAGATCAGAGCGGAAGATTAATCGTTGGAGCAGGAGTGGGAGTAGGAGAAGATACACTGGAAAGAATCGAGGCGCTTGTAAAAGCAGGCGTTGATATCATTGGAATCGATTCAGCTCACGGGCATTCTATCGGAGTCTTAAATAAAATTAAAGAAATCCGACAGGCATATCCGGATCTGGATATCGTTGGAGGAAATATCGTAACGGCTGAAGCGGCTAAAGATTTAATCGAAGCGGGAGCAAATGTTCTGAAAGTAGGAGTAGGTCCCGGTTCAATCTGTACAACGAGAGTGGTTGCAGGAGTAGGAGTTCCTCAGTTATCCGCAATTTACAATGTTTACGAATATGCGAAAACAAAGAACGTAGCTGTAATTGCAGACGGTGGAATCAAGCTTTCCGGAGATATCGTAAAAGCGATTGCCAGTGGAGCAGGAGCCGTAATGTTAGGTTCGCTTTTGGCAGGAACTGATGAAGCTCCGGGTGAAGAAATCATTTTCCAGGGTAGAAAATTCAAGACTTATCAGGGAATGGGAAGTCTTTCTGCGATGAAGAGAGGAGGAAAAGAGAGATATTTCCAGAGTGAGGCTAAGAAATTCGTTCCGGAAGGAATCGAAGGAAGAGTTCCAAGCAAAGGATCTCTGGAAGAAGTAATTTTCCAGCTAACAGGAGGTCTGAGAGCGGGAATGGGATATTGTGGCGCTAAAGATATTGAAGCGTTACAAAACGATACAAAAATGGTAATGATCACAGGAAGCGGATTGAAAGAATCTCACCCGCACGATGTCATCATCACGCAGGAAGCTCCGAATTATTCTTTGTAATAATAGATTAAATATACTTAAAGGCTATCTCAATGTTGAGGTAGCCTTTTTAATCTTTTTATAAATTCACTTCAGTTTAGCCTATATAAAAATAAAAAGCCACTGCAACAGCAATGGCTTCTAATCTTATTAAAACGGAGAAACGATACAAGATCCTGGTGGAAGATCCTGAATTCTTCTGCATCCTCCAGGTCCGCAGCAAAAAATAGATGAATCTCCGCATCCGAAGTTTTCCTGGTTTGCATCACACATTTTGAATCCTCCTTTAATGCTTTTTAAGCTTTGTCTTGAAATTTTTTTAAGATTTTTCATAATAGATTAATTTTGATTTGTATCATATCAAATATATAAAAAATATTTTCTCATTTTTAAAAAATCTTAAAGTTGTGAATTATTTAATTTCAATAAAAAAACCTCCGCTTTTGGCGAAGGCTCATCACATATAATAAAATTTTTATTTCTTCACAAACTTAAATTCGTGAGTCTGGAAATTTTTAGTATTAATTTTCAAAAGATAGATTCCTGCACTCAGTTCAGAAACATTTACTTTTTCATTAAATTCTTCAGATTTTACAATTTGTCCAGCCATATTGTAGATCTGAACAGATTTTCCGTCTTTTATCCCTGAAATTTTAATGATCTCAGCAACAGGATTGGGGAAGATCTGAATGGCAGAAGCACTGTTCCTCACATCAGAAGCTGCAAGTGATGTACTGTGCAAATCTCCCGTCATGGTCGCATTGGAAGTCGTAAGATTTCCTCCGCAACCTCCGGCTTGTGAAGTAAATGATGTATTCTCAACCCAGGTTCCAAAAGTAATTGATGGTGGATTTTGTACGAAATTATTGTTACCCGTAGAATTATAGTAGATTAAGTTTGGGCTTGAAAAAGTTCCGTATCCTTCATCAGCAAGGAATTCCCATCTGCTTAATGTGTTGTTCCACTGAATTTTAAATTCGCAGGTTCCTAAGCCTCCACAAGGTTGTCCGTCTAAAGGTGTTGTAATATATATCCCTTTATTAAAGGCGTCTACTCCCGTTTTTGTAAAAACAAAATTCTGATTATCAAATATATTATGACAACCGTTAAAGGTGATCGTCTGTGCAAAGGCAGAACCGCCCAAAGCAAGACATAAAAGATAAAGAGTTTTCATGCTGATATTTTAAAATTGTGACGGGAAAATACCTTGTAAAGCAATAATACACTTCAGAGTAACGAAAGGAGGCCTGTTTTCGTGTGGCTGTCCTCCTCCTGTCTGGTTTACCATCGTAGATTTCATGGTTGTATTTGCAGCAGCATCAGAGTATTCTTTATCTAATCCTTTTGTATCGGCAGGAAGATTATTCGTAGGAGAATTCTGATTTCCTTCTGCGGTTACAGCATTTACCGTGTGTGAGTGAGGTGGCATTTGTGTTACCTGAAGTGTTACAGATTCTGTTCCTCCGCTTTGTCCCATCGTGTAGTTGGTAGGTCCTCCCGGAGCCTGTCCTTCGTGTACCAAAACTCTTCCTCTCATATCAGGTAAAGCGAATGTTGTGGTTCCGTTTCCTCCATAAGTGGTTCCTAAAAGTGCAAATAAAGCCTGATTTTGCGAAATTGGTAAAAGCTGTCCGTTACAGGCAGCCCAGTTTTTCGGAACAAAATTGTAAGGTACGAATGCGATTTGCCCTAAAAAAGGCTCTGAAGCTTGTGCTTTTAAAACAGAAGTAGATGCCATGCTCAATAGCAATGTGCATCCTAATACAAGTTTTTTCATGACGAATAAATTAGTTTTAATTAGGTGTTGTAAAGGTAGATATTATTCTACATATTTTTGTTATATTAATGAAAAAACCTTCCAGAGGTTTCTGAAAGGCTTATATTGTTACTAATAATAGGTTATTTTTGAAGTTTATCTTTAAAGTCTTCGATCCTGAAATCTGTTAAAGCATTGCCTTTTTCCACTTTTTCTTTTGAATATAATCTGAAATCATTTTCTGTTTTTTCTAAAAGATAATCGTAAGGTCCGACGTGGGAAATTAGTTTTACCAAAACCGGAGAAATTTCAAGACAGATAAAAAGTCCCATAATAAAAGCGGCAGCTAAACCGATAATGGCGGAGTTTTTTCCCAGTTCATCCAAAGCCTGTAATCTTGCTGCAAAACCATTGAATTTATCTTCAAAAGTCTCGGTAGATTTTCTCTCCGTTTCCAGATTGGTATATACTTTAGAAATTTCTTTATCTAAATATTCCAGTCTGGGAGCAACCTGTTTCTGGTAATTTTCCAGATCAAGTCTTCTCTGTTCTTTCAGTTCCTGCTTTCGTTTTGCATTGGGACCGAAACCTTCTTTTCCGCTGGTTAATCCGGATTGCTTTCCTAAAATTTCTTTTTCAAGCTCTACAGAAGCGGAATCATACGATTTTTGATAGTTGGCGATTTTATCGGAGATTTGTTTCTTTTCAGTCTCAAAAGGTCCGCTTTGCTGAAGAATTCTTCCGTTCATCTCGCCCTGAAGCTGTTTTTTATTTCTCTGAATGATGGTATTCAGTTGTTTGTTTACTTCCTTTTCAAAAATTTTAAGTTCGAGAGGTTTCGAAATAATAATTCCTAAAAAAGTCGCTAAAATTAATCTTGGAATTGCCATTAGAATCTGATTCCACCATGTTCCTGTCTTTTTGATGGAAGAAACGATGTATCGGTCCAGATTAAAAATCATTAAACCCCATAAAACACCGAAGCCTATCGCTGTCCAGATGTCATCGAAAACCGTATACATCGCATAACCTGCGGAAAGTGTTGCAAATACAGCCGTGAAAAGTACAATTCCTCCGATTCCCGCGAATTTATTCCATTCGCTCGGAGTTTTTCTCAGAATATGAATGTTTCCTCCGGAACAGACCATCAGAAACTTTTGGAACCAGTTTATTTTATAATTCACCTGATTTATAGTTTGTTGGTTGTTTTTCATGATAGAAAAATTTATACAAATGTACTACTAAAAATCATACCAATGTAAAAGATAGTATTATGTTTTACCAAGTATACGGGTTTGTTTTATTATTTTACTGTAAATCAATTAATTAAATTTATTAAATAAAATATTCTTATCTTTATGTATAATCACTAAATATCAAAATATGAAAAATGTAATCTGTCTTTCTCTGGCAATGGCTTCGTTTGCGCTTACTTCCTGTACCAAAGAAAAATCGATAGATGATGATCTGAAAGAAGTTGCCGCAAACATCAACAAAACGACACCTCAGAATCTTGCCGACGGAGTGCGTCTCGACAGCGTTTCTGTACAGCCGGGAAAAATTTTTAAATATAATTATACCCTAACCGACGATGTAAAAGAAAGTGTAAGTCCTGAAGAAATTCAAGTTTTTAAAAACAATGCGAAAGAAGGAGCTTTAAGAGTTATTAAAACTTCGCCGGAGATTAAAGAATTCAGGGATAATGATGTAACCATGGTATATAGTTACTATGATAAAAACGGAAAACCGACCGCCGATTTTAAAATTACCCCCGAAGAATACAAAACAAAGTAAACCAATCAATCACTCACAAAATATTTATCTGTGAGTGATTTTTATTTCAGCCGGTCCGGATTCTGTTTTAAAAAGCTTTCCCAGCCGGTATAAGATTTTGTATCTGCAATCGTTCCGGAATTGAAATGATGACATACCGCAACTGCCAATCCATCGGAGGCATCGAGATATTTTGTGGGAAATTCTTTCAGATTTAAAAGACTTTGGAGCATTCCTGCAACCTGTTCTTTACTGGCATTTCCGTTTCCGGTGATCGCCATTTTTATTTTTTTCGGAGAATATTCTGTTATCGGGATATTCCTGTGAAGACTTGCCGCCATCGCAACCCCTTGTGCGCGACCTAATTTCAGCATACTCTGAACATTTTTTCCGTAGAAAGGAGCTTCAAGAGCAACCTCATCAGGATGAAATTCGTCAATCAGCGCCAAAGTTTTATCAAAAATATATTTAAGTTTGGTTTCGTGGTTCGGATACTTTTTCAGCAATAATTCATGGATGGAAATCATTTCCATTTTTCCTTTTTTTATGGAAATAATTCCAAAACCCATCACGGTTGTTCCCGGGTCGATTCCTAAAATAATCTTCTCTGCAATCATTGCTTCAAAGATATGAACTTTCAGACTTTTAAGAATGAAATTTTTTGAATCATATTTTACAGCAGTTCCAGTTTCTTTTCTGCAATAGGAATCCAGTTTTCATCATGTCGAAGCAAAGTGATTTTATCAACTAAGAATTTAGTTTTATATTCTTTTTCTTGATATTTCTCCCATGCTTTCAGATAGTTTTCCCACGTCAGATTTCGAAAACCCACCGTTACATGAGGGTGGAAAGAATAATTCATAAAGTTGAATATCTCTTTCACACGAAGATAAAGATCATTGAGTTGTTCATTGTTTTCAGGTCTCACAAAGACTACGGGATTTTTAGTATGGGCAAAACTTCCGAAACCATTCAGTTCAATTTCAAAAGGAGAAACAGCGGTATCAATCTTATGGAAAGCTTCCAGAATGTCATTTTCTAAAGTAACCTCTCTGGAAAACGGCGGAAACAAAGTAATGTGCGCTTCATTTTTCAGAGCTTTGGAATTGTCAAAATTTAATGCAAAGTCCTGTTTGAATATTTTTACTTCTTCAATAATTTTTTGTGGCGGATAAATGGCGATGAAATACATCTTTTTCATTGATTGAAATTAAGAATTTTAAAATTAATTATGATGCATAAGAAAATTATGTATAGATTTGCTAGGTATAAAAGATGAGATATTGAAAAAGAATAGTCTTTATAAAGGAACCCTCCAAAACATCATCCTGAAGCTTCTTGCCAGGGAAGTAAAGATGTATGGATACCAGATCACGCAGCGCGCCAAAGAACTTACGCAGGGCGAACTGGAAATGACGGAAGGTGCGCTGTATCCGCTTTTGCATAAGCTGGAAGCGGAAGGAATGATTTTGTCTGAAATCCAGAAGATCAACGGAAGAGACCGGAAATATTATCTTCTGACCGAAAAAGGGAAAAAGCAGCAAGCAGAACAGGAAGCAGAAATGAAAAATTATTTATTTAACCTCAATACGATTTTTAATATATGATAACCAAAGAACAGGAACATCAAATAGAATTATATCTGAATTCAAAAAAACTGACTGCTCAGATTTTAGCTGAAGTGAAAGATCATTTTATTTCCCAGATCAGTCATCTGATGCTGTCTGAAAATTTAAGTTTTTCCGAGGCTTTTCTGAAAACTAAAATCAGTTGGAAGAATGAGCTGGAAATGGTAAACGCAGATTTTCTTTCGTTCAAAAAAGTAGCAAGAATCGAAAAAGTTATTTTACAGCAGAGGTTTAGAAAGATTGGCATTTTTTCTTTCATTCTTGCAACAGCAGCAATATTCATAATGTTTTTAAATACGGATGTTTTTTTTACAGTTCAGATTGTATTGTTGGGAAGCTTAACAATTCTCTTGGCATACAGTTTCATTGCTAAAAAGATGAAGTTTTCCAATTATATCGCCATGAGCTTTCATCCTTTACTGCTTAGAAATCTTTTTTTCGGAGTGCTGATCTTTGCTTTTGGATCTTTTATAACAGTAGAAAACTGGAAAATCATGGATATGAATGTTTCAAAATTTCTATCGGTATATTCTTTGGCGGTTCAGCTTCAGTTATTGTATTTCAATTCAAAGAAAATTAATGTTTTAGTTTAAAATTTAAAATGATGACTAAAGAACAGGAAAAGGAGATTACAGATTATCTTATGCTTCATAGGCTTCCTCTGGATATTTTGCTGGAAGTGAAAGATCATATGATTTCTCAGGTTGCTGATATTCAGACAGAAGAAAATTTAAATTTTCAGGAAGCTTTTCATAAAACCCAAAAATTGTGGGAAAGTGAATTTAAAATGACGAAATATTCTGTTTTCTACAGTGAAGAAATTCCGGTTATTGTAAAAAAAATAGCGAAAGCCAGATACAATAATATTCTTAAACGATCATTGTTATTGGGATTGATTTCTTTTGCTGTCAATATTCTTTTAATTTTTTTAGCCAATAATGAGGAAGTTTACAGTACTCTTTTCAAAATACAAAATGGATTGTTCGTTCTATTTACTTTTGGAGTCTGGTTTTTTAATCGTAAAATCTGGAAATATGTAAAACAGGATTTTAAATACAGAGGCAGACTTTTTTATTCTATGTATCAGCAAAATACTGGCTTACTGGTTGTTTCTATGACTTCAATGGCACAGATCATTTCCAAGAAAGGTATTTATCCGTATCTGTTTTTCAGAACTAACGATCACAGCGAAATTATTTTTGTTCTGGCAACATTAGTTCTTCCTTACTGTATACAGGTAATAATTATTTTCGGTCTTATCAATTTTTTCGAACATAAAAAATCATTAGAAAAAATGAAAGAGTTTCTGAATCTTTCTGCTGAATAATTTACATCTTCATTGCATTTCCTTTTGTAGAATTCATCTCCGAAATAGTACTTTCCAAAGCATCTGTAATTTTTTTGATCTCAACGTGAGGTTTAAAAGTAAATCCTTTTCCCTGTTCCTCATCGGCGATATTGGAAAGGATAATAACCGAAGTTTTTGTTTCCGGATAAAAGATATTTAATGAAGGTGAGCCTTTAACGTAACCGCTGTGGAAAAATGCCGACGGTTTTCCGATGTTGCTCATAATTCCGTATCCATAACCCATTTTCCCGAAAATAGCATGATGTCTTTCTGCACTTTTAGATTCAAACTTTTTCAGTGTTTCAGGACGGAGGATTTTTCCGCTGTATAAAGCAGTGTTCCACACATGAAGATCGTTAATGGTGGATAAAATTCCGCCCGCAGGAACTCCGATGTCTTTACCGGCAAGTCTTTTCGGCATATTATGTATCTTTTCGAAATTTTTTCTGTTGCCTAAATAAGCTCCGGCAAAGTTTTCTCCCGCAAAAGAAGTCGCAGTTGAAGAATGATTCATTCCGGCTGTTTTAAATAAATCTAAAACATTTTCGTCATACGATTTACCCGAAACTTTTTCCACAATTTTTCCCAATGTATTAAAACCGTCGTTGGAATAAAAGAAATCCGTTCCGCTTTTAAACTGGAGCTTTCCGCCTAAAGTATTCAGTCCCGAAGTATGGTTCAGAAGCTGATGAATGGTAATGTTTTCGTAATTTTTATTTTGAAACTCCTTTAAATACGTTGAAACTTTATCGTCTACATTCAGTTTTCCCTGTTCCATCTGAAGCAGAATTAAAACAGCGGTAAATTGTTTGCTTACAGAACCGATGGCAAAAACAGTACTGTCATTCATTTTTAATTGATCTTTAAAATCTGCAAAGCCCTGATTTTTTCTGTACAGTTCAACCGAATCTTTGAAAACCGCCACACTTCCGTTAAACTGATATTTTTTGAAAACAGAATCGATCTGGTTTTTCAGAAGACTTTTTTCAAAAGCAATAATCGTACTGTCTGCAATTGCCTGTTTGTCCACTTTTTTTCCGGACGGAATAAATGGAATCTCTTTTTGACAGGAAATTAAACTGACAGAAATAGAAGCACAAAGAGCAGAGAAAAGTAATTTTTTAATCATTTATTGTTTTTCTTTCAGGAAGCAATTTTTATGCCCCTGTTACGAAAAAGCCTCCTAATTTTCATTAAGAGGCTGGTTGTAAATTATTAAAATGATAATTAGAATGATACTGTATTTACGGTATTGGTTGCTGAAGTGGTAAAGGTACTTTTAAGCGTTCCTCCAGAAGTAGAATAAGTTCCTCCGGTGTATAATCCCCATCCTGAAGTTCCTCCTACATAGCTTCCGCCGGTATAACTTCCGCCAAAATAAACCTTATAAGTAGTACTGTTTGCAAGATTCGGACTTGAAAAATGGAAATAATACACTCCGTTTTTAGGCTTGAAGGTTACCATTTCCGTTCCCGAAGCATTTTCAATATGCAGCATAGAAGTGGCTGCAAGCTGTGCGCTGGATTTCAGGAACATACTTACCTGTGTGGAAGCAGCTCCCATTGCTTTGGTCATACTTGCATTCGATCCCGCAGAAATCAGAAAACCTCCGTTCATTAAAAAAGTTCCGTTGTAATCAATTCCTTCTTCCGGCTGACTTGTCGGTCCGTTTACAATAGTTGTTCCGCCTGTAATGGTGATATTTCCGTTGCTGTCGATCGCGTCGCTTCCTGCTACGATATTAATTCCTCCGGTAATGTACAGATGGCTGTTGTCATTAGACTCCGTTCCTCCGGCAACTGTTCCGTAAGTTGCATTAATTCCGTCGTTGGAAGCCGTTATATTGTTTACTCCTCCTGCTAAAGTAATGATCGGTGCTTCTACACCTTCACCAACTCCCGAAGTAGACGAAATTGCGGAAACCGTATTTGTCCCTCCATTTATGGTAACCGATGCATCCGAATGAATCCCGTCATCTGTAGAATTAAACGTATTGTTTCCATTGTTGATTGTAACAGCTCCGGTTGCAACCAAAGTTTTCGGGTGACTGTAATCTGTTCCGGATACTAAAAATCGGGCTCCAGTTGTTTTAATCAGTAAAACAGGATTTCCTGTTGCGCTTCCTATCGTTATCGTTCCGTCTGCTTTTAAGCCTTTTCCTCCTGTTCCCGAACTTGTTGTCGTCACAGAACCTGCATTAATCAGAAGATTTCCGTCTGCTGTAATGGCGGAAGAAGAGTAAGAGTCCAAAACGCCTGTTGTATTGGTGTAAGTAGCTCCGTTTCCTGCTGTGGTAATCGTTAAATTTCCATTATTGACTGTAATATTCTGAGCGGCTGAAATTCCTTTCCCCCCGTTTGCCGTAGAAGCTAAAGAAAGATTGAAGGTTCCTCCGTTTACAATAACGCTTGCATCGGTTTTTATGGCTGTGGAATACGAAGGATCGTAGCCGCTTCCTGAAGCGGTAAGAACTGCTGCTCCGGAAAGTGCGGCAGTAATATTTCCTCCGTCGAAAGTAATGTTTCCTTTTGCACTGATGGCTTTCGATTGTGCGCCAGTTAAAGTTAAATTAAATGTGCCTCCCGAAATTCCGATGGTTGAAGTTCCTGTTTTTATCGCTTTTACATCGGCTGAAGCCAAAGTTGCGGTTACATTTCCTCCCGAAATAGAGATCGCTGTATCTCCTGCATCAATTGCGTCCCCGGTTGCTGTGATGTTTACCGTTCCGCTGCTCATGACATAACCTTCCGAATGAAAACCGTCTGATGCGGCGGAAGTTACCGTAATATTTCCGTTCTGAACTTCAATTCCTGCCGAAGTGGAAATACCGTGCTTTTTAATTCCTTTAATGCTTAAAGTTCCTGTTCCTGTAAAAATTATTTTTCCATCGGTTTGTAATGTCCCGTTTTTTGTGCTTGAAGAACCGTCTGTTAATGAATTTGTTGTCCCTGCCTGAAGGGTAAAAGTATGAGTTTGTCCGCCGGTGATATTAATGGCAGATCCGGAAGCATTGGTAAGATTTAAATTATTCATTACAAAACTTGCGGGAAGAGAAGAGCTCATCGTGAGACTTCCTGTTGTGCTTGTTCCAAGTAAATTATATTCTAAATTATTGATGGTTGCTGTTGAAACAACATTCACCGTTCCGCCTGTTGCCGTAATAGTAACTCCCTGATTAGAATAAGGATTGATAATGGTTGCATTTTCTGAACCTTTGTAAATAATATAAATTTTAGTTAAGCTAACTGCAGTAGCAGAGAATGTTAAACTGTCAACGATGCTTTTCGGTAAGTCTAAACTTGCTGCAGCTCCGTTAATGTGAAATTTTGTATAATTTGAGTCAAATTTAATGCTGTCGACAACCGGAGTAGGAGAAGCGTACATATTGTTTCCCGAATTATGCGCCACAATATTGCTTTGGGCTTTTAATCCAAAAGACAAAAAACATGCAATTACGATATATAAATACTTTCTCATTTTTTAATCAGTTTTAAAGTTGTGTTGTTAACCTGCACCAGATAAAAGCCTTCTCTGAAGCTGCTGATATTGATGTCTTCATTGGGTTGATAAGTTCCCGACAGAACAAGTCTTCCTTCGACAGAATAGATTTTCACCTTTAAAGATTCTTTTTTGTCTGATGTTATTCTGATGAATTCTGCGGATGGATTCGGGTATAACCTGATCTGGTCTTTATTTATCCCGATTTCCTGAGTGGCTAAAATAGATGACGAAAGAGTAATTTTCCGGATAATACCGGTAGGGATAGAAATATCGGAAGCGGAACTCGCGGTTTTCACCAACAAATTGCTGCCTGAAAAGTAAAGTTTTCCGCTGTTTTCAATCGTGTAGTTCTGTGTGGAACCCGTGTAATAGGTAACTTTTATTGTTGTCTGTGCAAAGGAAGCTGTAGCAAACACAAATAAAAGCAAACACATCATTTTACTGAAAGGTTTTGCTATTTTCATTATCAAATTAATTTATATTTCAAAATTAATTTTTAGTTAACATTGAAAAAATAATTTGAGGTAAACAGTAAAAATGTGTCGGTGAATGAGAAATATTTAATTAAAATAAATTTTTATTGAAGGATTCTTATTTTACAAAAACAATAAAAATGTCTTTTACGAGATCACTTTCGGTGAAAAATTTAGTATAAGGTTTCGGGATGTAATGAATATCGTATTTGCTGCTGTACAAAGAATAACTTTTGTTGTACAGTTTGTAATCAAGTCTCTTACCGTGCAGAAAAACAATTGAATTTTCTTCGGCATACGGTGGACCGAAACTGACTTCTCCCAACTCTTTATAAGTTCCATTGTCCGGAAGTTTGATCACTGTATTCTGTCTGAGTTCATTTCTGCTGAAAACTTTCAGCTTTTGATCGAAATTATAAGAAAAAGGGCTGAATTCTAAAAGATAATTCTCTTCCTGAGCTAACTCCTGAGGAATTTCCAGTGAATAAAAACCGTCTTCGTTAGTTTCGGTGGAATATACTTTATTAATGGTGATTAAATTTACATACGCTTTTACGGGTTTGCCTTCTTCGCTGGTTACAATTCTTCCGGAGGCTGTTAATTTTTCACTTCCGTCCGTTTTTTTTCTTTGAGTTTTCTCTGTGGATAAATTTTTTCCGGAAAGGATAACCTGAGTTTTTGAAACATCTTTGGTCTGCGCAGGAAGCGTATTCGCCAAACTCGCTGTTAATGCAATTCCTGCAGCAACTTTAGTAAAAGTATTTTTTCTGTGGGAAATATTTTCAGGAATTGAAATGATCTCTTCCCGTTTTTGTTCAGGCTTTTTGTTCACAAGTATTCCGCAGAATTTTTCCCCATGATTTCGTTCTGTAATATCTGAAATTTCCGAGTGGCTAAGCTTGGTAAGATCATACACTTTTTTGGAACAGAGACCGCAAAATTTTCCTTCCGGAATATCGCGCATGTTTTCCAGAGATTCTTCACAGGACTTTTCAATTTTAAGATAAGGTCTCATTGGTTTAGTTTACACAAAAACGGAAAAGCACAGAAATTATTTTACAATGAGATCGCAGAACCAGAAAACATATTCGTCATCTTCGCTGTTTTCATCAGATTTCGGTTTCGGATATGTTTTTTTTACAATTTCTCCGATCTCGAATTCAACAGGATTTTTAAAAAGAGGTCCGTTAAAAGTAAAAGTGTGAAATTCTCCATTTTCTCCGCATACATCTACATTTTCAGGTAAATCTTTAATAAAGTCTTCATCAATAATTCTTCCGGCAAAACTTTTATCGAGATAAGTCTCGTTTACGCAGACATCGATAGTTTTGAAACCCAGATCTAAAAATTCACGGATGAGGTCGGTTGTATTGATTTTCCATAACGGAAAGACTCCTTCCATTCCAATGGAGCGTAACTGGTCTTCGCGGTATTTCTTTAAATCTTCCAAAAAAATATCCCCGAAAATAGAATGGGTAATGCCTTGAGATTGTATTTCCGTCATAGTTCTGCCGATAATTTCTCGATACTCTTCCATAGAAGGTTCTTTGGGAAGTTCCATTTTAATTAAAGGAAAGCCTAGACTTTCTGCCTGTTTTTCAAGTAATGAAACATGAACGCCGTGCATGGAGATTCTCTGAAATTCTTTATTAATGCTTGTAAGCAGAGAGGTGACTTCAAATTTTTCTTCCTTTAAAATTTTATATAACGCTAAAGCAGAATCTTTTCCGCTGCTCCAGTTGAAAATGGCTTTTTTCTTCATATTTTTCTGATGTGAAATTAGCAAATTCTTCTTGCATTCTAACCACAGAATGATTTATTTTTGCGCATCACTGTGGTATGAAAAAAGTTATTTTAATTTTCGTTTTAATGAGTTGCTGCGTTTTCGGACAGAAAACCAATATATCGGTTTTGGAAAGCGAAATTTATTACAATAACCGATCCGGAAAACATCAGCTTTCGCAGGCAAAGCTTCTGAATTTGCTCGATGAAAAAAAGCTTTCAAAAAGAGATGAGGTAAAACTTAATTATCTCATGGCTGCGACTTTCCGCAGCATCAATGATTACGGTTCTTCGATAAAGTATTTAAAACGCGCCATGCAGCTCGCAGATCAGATTCAGAATCATGATTCGTTAAAAATAAATATACAGGCAGAAATGGCTTTTGCGTATTTCGATGATAATAAATATGGAGAATCTGAAAAGCTCATGATTGAAATCAGGGCAAAAAAGTATCAGAATCTTGATGAGAACAGCAAGGCATATATTATTATGCAGCAAGGCTACATCGATTTTCTGGCTAAAAAATTTGATGCTGCAGAGAAAAATTATTACGTTGCATTATCCATTCTGAAAAAAATATCCCAATGTAATCAGCCGGCAGTTTTAGTAAAAATGATGGAACTTCAGGGTACCAAAAAGAAGTTTAATTTAGTTGATCATCTGTATTCTCAATGTATTAAAATTGCGGATTCTTGTAAAATTTTAAAATATGAAGTATACGCGACAGAGGAAATACGCGAGATTTACCAGCATGCAAACAATAAAGAAAAGGTCTTTCAGTATACAAAAACGCTTGATTCTTTGAATCTTTTATTTAACCGGGAGAAAAAACTTGCGGATATGCATATTCAAAATGAAGAATTTCTGGAAAATAAAACCGAAAAACAGGAGGAAATCAGTTTGTTTACAATTATCATTTCGTCAATTGTTGTTGTGATTCTCATTTGTCTTGGTTTTTACTTTTGGCAAAGATCTAAAATCGAACAAGATGAAAAACTGAAGATGCAGAAGGAGCTTGAAGTCTTGAAGGAAGAATTAAGAATATTTTCTCAGGCTCAAATCTCGAAAAACCCCGAAAAGGAAGAAATTTTAAATACTGCAAACCTCAATCGGAAACAAAAAGAAATTCTTGATTTGATTGCAGGTGGTTTTACCAACAAAGAAATAGCCGATAAACTCTCGCTAACAGAAGCTACAATTAAATATCATATCAGAAATATTTATGTGGCATTGGATATTAAAAATAGAAAAGATATGCTGAAGAAATTTTCAAATAAGTAGAATTGTTTCTGCCCGCATTTACTTAAAAATAGAGTTAATTTTTATTTTACAATTAAATTTTACTGAATTTCAGTGGTTTAATTATTTTTTTAATCTTAGCTTAAATTTTTTTTTACAAGAAAACTATCCTTGCGGTGAGTGCATAATATCAAAAATTTACAGAGTTTTGCAGCATAAATAATGTTGTAAAACGATGAAAAAAAGTTTAGTTCTTATAGGGTTTCTGATAAGCATCAGAACTTTTGCTCAGACTTACGAGGAGCGCGCAGTCATTAAAAGAGATATCAACAGTACCGAAATTACCAATCTGAAAAACCAATTTGAGAAAGAATATCAGGAACAGCAGATTAAGATTCAGGCGTATTTGTTGGCAAATCCTTCAGCAAAAAAAGAGTTTACCATTGGTAAGAACTTTTACAGATTACAGAGAATAGATGCAGACGGACATCCGATTTACATCAATACAAAAGATGCAAATCAGGTTACCAATGCAAAGGTAAATTCACTGTATCAGGGAGGAAGCTTGGGTGTAAACATTACGGGAACCAATATGATTGCCGGTATTTGGGATGGAGGACAGGTGAATGCTTCTCACGAACTTCTTTCCGGTCAGGTTGCGATGCAGGCAAATCAGACTGTAAATACAGCCGGCGGAAACAACCACATGCAGGCAGTTGCGGGGATTATGGTCGGAAAAATTGTAACCAACAGTACAAATTCCTTAGCTTCAACTGCACGCGGTCTTGCACCAAACGCTACGGCAAAAAACTACGATTGGGATAATGATTTGACCGAAATGGCAACTTTTGCAGCTGATGGGTTTTTAATTTCAAATCATTCGTACGGTGCAGCTAATGATAATACAATTCCTGTTTGGCAATTTGGTGCGTATGATTTTACAGCGAAAAGCTGGGATATGCTTCTTAAAAATACACCAAACTACTTACCTTTTGTAGCTTGTGGAAACGAGCAGACCTCAAATGGCAATATGTCTGCTGGAGGATTTGATATTATGACAGGATCTTCAGCTTCTAAAAATGTTGTAACGGTAGGTGCGATAAATTTAGACAATTCAATGTCAGATTACAGCAATTGGGGACCGACGGACGATGGCAGAGTAAAACCTGATTTGGTAACACTTGGTAGTGAAATCAACGTTCCTTTGTACACCGGAAACAATACGTATACAGGTGTTGTAGCCACTTCTTCAGGTACATCATATGCAGCTCCTGCAGCGGCAGCAGCGGGTCTTTTGCTTCAGCAATACTACAAATCGATTTTCGGAAACTATATGAAGGCTGCTTCATTAAAAGCTTTAATGCTTCATACAGCCGACGACGCGGGAAATGCAGGTCCAGATGCGAAATTCGGATGGGGAATTTTAAATGTTGAAAAAGCTGCACAAACTATTAAGCAGTTGCAAAGCGGTGGAAGCGCGAAATTGGTAGAGTTCACAACTAATCCAACGAACGATTCTAGTAGCGAAATTTCTACAAACGGTGTTGCAGCTGGTTCTTCTGCAAGAGCTTCCATTTGCTGGACAGACGATGATGGAGCCGAACAAGTGTCCGCAGACGGTGTAAATCCTACTACTAGCAGACTTGTTTATAATTTTGATATCCTTTTCAGGCAAATGTCACCTCTTATTAATGCAAGACCTTTTGCGCCGCTTAGTGTATCAAGTCCAAACACAGTTGCAGCCGTAGCTTCATCATGGTTTGGAAACAATGTAGACAATTACAAACAGGCAAATATTAGCAGCACAACAGCCAACAGTAATTTAATTCTTTACGTAAGAAAGTCTTCAGCTTCGCCTTCTATGGTAAGAAATTTCAGCGTGCTTATAACAGGTTTGAAAATTACAAGTGCGACGCTTGGAACGAAGGATGTAAAATCAGCAAAAAATATCGTTTTCTTCAGCAGAGATGATTCAAAAATTAAGATGATTTCGAATGATCAGTCTACAGCTTTTGGAGAATATAAAATCTTTGATATGTCTGGAAAATTAGTTCAGTCGGCAAAAGAAAAATCGAATGAGATTTCTTTCGGCGTAAAAACAAACGGTGTGTATGTTTTGGTTTACGAGACAAAAACAGGTTCTGAGACTTTCAGATTTAAATTATAATACAAAGATTGTTTCAATTATTTTTAAAAGAAATCCGCTTCTTTATCGGAGGTCACTGAAAAACTAACCAAAAATCAAAAGAGGCTGTCTAAACTTTTTAGACAGCCTCTTTGTTAAAAAATACTTGTTAATATTTTTTGGACTGAATTTCTTTAACGGGAATAAATGCTCCGTTAATATAATCTATTTTCTGTTCAAAAGGATAAGCCGGATTTGATGTCATTAAGACTCCCACAACGCCGAAAAACATTCCGATACTCAAGTTTCCGATATTAGGACTTCCGGATCTTAATTTTCCTACGAAATAATAATCGTTGTCTCTTTTTTCTGCCTTCGTGAAAAGATTTTCGATAGGAAGATAAACATACAATTCTCCTTTGTAAACAAGGGCATACACATCATCTTTCTTTATTTCTTTTTCTTTTCCGTCTGCTGTTTCAAATATTCTGTGAATTTTGGGTTGGTTTCCGTAAAATTTAACGCTGCTGATTTCCTGTTGAGGCTGCTGGTTTTTCAGTGAAGTATAATCTTTGTACAGTCCGTCTTTCAATTCAGAAGAATTAAAGAGACTGATTGATTGTTTATAGGCATCATCAAAATTTTTAAGCTGTTCCCACGTGTAACGCTCTGTTGTATTAGGTTTTCTGGATGCATTTTTAGCAATAAATTCTCCCAGCATTTCACTGCCTTTTCTTAAAATTTCTTTCGTTACATCGGCTGATTTATGCTCTGTTACGGTATCTGTTTTTTCGAGTAAGGAGTAGGTTCCGTCATCATTTTTTGCAAAAAGAAAACCCTGGAAATAACAATACCCAAATTCTGTAAATGCTTTTGAGACTTCAGCAAAATACAATTGTTTAAGATATAAAACCAGGCTTCCGTTTTCTGCATTTTCTCCGTTTATGTTGTTTAGAACATTTTGAAACTGATCAGAAAGGGGAGAGGTTAGAACTACTCTTGCTTTTGCGTTCAATGCACCCTGCTGCACAATTCCAACATTTGTTGTATCAATTCTGGCATCAATAATTGTAATGGTTTTATAATAGCTTTTCTCTGCTTTTTGAAAAGGCAGGATAATCGTAAAATCTTCCGTTCGCTTCTGGGCAAATAAAATGGCAGATAAACATAGGAATACAAATAGTACATTTTTTCTTAAAAATATTTTCATGATGGTTGTTTATTTTATTTTACTAACGGTTTAAATGGATGATTAGTCTATAAAAGTATAAAAACCTCAAAGAAAATTCCCTGAGGTTTGATTTATAAATCGTAAAAAAGGTAGCTGAGCGAAGTCGAAGCTACATATTTCTTCTATACTTCCCACCCACTTCAAACAAAGCATTGGTAATCTGTCCAAGAGAACAGTATTTCACAGCATCCATCATCACTTCGAATAAGTTTTGCTGATTGATCGCGGCATGTTGCAGTGTTTTCAGGGCGGCTTCCGATTTGTCTTCATTGGATTTCTGGAAATTATGAAGCATTTCAATCTGGAACTGCTTTTCTTCCTCCGTTGAACGGATAACTTCTCCCGGACGAACCGTTGGCGAACCGTCTTTTCCTAAGAACGTGTTCACTCCGATAATCGGATATTCTCCGGTATGCTTCAGCCATTCGTAATGCATCGATTCTTCCTGAATTTTCGAACGTTGGTACATCGTTTCCATCGCTCCCAAAACGCCGCCTCTTTCAGTGATTCTGTCGAATTCTGCGTACACGGCTTCTTCCACCAAATCCGTCAATTCTTCAATAATAAATGAACCTTGTAGCGGATTTTCATTTTTCGCCAATCCTAACTCTTTATTGATAATCAACTGAATTGCCATCGCTCTTCTTACCGATTGCTCAGTAGGAGTCGTAATTGCCTCATCATAAGCATTGGTGTGCAATGAATTACAGTTGTCATATATCGCATAAAGCGCCTGAAGTGTTGTTCTTATGTCATTGAAATCAATTTCCTGAGCGTGAAGAGAACGTCCCGAAGTCTGGATGTGGTATTTCAGCATCTGGCTTCTTTCGTCGGCTCCGTATTTCAGTTTCATCGCTTTTGCCCAGATTCTTCTTGCCACACGTCCGATTACTGAATATTCAGGATCAATACCGTTGGAGAAGAAGAACGATAAGTTCGGTGCAAAATCGTTGATGTCCATTCCTCTTGACAGATAATATTCAACATAGGTGAAACCATTTGCCAATGTAAATGCCAACTGAGAAACCGGATTGGCTCCTGCTTCCGCAATGTGATATCCTGAAATGGAAACAGAGTAGAAGTTTCTTACTTTTTCTTTGATGAAATATTCCTGAACGTCGCCCATTAATCTCAAAGCAAATTCAGTTGAGAAAATACATGTATTCTGCGCCTGATCTTCTTTTAAAATATCTGCCTGAACGGTTCCACGAACAGTTGCGATGGTTTTTGCTTTAATTTCAGCATACACATCGGCAGGAATGACTTCATCTCCTGTAATTCCCAGTAGTTTTAAACCTAAACCGTTATTGGAAGGCGGCAATTCTCCGTTGTATTTTGGTCTTTCTAAACCTTTATCGTCGAATTTCGCTTTCAAAACTTCCTCAACCTTAGCCTCAAGTTTATTCTCAGCAATATATTTCTCCACATTCTGGTCGATCGCTGCATTCATAAAGAAAGCCAATAACATCGGAGCCGGACCGTTAATCGTCATTGAAACCGAAGTTAATGCATTCACCAGATCAAATCCTGAATAGAGTTTTTTCGCATCATCCAAAGTCGCAATAGAAACGCCCGCATTTCCGATTTTACCGTAAATATCCGGTGGTAAAGCAGGATCCTGTCCGTAAAGAGTTACCGAGTCGAAAGCCGTAGATAAACGTTTTGCCGGCATTTCCGCAGAAACGTAGTGGAATCTTCTGTTGGTTCTTTCAGGACCTCCTTCTCCGGCAAACATTCTTGTTGGATCTTCTCCGGTTCTTTTGAAAGGATAAATTCCCGCAGTGTATGGGAAACTTCCCGGAAGATTTTCCTGACCTTTCCATTTGATGAGATCGCCCCAGTCGTTGTATTTTGGTAATGCAATTTTCGGAATTCTTAGGTGAGATAAAGATTCTGTTGAGGTTTCAACCTTAATTTCTTTTCCTCTTACGAAGTAGGAATAAAATTCAGCTTTAAAAGCCTCTTTCGTATCATCCCATGTTTTAAGGAAGTCGATATTTTCCTGTTGAAGTTCTTTTTCAGCTTTTTGATATTCAGCATCTAATGTTTCATTGGAAAGGAAATTTTTAACGCCTTCAATATGATACATTTTTCTTGCCAGTTCAGCCTGTTTTTCAACATTCGCATCGTATTGTCTGTTGTTTTCAACGATTTCAGAAAGATAACGGACTCTTTTTGGCGGAATAATCGTTACTTCGTCTGTAATTTCCTGTTCAACAAATGTTTTTAAATTTAAATCAGCAAATTTATCGTTGACTTTAGAAACTAATCTGTTGTATAATTCTGTTGTTCCGTGATCGTTGAACTGAGATGCTTTTGTGGCATACACCGGCATTTCATCCAATGGCTGTTCCCACAACAGGTGGTTTCTCTGGAACTGTTTTCTTACGGCTTGAAGCGCATCAAGAGCGCCACGTTTGTCAGATTTATTTAAAGCAACCAAATCTGCATAATCCAGCATATCGATTTTTTCCAATTGTGTGGAAGCTCCGTATTCCGGAGTCATCACATACATCGAAACATCCGCAAAATCGGAAACTTCCGATCCGGATTGCCCAATCCCTGAAGTTTCAAGAATAATAACATCAGGATGAGCCAGTTTCAGTACATTTAATGCAGAATGAATAAATGGAGAAACTGAAACGTTGTTTTCTCTCGTTGCCATCGAACGCATATAAACTCTCGGATCATTGATCGCGTTCATACGGATTCTGTCACCCAAAAGTGCACCTCCTGTTTTCTTTTTCGAAGGGTCGATGGAGATAATCGCAATTTTTTTGTCGGTATTTGAACGCAGGAAACGTCTTACCAGTTCGTCTGTTAAAGAAGATTTTCCCGCTCCTCCGGTTCCTGTGATCCCGATAATCGGAATATGTAAGTCTTTTGATTTTTCGTCGATCGCTTTTACCAGCTCAGGTTTTTCTTCTGAGAAGTTTTCAACTGCTGAAATGATTTTGGCAATGCTTGTCGAATTTTCAAAACTGATGGAATCCAGATCTTTTACATCAACATCTTTTCCTGTTGCGAAGTCTGATTTTTGAACCAAATCATCAATCATTCCCTGCAAACCAAGTTCACGGCCGTCGTCCGGAGAATAAATTCGGTCGATTCCGTAAGACATGATATCTTCGATTTCTTCCGGCAGAATTACACCGCCGCCACCGCCAAAAATTTTAATCTGCGGAGAGTTTTTCTCTCTTAAAAGGTCATAGATATATTTGAAATATTCGTTATGACCGCCCTGATAAGAAGTTAAGGCAATAGCGTTTGCATCTTCCTGAATGGCAGTATTTACAACTTCTTCTGCCGATTTGTCGTGTCCAAGGTGGATAACTTCGCATCCTGTTCCCTGAATCACA
The DNA here is from genome assembly GCF_030518295.1 of Chryseobacterium urinae. Classification (NCBI taxonomy): domain Bacteria; kingdom Pseudomonadati; phylum Bacteroidota; class Flavobacteriia; order Flavobacteriales; family Weeksellaceae; genus Chryseobacterium; species Chryseobacterium urinae. The sequence goes on along the minus strand of NZ_JAULSJ010000014.1, from coordinate 82,627 downwards.
CGGCGCATAATATTAATCGCAGCATCATGACCGTCGAATAGCGACGCAGCCGTCACGATTCTGACTTTATTTTTTGGAGTATATTTTTGGGTTTCCATAAAAGATTTAGAAAATTTCTGAATTTCCAAATATAATAATAAAATAACAACTTGTTTTATAGCTGTAAAGTATTTATTTCCATTTAGATAGTTGTGTTTGAAGGTGTTTTTTATTTACGTAATTATCAAATAATCATTTAGTATTCATAACCAAATCAATACTTTTGCATTCTATTATTTAAATCAATGAAAAGAATTTTAGTAATACTTGCCTTTTATGTTTTTTTTCTGGGATATTCTCAGAATAGAATTTATTTCGATGCAGAATGGAACTTAACGACCAAAGATAAAATGGTTTTTTACAGAGATGTCTCTAAGGAAAACGGGCTTTTTCATATTAAAGATTTTTTTAAAAGTGGGAAACTGCAGATGGAAGGAAATTCTTTGAATGATGGAAGGGATGGAGAAATTTATGAGGGCAAAGTAATCTGGTATTCTGAAAATGGGAAAGTCATCAAAACTGCAGAATTTTCAAAAGGAAAACAGATAGGAAAAGAAATTGAATATGATGAGAAACAAAGGATTATAAGTGACTTGAATTATAATAATGAAGGATATTCCGGTAAAAAATATGAATTTAAGGATTCTCCTGAACGCAGCAGATTAAATGTAAATTCCATTTGGGAATACGAAAATTCAGAAGTGGTAAAGTATATTGCTTTTGATGAAGATATAAAGGGCATAAGAAAGGAACAGGTTTTTAATCGAAACAATAGTGAAAGCTCTGAATTTTTTTATGATGAAAAAGGAATTTTAATAGGTGAAAAACGTTCTGCAGGAGGGGGGGATTATACAAAAACTGAGGTGGAGTATTATTATGATCCCATGAAAGTTTACCGGATCACAGAATACGATAAACGTGGATTGCAGCAGGTGGTAAAGGCATTTTATCCTGACGGAAAAATAAAATATGAAGAATATAACAACGAAAAAGCATTTAAAAAAGCGTATGATGAAAATGGTATTACAATTGGTAGTTTAACATATTATCCCAATTCTAAGTATAATACAATGCCTCTTGATGGAGATGATGTAATTTTTGATGAAGAAAGTTTTGCTTTAAAATCCATTGATCATTATGAAAACGGAATGTTAGTAAAAACCCGGGTTTTTTATCCCAACGGGGACACAAAAATAGTCTTTTATAATTCAGATAAAATTACAAAAACAGAATATTATGATTCAAATTCGGTTTTAAAGGGAACTATGATGTATGACGAAGAAGACAATCCTGTAAATGGAATTCGTTTTGATTTTTACAAAGGAAGAGAAACCAGATACGAAAACAGAAAATTAATATATGATAGAAGAACAGATGAGAATCATATTTTGACCTATGAAAAAATATTTAATCCTTCAAAAAAAATATTTGAGGTAAAAGTATTTAATAAAGACAGAACATTGAATTTCAGCTACGAACTTCCTGAAAATCCAGAAAAATTTACAACAACAGTTACAGTCTATGGGAAAAACAAGCCCCTGCAGCAGATAAAATTTTTAAACGGGATTATTCAGAATGGTAAAATTACTTTGCAGTACAAGGATTACAAAAAAGTATATGAAAGAAAAGGAAATTTTATTTTCGAATATACATATGACGAAAACAATACACTAAAGGATACTGTAAAAGCAGATGCAGACGAGCATTCCAGTTTTGCAATCGAAGAAACAGATTTTTTAAATATAGGAGATCAGCAGACGCGTGAAGTAATAAATTTACAACCAACTCCTGCTCCACCCCCAACTCCATTAAAATAACTCCAATGAAAAAAGCAATCTTATATTTCGCACTCGGAACGATTCTGAGTTTTTTAATTAATTATTTCTTTTACAGCTCAGAAAATATCGGGCTCGATATTTATTATGCCATTGCCTTTGGTTTTGCATGGGGAGTTGCCTATTATTTAGATACCCCGGATTTTACTCTGCCTCAAAAATTAGGATTGTCTTTTGTTGCCATGGGAATCTTGGTTCTTGTGGGCGTTTTAATTTTTAATCTGGAACTGGCAATTCCTTCCGTTCTTAAATTTTCGACGGTTTTTGTGGCGTATTATTTAATTGCAAGTTTCAGAGCAAATAAAACACTGCGCGATTAATGCATCGTCATAAAACTTACATACATTAATAGAAGGAACATGCAGAAAAGTCCGAATAAATTGACAATAAATAAAAGAATTCCTTTCATTACACTAATACTTCGTGCATTTTTGTAAACTCTGTGATGCGCTATAAAGAAATATACAAGCATATAAATGACGGCTGCGGAATAGAGTGAAAACGTTAAAGTGTTGAAAATCGTATTATCCGGAAGTAATGAAGTAAGTTCCGAAATGGTTATGATGATCAGAATTCCTAACAGCAGAAAGGAAAAATAATGAAGTGTGAAAATACCATGATCAAAATACCACCATTTCTTTTTATTGTGGAAAAGCCAGAGAAAGAAAGCAAAAATCGGCAGATAAACAAATAATGCTTTCGGAAGAGTGTGAACAATATTTTCAGTGAATTTTTCAAAGATCTGGTCTTTTTTCAATCCCTGTTCCTGAAAGTGAAATATTTTTTTTGCATAAGGTTTTAAAAATGCAAATACGGCTTTTTTATCCTGATTTTTAAGGCTTAAGGAATCGAACTGCTTCATGGTAGTAGCTCCCAGAATGCTCATTTTTCCGTCGGCTGTTTGTGTAAAAGTATCCTCTTCAGGATCGGTAGTATTTTTTTTGCTGCCAATTTTCAGGTCTTTTTCCGTCTTAGAACTAGATAAATCCTCTTTTATCAGTTGATCTTTTTGGAGCGAATATTTCAGACTGTCTGTAAATCGTGCAATTTTTTCGTCCTGTTCTTTTTCTTTCAGGATCTGCTCTTTCTTTTCGTTTTCTGAAAGTTCTTCTTCTGAACCGGAAAATAGAGTAGGGAGAAAAAAAGTAATAAAACTGATGAAAATATACAATTTTACAGGAGCAACGTACATTTGTCTCTTTCCGGCAAGATATTCTTTAGTTAATCTCCCGGGACGAATGAGTAAATATTTTATTGTTTTCCAGAATTGTCCGTCATAATGCGTGAAATCTTCAATGAAATGAGTGAAAAGATAATGGAACGGCTGTTTGGGTTCCGTATTTTCCTGTCCGCAATGAGGGCAGAATCTTTCTTCAACAATGTGTCCGCAGTTAAGACACGTTTTATCTTCTCTAATTTTTCCGTGGCTCATGATATAGATATGGATTTCAGCAAATATAATTATTTACAGAAATTAAATAATCATATTGATATGGTTTTGGATGAAAGTTTAAATTTAATTGGCATTTGTTGTTGAAATTTGATTGATTTTTAAATGATTTTTAAATTTGTAAGTAAATTTTTCAATTGGAATTTTCTTGTTTTTTTTAATTGTTTTTATACGATTAAGTCTTTCAGGTACTTAGGCTTAAACACACAATCAGCAGATTAAACGAAATATGTTTTTGCATTCTAAAAATAATTTGTACCTTTGCACACCCTTTTAAGGGAAAATTATGTTTAATCTTTAACTAAAACGTGTGAATACATTAAGTTACAAAACTGTTTCAGCGAACAAAGCTACTGCTAATAAAGAATGGGTTGTGGTAGACGCTGAAGGACAACCGTTGGGAAGACTAGCTTCTACGGTTGCAAAGATTTTGAGAGGTAAGCACAAAACGAACTACACACCTCACGTAGATTGTGGTGATAACGTAATCGTTTTGAACGCTGGGAAAGTAACTCTTTCCGGAAACAAGTGGAACGACAAGACTTATATCTGGCATACAGGTTACCCTGGAGGACAGAAGTCTATGACTGCGGCTGAACTTCAAAAGAAAGATTCTTTAAAAGTATTGGAAAAATCAGTAAAAGGGATGTTGCCTAAAAACAGACTTGGAGCTGCGATCCTTAAGAATCTTTACTTATATGAAGGAACTGAGCACAAACATGAAGCTCAACAGCCTAAAACAATTAATGTTAACGAATTTAAATAATTAATATGTCTACAGTTCACAAAATCGGAAGAAGAAAAACTTCTGTAGCAAGAGTTTATGTAAAGCCAGGAACTGGTAACATTACAGTAAACGGTAAAGATGCTAAAGAATACTTCTCTACAGATGTAATGGTTTACAAATTAAACCAACCATTTATCCTTTCTGAAACTGTTGGTCAGTATGACGTTACCGTAAATGTATTCGGTGGTGGAAATACAGGTCAGGCAGAGGCTATCAGATTAGGTATTTCAAGAGCTTTATGCGAAATCAACGCTGAGTTCAGATTAGCATTGAAGCCTGCTGGTTTACTTACAAGAGACGCAAGAATGGTGGAAAGAAAGAAGCCAGGTCAGAAAAAAGCAAGAAAGAGATTCCAATTCTCAAAACGTTAAGATTTGCTGTTGGCGAATGGCTTATGGTTGTTTGCTACAGAAATGTATTAATTTTTATTTAAACTTAATCTCGGCGAAAAGCCAATTGCCAAAAGCAAAAAGCCAACCGCCAATTGCCCGTTACGTTTAGCATCCAAACGCTTCTCCCATCTAAAGAAGTTGTTGATTGTTTAAAAGACGGAAAGTAAACTAACAAAAACAAAAAACATGGCAAAAGCAAATGTAAAAGACCTTCTAGAGGCTGGTGTACACTTCGGTCACATGACTAGAAAGTGGAATCCAAATATGGCTCCATACATTTTTATGGAGAAAAATGGTATTCACATTGTAGACTTACATAAAACAGCTGTTAAATTGGATGAAGCTTGTAACGCTTTAGAAAAATTAACTTCTGCAGGTAAAAAAGTTCTTTTCGTAGCTACTAAGAAGCAGGCGAAAGAAGTAGTTGCAAAACACGCTTCTGAACTTAATATGCCTTATATTACAGAAAGATGGCCGGGTGGTATGTTAACAAACTTTGTTACTATCAGAAAGGCTGTTAAAAAAATGAACTCTATCGACAAAATGAAAAAAGATGGAACGTTCGAAACTTTATCTAAAAAAGAAAGATTACAGGTAGACAGACAAAGAGCTAACCTTGAGAAGAACTTAGGTTCTATCGCTGACATGGTGAGACTTCCATCTGCTGTATTCGTAGTAGATATCATGAGAGAACACATCGCGGTAACTGAAGCTAAGAAATTAGGTATTCCGGTTTTCGGTATTGTTGATACCAACTCTGACCCAAGAAAAGTAGACTTCGTTATCCCAGGAAACGATGATGCTTCTAAATCTATCGATATGATTCTTAGCGTAGTTTCTGAATCTATCAAAGAAGGTCAGTCTCAGAGAAAAGCTGATAAAGAAAAATCTAAAGAAGAAGGAGAAGTAGTATCTGCTGATAAAGATACTGACTTTGATGCTGAATAATTAAAGATTTTCTTTAAAATACAAAGACCGCTAAATTTTAGCGGTCTTTTTTTGTTTTTAATAAAGCTTCCTGTTAATTTGAAAGCGTTACATTATAAGAAGAACTGATAAACTTAGTTTTCTGATACACCGAATTACAAACCATTCCGGAAATATTGTAATTCTGATTTTTAGGAACCATTGCCGAACCTATTTTGTTGGCGCCAATCGGAATTTTCTTGAAATAATTATTACCGCTAATCGTAAGAACCATATTGCAGCGGGAATTATTCTCAACAGTAATTGACGTATTCGGGCTGTCTTCGAAGCCGTTTAAAAGATCCGTTAAAACTGCCGCCGTTTCAGATTTGTACGTTTTTAGTAAAGTCTGATATTCTAATTCCGTTTGATTGGCAGTAGAGGTTCTGCTAACAGTACTTGAGTTTGTATGAGGATTTTTTACGGCACTGTTGTTTGTCCTGTAATGAGTAGTCTCACAACTGTTTAAGACAATGATGATCATAACCGTAAAAGAAAAAAGCTTTTTCATAACAAAATTTTCTTGGTGTAAATTTAAAACTTTTACTTACTCGCCCGTCATAATTTATTTTCCAGTCTGAACAGGATTATTAATGGTTAAAAAAATACTTTTTTTAATTTCTTTCTGTGAGGAATATAAAACATCACAGACATGGCTCGTTAAAGTATAACTTCCTTTATTAATCACAATAGAATTTTCTCCTTTCGCCGGTACTGCAAGATTATAGAAATCTTTTCCCTGAATTCTTAAAACGATATTACAGTCAGAATTATTTTTAAACAAAAGAATAACTTCTTTGCTGCTGATATCTTCATTAAACATCGCATTAAGCAGTTTTACTGTTTTCTCTTTATGTTCAGCGGGTGTAGAAGCAATCAGGCGTTTAAACTCCTCCGTTTCCGAGGCATTAGAATTCTTCATTAGGTTAGAAGAAATTTCGGAAATAACAGGTCTTGCTTCCATCGGTTTGGCATCCTTTTTTCCTTTGGTCCACTCCGAGTTTTTCAAGGCAATTATTTTAGATTTTAATACGTTTCTTTTAGGATCATCCGGATGTGCGGTTTTCAGGAAATCTTCAATTTCGCTGATGTTTTTACTTTCTAAAATATTCTGGGATTTATTTTGTTCCTGAACGCTGCTGCAGCATACGAGAATTCCCGTCGAAATAATCAACATTACTTTTTTCATAACTTATCTTTTTTGTGTTTATACGTGAAAATACAAGGATGTAAAATAGTACAGCCTTTAATTGTTTATGTGAATTTTATCACCTAAAAATTACCGATAAGTTAAATTTGTAAAGTGTCTGGAAATACTGAGTTTCTTTTCATCGTGTGTTTTTGTTTGTTAGTTAATTCTGAATTTAATATACGTTATTGTTTTCCCTTTTGCAGAGAAAAGCTCTTCATAATATGTTTTAATATCTCTTAGATGCGGTGTATTCGGATCATACTCCAAGGCTCCGTAAATATCGTGGTGTGCAGTAATTATTTCATAACCTGCCCCCTGTAAAAATCCTAAAGTGTAGCCGTGAAGAAATTCTGAATCTGTTTTTAAATGGATAATTCCGCCGGGTTTCAAGAATTTCTTATATCTTTCTAAAAAGTCAGGATGCGTTAATCTGTGTTTTGTACGCTTATATTTAATTTGTGGATCCGGAAATGTAATCCAGATTTCATCCACTTCATTTTCTCCGAAAAAATAATCAACGAGTTCAATCTGGGTTCTCAGAAAAGCCACATTTTTCATGTCGTTTTCTACAGCTTCCTTGGCTCCGAACCAGAATCTTGCTCCTTTAATATCAATTCCGATAAAATTTTTCTCAGGGAATGTTTTTGCAAGACCTACCGAATATTCTCCCTTTCCGCAGCCTAACTCCAAAACGATAGGATTGTCGTTTTTAAAGAAATCTGTTCTCCATTTTCCTTTAAGATCGAAACCATTTAAAGCATCTTCTCTAGTTGGCTGAATAACATTTGGTAATATCTTGTTTTCTGCGAATCTTGCTAATTTATTTTTACCCATGAGACATTTATAAAATCCTGCAAAAATAACTAATTTTAAGCAAATGCTTCATTTTTAAACCTGAAAATAACAGCTAACTGCGTTATTTTCTCATAGAACTTCCCAGTGCAACCATGATGGGTTTCTGGATGGTTTTCTGTGAGGCGTACTGAGCTCCGCAAACAATACTGGTGAAAAGATAATCACCTTTCTGTATCACAATCGAATTGTCGCCGTGCGAAGGAACAGGAAGCCTGTACTTCGTGGTCCCGATTCCTTCTATTCGTACAATAATATTACAGTCCGATTTATTTTCAATCATCACGATACATTCTTTCGCATTGGGGTCGTTATCGAAAAGAGAGTTTAGAATTTTTACCGTTTTGTTTTTATGTTCCGTCGGATTTTCCGCCATCAGCATATTAAATTCAGAAGCTTCCGCATCCGGAATGGCAACCACAGGTTTCGTGTTTGAAGATGTTGTGGAAGGAGCAGCAGGAGCAATGTATACGTTTTTAGGATTGCTTGGTGTGTACACTACCGCAGATTGACCCACCTGCAGTTCTTTCTGATATTTTGCAATCTGTTTCTGCTTGATGAGGGCATTCATCTCATCGAAAGATATTTTGGTAGAAGGTCTTCGCTTCAGCATAGCAAGCCAGTCCTGCATCTGTTTTACTTTCTGGTCACCGGGTTGCGCATTTTTTATGTATTCTTTCATCATTTCCATTACGCGGGGTTTAAGCACAGATCTTCGCGGATCATCGGGATGAGCATCTCTCAGAAAAGCATTAATTTCGTAAATATTTTTACTCTTTAAAATTTCACTGTAATCTTTCCCTTTCGACTGAGCGGAAAGAGTGATGCACAGAATCATACTAAAAAATATAAATAATTTTTTCATTCACTGCTATTAAAGTGTAAAAGTAAAATATTTTCTCGTTTAATTAATTTATTTTCAAGACATTAGTATCCAAAATTGCAGCGAAAATTACACCAACTGTAATAAACAATTAATTTTTTCTAAATTTAAAAATTATTTTAAGTAAAACAAAAAAATGTACATATCACTTGGAAAATGTACATTTTTTTTATTCGTATGATGGAGATTTCTATTTCAGAACATCCTGAAGGTGAGAATTTCTTAATCTTCTCTGGTAAATCGGAAGATATTTTTCTATAGGGATTTTTATCGCCTCAAAATTTCCGGCAAGAACATAAGGTTCGATATTTTCTGAAGTATAGACAAACTGCAGGAAGTTATCAATTAAGTTTTCAGGAATTTTGAATTTCGTAAAATAATCTTTTCCCAGATAATTTTTAATCTGCGTTACAGAATTATTCATTCTTTCGTAGGCTACATAACGTTGTTTTTTCTTTCTTTCTCCGGATAGAATATCATAAATGCTTTCCAGGCTGAAGGTAAGACCACCATCGCGAAGACCTGCAACAGGAAGCTGTGGCGGAGTTCCGTCACCTTTAGGTTCCGGAAGACCAATGACTTTTTTAATCGCTAAAGCCTTATCTTCTTTTCTGATTGAATTTACATCATAACGTAAGTTTCCGGTAGGCTTAAACCTGCTGATGATGACTTCCTGAATATCGTGATACGCCACTTTCAGTTCAACCAGATTTTTCTGATCTATCATCTGAGGCGTCAGCTTAATATCTTTTCGCTCTGTAATAATCGACGTGAAACGGATCACATCTCCCGGATTGGCAGAGATAGAAAAATCACCATTATAATCGCTTAAAACAGTTTTCAGGGTAGTAAGATTCGTAACATACATCTGGTTCAGATACAAAACAGAATTATCTTTTAGAAAAACTTCTCCGGAGTATGTTTGTGCGTTAATTTTTGCCAGAAAAACCAACAGCAGCAGAGTAAATAACTTCTTCATATAATACCGCAAAATTACGCAGAAAACCAACAAGCTATACCTATTTTAGTAGTGAAAACAGGTTAAAGTTATATTAAACTTTAATGAGGAATTGTTAATGAATGTTATAAGGATGCATTTAAATATAAAATGTGTGAAAATTTTTAATGATTTTTCATTCTGATTAATAATTCTTTACCAAAAGCCAACTCGTATATTTTACAGTAGTTGTGCCTCCAAATTCCGTCCAGCTTATGAAATACCAGTACGTTGCTGTGTTTACCAGTCTTCCTCCGACTCTTCCGTCCCAGGTAAATCTGTTGGAAGGCGCTCCTCGAAATACCTCTGCTCCATAACGGTCAAAAATTCTGAAAATAATATTGTCATTATTCATTAATTCAGAATAATTTATAGCATCATTATAGCCATCAAGATTAGGCGTAATTGTATTGATAAGATTAATAATAACAAATGGTCTGGTCACTTCCTCGCACTGATTGGTGTCTCGAATGTGGATAATATGATTTCCCCTCGGAACATTCATGAAAACATTTGAACTCTGCCAGTTTACGCCATCCAGAGAATATTCGTAAGGCGGAGTTCCACCGCTTGCTCCTATCGTTACGGTACTTCCGTTTATTTCAATCATCGTGATAACCGGAAGAGAAGATTCTGTAACGGTTACACTTTGTCTGTAAGTACAGCCTTCTGCAGTAAGATCTACCCAATAATTTCCGGGCGCAACATTTCCGATGGAAGAAGTTGTTGCTCCGGTACTCCACAAATAACTGTCGAATCCCGGTCCTGCATCTAAAGTCGTCAGTGTTTTAGGGCAAACTACTTTATCTTTCAGAATAAGTGACGATTTCGGAGTTTTTATCGTAACAGTAATTGAAGCAATATTTGGACAAACTCCGGATTTCTCAAATCTTATAAAAATAGTCTGCGTTCCTGATAAATTCATTGGATTTACAATCTGCGCCGTGCTGTTCTGAGCATCCGGAAGAGTAGGGTGAAAAGTCACGGTAACAGAAGGATCTGTTGTAAACTGACTGATATAAGGCATTAAATCAATTGATTTTGTACCGTCCAGATTATCATCACACATGGTGATGGCGTGTGTGGTTTTAATTAAAGAAATTTTATTTCCGATAACAAAAACAAGCGACTTTACAACAGGAGGACAGCCGTCCGGAGAATCTACTCTTATATAAATTGTAGTGGTAGTTGTGTATGACCAGTTATTCGGTAAAGTATTTGCGTTTCCGGCATTGGCATCTGCTAAGTTAGCGTAATATCTTACATTCGTAAAATAAGTCGGATTGTTTAAAACAAGAGGGGTGATGTTAGGCAGAATCACATTCACCACGCCGTCCAGATTATCATCACAAAAAGTTCCGGTATAATTATTAAGAACGTTGGCAAAAGGATAAAGATTAAGCGTAATCTGGGCAATGGCTTTACATCCAAGTGTATTTTTTACCACGGCATACACAATGGTTCCGTTTGTTGCGGTATAAGAATTCGTATTGGTAATTGCGGTTCCCGGAGTTTCGTTCTGGGCATCCAACAGATTCGTATAGTAGGTAATGGTTACTGGAGAATTGCTGGTAACATTGGCTGTTGTTAAATTAAATATTCCCTGTCCCGATCCGTTATCACAGACTTTTAATGTTGCATTATTCACCGTTAAAACCTGAATGTTAATGGTAACGGTTACAGTTTCGCAGTCAGGGAAATCGGGATTGTTTCCGCAGAAAGTATATGTGAACGTATCTGTTCCTGCAGTTCCGGGATTTGTAACGGTATAAGTAATAACTCCTGTTGTTGCATTTACGGTTGCTGTTCCTAAAGTCGGAGCCGTAAGCACGGCAACTGTTGATGGAACCGGAGTCTGGGTAGAACTGGTAAATGCAGGAGTAATTGTTTTTGTGGTACAGACATCATAGGTCGCGGTAGACAGTTTTGTACAGTTCTGTACCTTATACTGCGCCGTGATTAAAGGAGCACAGCTTCCCATTGTTACCGAACAGGTATAATAACCGGACTGAGTCGGTGAGTAAGAAGCTCCTGTTGCTCCCGGAATTAAAACTCCGCCAACGTACCATTGATAGGTGTCATAAATTACAGGATCTACTGTAAGAATAATTCCCGGAGCGCAGTCTCCTCCGGATTTTAAAATGACAGGCTGTGTGGGAAATCCTGCGAAAAATCCGCCATATCCTACCGCATCACTTCCTGCGTTGATTCCCGCTGTTATTGCTTTAGACGAAACAACGGTTACTGTTCCTGCAGTATTCGGGATGCCGTAAGTTACCCAGTTAAGAGTTCCCGTCATATTGAAAGGACCTGTTGAAATAGGAGGGGTAACTCCATTTACGGTAACTATTGCACCTCTTTCTGTGATGAGATTTAATTTTGTGGGAATATTTAAAATACCATTCGGATTCCCGTTGGAATACACAAAGTTTTCATCAATTAATCCAAGTTCGTTAATCTGTTTCGGTAAGTAACAGTTCAATGCAGGAATAAAATTGAATCCACCGGTTGCTACCTCATTTCCTGCGGTACTTGCACCTGCAAGAACCTGATAAATATAGACGTTTTTGGTTGTTTTAATGTATAAATTATAATGTCCGCTTCCCTGAAGCTGATATTTGGAGTCCGGAATCATAAAATACTGTCCCGTGTTTAAAGTGGCAACAGGAACAACTTCATTATTTACACGGATTTCCGTATTGTCTTCGGTGGCAATTACCAAAGCGCCTTCCATATTCGAACCGATGCTTCCGTTACCTTTTACCAAAGCAAATTCGTTTCCCAAACGATCTACAGGAACCGACTGATCCATGAGGATATCAGAACTCTGAGGATAGTTTCCTGCATATTGTCCGTTGAAGTTTCCATTGGTAACGTTAATGTTTTTATTAGCAGTAATTTTAGCACCTATAAATCCATCAAAATTTCCTGTAATATTTCCGATTCCGTCGATGATGTAGGATTGTCCTTTATTTAAATTGAAAGTAATCGTAGGATTCGTTGCTCCGGTGGTTCCGTTTGAAAACTGTACGGTGGGTTTGTATCCTGTTATGGTAACGGTGGTATTGTCTTCAGTAGCCAGAACACTCGTCATAAAATTCAGGATAGAATTACTTACAGAGAGGGGAGCATTGGCTGCGTAAAAAGTTTTTCCGGTGGAAGGAATTCCTTTGGATGTAATAATTTCAGCGTGATTAAATACTGAAAATCTGAGGTTGGCGTAGAAGGGAAATTCTGCTTTTACATAAAGTCCTTTTGTTGTTGGAGTAAAAAGATCTGTCTGCTGTGATGTAATAATATAATCTCTTAAAATATCAACTTTTTGAGGATTTCCTTTGCTGATCGTTACTGTAGCAATTAAAGTGTTGTTGTTATAAATTTCTACCGGAAAAGGGGTGGTGCGGTTAGTAGAAAGATATAATTTCTGATTGGGGTTTGAATTTCCGGTACGGTCTACCATGGGCGCAAACCAGTGTTCTCTATCCAATTGTGCCAGAGTAGAGGTGAAAAAGAGAAGTAAAAACAGAAAAGATAAAATTTTCTTCATTCAGATATTGCCTTTAACACAAATTTAATAATAAAAAGCATTCTGAGCTTAAAAAAATAAAAAAAACCATGATATCAAAATCATGGTTTTCAGAGTATTATTTAAAGAAATATATAAGCTTAATTTCTGTTTTTCACTAAGATCCATCCGGAATATTTAATCGGGGTCTGTTTGCCGTTTGGCTCGTTCCAGCTTACATCGTACCAGTAGTTTCCTGTAGGTATTTTTTTACCGCCTACTGAGCCGTCCCATTTATATCCGTTTTCCTTATTTCCTTCATGCATTTTTGTACCGTATCTGTCGTAAATATTGAACACAAGGTTTTTCTTGTTTCCTAAAGCAGAATAATCAATCATATCATTTACGCCATCTCCGTTCGGAGTAATCACGTTGATAAGATTCGGTACGGTAACTTCTACCTGCATTGGATTACAGTTGTAGGAATCTTTTACATAGAATGTATTGTTTCCTCTCGGAACATTGGTAAATACATTGGAATCCTGCCAATGAATATTATCAATAGAGTATTGATAAGGAGCTGTTCCTCCCAATACATTTACCGTAACGGTATTATTGGAAATATCAATGCTTGAAATAACAGGCTGCTCCGAAGCATAGACTTTTACCGTCTGTCTCGTTACACAATTTCCTGTTTTCAGATCTACCCAGTAAGTTCCTGTGGTAACGTTACTGATTGACTGTGTTGTTGCACCTGTACTCCATAAATACGCTGTAAATCCTGGACCTGCATCTAAAGTTGTCTTATTTTCGATACAGATAATCTTCTCCTGCAAAACGCTGGAATACACTGGTGGAAGAACAATTAAAGTAACTTTTGCTATTCTGAAACATCCGTTTGCGTTGCTTACTTTCACAAAAACGACTCCGTTGGGTGCAATATAGTTCGCCGGATTGAGGATTTCATTGGTTCCGAGCTGTGCATCCGTTAAAGAAGGATAATATTTTTTTGTAATTCCTGTAGTGGTAGATACAAGAGCCGTTGTAAGGTCAAATAATGCCGTAGCAGGATTAGACGGAATAAAACATGATCTCAGTGTTGCATCCGTTACAGTAGGGCTTGCAGAAACGGTAAACGTTAAAGTTACCTGCTCACAATCTGTAAAATCAGGATCGTTTCCACAGAATTTGTAAACTATTGTATCTGTACCTGTAAAACCAAAAGTTGGGGTATAAATAATTACTCCATTAGGATCAATAACAGCAGAACCATTTGCTGGAGGCGTAACAATCGTTACTGTACTCGGAACATACGTCTGTGTAGAATTTGTAAAGGCAGGAACTACTGCCTGATAACCCTCACAAACCGTAAGCGCTTTCGTAGACTGCTGAAGACAGGTATACACTTTATAGACAGGAGTTATTGCAGGAACACAAGATCCTACTGTAATTCTTACGGTGTAATTTCCTGCTACTGTCGGCGTATAACTGTTTGAATTGGCTCCCGGAATAGGATTTCCGTTCAGATACCACTGATAGGTTTCATAGCTGTCATCAACCTCAAGAACAATTCCCGGAATACAGTCTCCGGTTTGTTTTGTAATTAAAGGAATGGAAGAGAATCCCGCAAAATAACCTCCATAACCAGCCGTGCTGTAACCTCCATTCACTCCCGCAGTTACCGCTTTGGTGGAGGTTACCGTTACATTTCCGGTAATTCCTGTAATAGCATAAGTCACCCAGTTGGTGTTTCCTGTTAAAGGATAAGGTCCCTGCGCAGCGGTTGGAGTTGCTCCATTCACCGTAACAGCCGCTCCTGCTTCTGTAAGAATATTAAGCTTCATGGTTACCCCCGAAACACTTGGCATTTCGTTGATCTTTCCGATCTCATCAATTTTTCTCGGAAGGAAGCAGTTCAAAGGCGGAATATAATTGTATCCTCCGGTGTTATTTTCTGTTCCTACACCAACTAATTGATACAAGTATACATTTTTAGAAGTTGAAATAAACATATTGAAATGTCCGCTTGCTCCTCCCTGCTGAATATAATTGGTTTCATTAATTCTATACCATTCCCCTGCATTAATCGTTGCAATGGGAGCGGTGGCGCCGTTGATGAAAATCTGAGTGTTATCTTCTGTGGCTATCACAATTCCACCCTCCATGTTTTCGGCAGGAGCGGTAGATCTTGTTTTTACCATAGCAAATGTATTCCCCAGTCTTTCCACGGGAACCGACTGGTCCATAATTAAATCTGAACCACTTGAACTTAATGCTCCGAAATTACCGTTAGAACTTCCGTTGGTTAAGGTAATGGGTTTATCTGAAACTATTTTGGCTCCGATAAATCCCGTAAGATTTGCTGCGGTGCCATTATTTCCTGCCATGATGTAAGACTTCCCTTTGTTAAGGGTAAAAGTGTGGGTATTGGTTCCGGAAGGAGATCCTCCTAAAAAGACCAATCCTGAAGTATTCCATGTAACGGTAACCTGTGTATTGTCTTCCGTTGCAAGAATTCCCGCAGTAAAATTGTTGGAAGTGCCGGTTCCTGCATTGGTATTTGGTGGGTTGGCTACAAAGAATAATTTCCCGATTCCTGCTTTACCTTTGGATGTAATAATTTCTCCGTGTGAAGATTGTGCAGACCTCAATGTACAGTAAAAAGGCTTGTCTCCCTTCAGATAAATTCCTTTTGTAATGATCTGCAATGCTTCCGAAGCGGTTGTTGCGCTAATAAGATTGGCAGAAACAGTATACGATTGAGGATTTCCTTTGCTGATGGTAACGGTCGTTAGCAAAGTATTATTGTTATAAATTTTTACATCAAAAGGAGTGGTGGAGTCTGTTGAAAGATATAACGCATTGGTATATCCTGTTGTGGATGCATAATAAGGTGCAATCCAGTGCTCCGTATCCCTCTGTGCAAAAAGAGTACTCATGCCGAAAAGCATCAGTACAAAAGACAGTAGAATTTTATTCATAAATTGTTGAATTAGGATTCATGCAAAAATAATGGAATTTTCTAAACATATTCAAATTATGTTTTTAAATGTGATAATATATTGTCACAAAAAAGCCACGATTTTTGATCGTGGCTTTAAGATTCAGCTTTTGTATTGCTTAGTCAATATTTTTAACAAGGATCCATCCTGAATATTTAATTGGTGTTTTTTCCTTGTTGGGTTCGTTCCAGTTGATATGATACCAATAGGTTCCGGTAAGTATTTTCTTGTCGAAATGTTTACCGTCCCATTTGTAATTGTTGAATTTATCTCCTGTAAAAATTTTATTTCCATATCGGTCGTAGATCACGAAGCTTAAATTTTCCTTGTACGCCAGTTCGCTGTAATCTATGAAGTCATTTTTGTTGTCTCCGTTCGGCGTGATGGCATTTAATAAATTCGGAACCGTTACCTCCACAAAGATCGGGGTACAGTTGTAGGCATCTTTCACATAGAAAATATGCTGTCCTCTTGAAAGTCCCGTGAATACGTTAGAATCCTGCCAGTTTGTAGGCGAATCCACTGCATATTTATAAGGCGCTTTTCCTCCGGTTACTTTTACGGTTGCCGTATTGTTTGAAATTTCAATTTCCGAAATCACAGGATCTACTGCTTTTTTCACACTTACAAACTGCTTCACAGAGCATCCGTTGTCTTTAAGGATGACCCAGTAATCTCCTACCGGCACTCCTGATAATACCTGAGTGGTTGCTCCTGTATTCCACAGGTAAGACTGATATCCCGGTCCTGCGTCAAGATTTGTTCTTCCGTCGATACAGATAATCTTATCCACAAGAACCGTAGATCTTTTTGGAGGAATCACCACTAAGTTCGCTTTGGCAATTGCATAACATCCGTTGGAATTGTACACTCTGATGTAAACCGAAGCATTCCCTGAAACGTATGCTAAAGGATTCAGGATTTCATTGGTTCCGTTGCTTGCATCAACAAAAGTAGGATAATACTTTTTGGTAATCGGCGATTCTGTGGATACATTGGCAAGCGAAAGGTTAAATGCCGCTTTTGTTTCGTTATTTTCAAGATAACATTCGCTGATGGTGGCTTCAGTTACAACCGGAGTCGGAAGATAGGCTAAAGTAATTTTGGCATTTCCTGTACATCCTTCGTTGGTCGTCACTTTTACATAGACAATTCCTGCTGCGGAAAGATAATTGGCAGGAGTTGTAATTTCGTTGGTTGCTGCGTTCAGATCAGCAAGGGTAGGATAGAACTTCTTCACCACCGGTGAATATGTCGTTACATTAGCTGCGGTAAGATCAAAGAATCCTTTTCCGTTGTACTGACATGCTTTGATAGTTGTGTCCGTTAAAATAAATGGAACCACCGTCAGATTTAAAGTTACCTTTTCACAGTCAATAAATTCGGGCGCATTTCCGCAGAACTGATAAACAATAGTATCAGGACCTAAATATCCCGGATTCGGAATATAGGTAATCTGTCCTGCACCGTTTACCGTTGCCGTTCCGTTTGTCGGATAGGTAAGAATGGTTACCGTACTTGCCACCGGAGTCTGCGTTGTAGTGAACGAGAAAGCAGGAGTAATGACTTTCGTAGCACAGGCATTAAGAGCTGCTGTTGTATTTCTTACACAGGCAAAAACTTTATAGATGGGAGTGGTAACAGGCGGACATGTTCCCATGGTTACTTTCACGGTATAGTTTCCTGCTACAGTAGGCGTATAAACGTTTTGTGTTGCTCCGGTGATCGGGTTTCCGTTCAGGAACCACTGGTAGCTTTCATAGCTGTCATCAACCTCAAGGATAATCCCCGGAATACAGTCTCCTGTCTGTTTTGCAATTAAAGGAATAGAAGAGAATCCTGCAAAATACCCACCGTATCCTGCGGTGCTGTAACCTCCGTTTACTCCGGCTGTTACTGCTTTCGTTGAGGTTACCGTAACGTTTCCTGTCGGGTTATCAATAGCATAGGTTACCCAGTTGGTGTTTCCTGTTAAAGGATAAGGTCCCTGAGCGGCGGTTGGAGTGGTTGCCGGTCCACCGTCGATGCTGTACGTAACAGCGGCTCCTGTCTCTGTTAAAATATTTAATTTTAAAGTGATGCCTGAAATACCCGGCATTTCGTTGATCTTTCCGATCTCATCGATTTTTCTTGGAAGGAAGCAGTTTAAAGGCGGGATATAATTGTATCCTCCTGTATTGTTTGAAGTACCTACTCCTACTAATTGATACAAATATACATTTTTAGAAGTAGAGACTAACATATTGAAATGTCCGCTTGTTCCCTGCTGAATGTAATTCGTTTCATTAATTCTAAACCACTCTCCGGCATTGATTGTTGCTAGAGGAGTCGTTCCTCCATTCACAAATATCTGGGTATTGTCTTCTGTGGCTATCACAATTCCACCCTCCATGTTTTCGGCAGGAGCGGTAGATCTTGTTTTTACCATAGCAAAAGTATTCCCAAGTCTTTCCACGGGAACCGACTGGTCCATAATTAAATCTGAACCGCCCGAACCTCCTGCTCCAAAGTTTCCGTTGGCGCTTCCGTTGGTTAAACTAATGGGCTTATCTGAAACTATTTTGGCTCCGATAAATCCCGTAAGGTTTGCCGGAGTACTATTATTCCCGGCTAAAATATAAGATTGCCCTTTATTTAAAGTAAAGGTTTGAGTATTTCCTGTAAAAGTGGAGGGAGCACCTATGAACTGAATTCCTGAGGTTGTCCAGGTTACGGTAACTGATGTATTGTCTTCTGTAGCGAGAACTCCTGCTGTAAAATTGTTGCCCGATCCGGTTCCTGCGGTTGTATTGGGTGCATTAGCTGCAAAGAATAATTTCCCGATTCCTGCTTTGCCTTTCGAGGTTATGATTTCACCATGAGCGGTCTGAGCAGATCTTAGAGTACAGTAAAATGGCTTATCACCTTTCAGATAAAGCCCTTTATTGATTACAGTAAAAGCATCTGTTGTAGCTGTAGCTGTTATATTTACAAGAGGAACCGAATACGTTTGAGGATTTCCTTTGCTGATGGTAACAGTAGTAAGCAGTGCATTGTTGCTGTAGATTTTCACATCAAACGGGGTAGTAGAGTCGGTAGAAAGATATACAGCATTGGTATATCCTGTTGTGGATGCATAGTAAGGTGCGATCCAGTGCTCTGTATCCCTCTGTGCAAAAAGAGTACTTATGCCGAAAAGCATCAGTATAAAAGACAGTAGAGTTTTATTCATAATTATAGAATTAGGATTCTTGCAAAAATAACAGAATATTTAATATGTTCTTAATAATATTTCCAAAAAAATGATTATAAATACGTAAAAAAGCCACGATTTTTGATCGTGGCTTTAAGATTCAGCTTTTGTATTGCTTAGTCAATATTTTTAACAAGGATCCAACCTGAATATTTAATCGGTGTTTTTTCCTTGTTGGGTTCGTTCCAGTTGATATGATACCAATAGGTTCCGGTAAGTATTTTCTTGTCGAAATGTTTACCGTCCCATTTGTAATTGTTGAATTTATCTCCTGTAAAAATTTTATTTCCGTATCGGTCGTAGATCACGAAGCTTAAATTTTCCTTGTATGCCAGTTCGCTGTAATCGATGAAGTCATTTTTATTATCCCCATTCGGCGTGATGGCGTTTAACAAATTCGGAACCGTTACCTCTACAAAGATCGGGGTACAGTTGTAGGCATCTTTCACATAGAAAATATGCTGTCCTCTTGAAAGTCCCGTAAATACATTAGAATCCTGCCAGTTGGTAGGCGAATCCACGGCGTATTTATAAGGTGCTTTTCCTCCGGTTACTTTTACCGTTGCTGTATTGTTTGAAATTTCAATTTCTGAAATCACAGGATCCACTGCTTTTTTCACGCTTACAAACTGTTTTACGGAACATCCGTTGTCTTTAAGAATAACCCAGTAATCTCCTACCGGAACTCCTGATAATACCTGAGTGGTTGCTCCTGTGCTCCACAGGTAAGACTGGTATCCCGGTCCTGCATCAAGATTCGTTCTTCCGTCGATACAGATGATCTTATCCACGAGAACCGTAGATCTTTTCGGAGGAATTACCACTAAGTTTACTTTGGCAATTGCATAACATCCGTTGGAGTTGTATACTCGGATGTAAACCGAAGCATTTCCGGAAACATATGCTAAAGGATTCAGGATTTCATTGGTTCCGTTGCTTGCATCAACAAAAGTCGGATAATACTTTTTGGTAATCGGCGATTCTGTGGAAACATTGGCAAGCGAAAGATTAAACGCTGCTTTTGTTTCATTGTTTTCAAGATAACATTCGCTGATGGTAGCTTCTGTTACCACCGGAGTCGGAAGATAAGCCAGAGTTATTTTAGCATTTCCTGTACATCCTTCATTGGTGGTTACTTTTACATAGACAATTCCTGCTGCGGAAAGATAATTGGCAGGAGTTGTAATTTCGTTGGTTGCTGCGTTCAGATCAGCAAGGGTAGGATAGAATTTCTTCACCACCGGTGAATATGTCGTTACATTAGCTGCGGTAAGATCAAAGAATCCTTTTCCGTTGTACTGACATGCTTTGATGGTTGTGTCCGTTAAAATAAATGGAACCACCGTAAGATTTAAAGTTACCTTTTCACAGTCAATAAATTCGGGTGCATTTCCGCAGAACTGATAAACAATAGTATCAGGACCTAAATATCCCGGATTCGGAATGTAGGTAATCTGTCCTGCGCCGTTTACTGTTGCTGTACCGTTTGTCGGATAGGTAAGAATGGTTACCGTACTTGCAACAGGCGTCTGTGTTGTGGTGAACGAGAAAGCGGGAGTAATGACTTTCGTTGCACAGGCATTAAGAGCTGCTGTTGTATTTCTTACACATGAAAAAACTTTATAGATGGGAGTGGTAACCGGCGGACAGGTTCCCATGGTTACTTTCACGGTATAGTTTCCTGCTACGGTAGGCGTATAAACGTTTTGTGTTGCTCCGGTGATCGGGTTTCCGTTCAGGAACCACTGGTAGGTTTCATAGCTGTCGTCAACCTCAAGAATAATCCCCGGGACACATTCGCCTGTTTTTTTCGCAATAATAGGAATGGAAGAGAATCCTGCGAAATATCCTCCATAACCTGCAGTGCTGTATCCTCCGTTTACTCCGGCTGTTACTGCTTTCGTTGAGGTTACTACTACATTTCCTGTCGGGTTATCAATAGCATAGGTTACCCAGTTGGTGTTTCCTGTTAAAGGATAAGGTCC
This sequence comes from Chryseobacterium urinae, assembly GCF_030518295.1. Lineage (NCBI taxonomy): Bacteria > Pseudomonadati > Bacteroidota > Flavobacteriia > Flavobacteriales > Weeksellaceae > Chryseobacterium > Chryseobacterium urinae. Next base: position 61,510 of record NZ_JAULSJ010000014.1, on the reverse strand, counting down.
CTGAGCGGCGGTTGGAGTGGTTGCCGCTCCGCCGTCGATGCTATACGTAACGGCAGCACCTGCTTCAGTTAAGATGTTTAACTTTAAAGTAACTCCGGAAACACCCGGCATTTCGTTGATCTTTCCGATCTCATCGATTTTTCTTGGAAGGAAGCAGTTCAAAGGTGGAATATAATTGTATCCTCCATTGTATGAGAATCCCTGAATTCCTATAAACTGATATAAATAAACATTTTTGGAAGTTGAAATGAACATATTAAAATGTCCGCTTCCTGCAGTTTGTTCTACGTAGCTTGTCTCGTTAATTCTATACCATTCGCCTTCATTAATTGTGGCAACAGGTGTTGTGGCTCCATTAATAAAAATCTGGGTATTGTCTTCTGTGGCAATAACAATTCCACCTTCCATGTTCAGGGCTGGATTGGTTGCTTTGGTTTTTACCATGGCAAAAGTATTCCCCAGTCTTTCCACCGGAACCGACTGATCCATAATTAAATCTGAGCCATCAGAAGTATTTGTTGCAAAGTTTCCGTTAGCATTTCCATTCGTAAGGGTTACAGGTTTATCTGAAACTACTTTAGCACCGATGAAGCCATTTAAATTAGCAGAGGTTAAATGATTTCCGGCTAAAATATAAGATTGTCCTTTATTTAAAGTAAAGGTTTGTGAATTTCCTCCGGGAGTACCTCCGATAAAAACTAAACCTGCAGTATTCCATGATACGGTAACCGATGTATTGTCTTCGGTAGCCAGAATTCCTGCTGTAAAATTATTACCGGAACTGCTTGCTGTACTGGGAGTTGCTGCCACATAGAATTTTTTTCCTATTCCTGCCTTACCTTTAGAGGTAATGATTTCTCCATGCGCCGTCTGAGCGGATCTTAAAGTACAGTAAAACGGTTTGTCTCCTTTAAGATATAAACCTTTTGTACCTACTGTAAAGGCATCTGCGGTAGTTGTCCCATTGATGAGATTAGCGGCGATAGCATACGAAACGGGTGCTCCTTTTGCAACCGAAACCGTCTGAATAAGGTTATTGTTATTGTATATTCTTACATCAAACGGAGTTGTTGAATCCGTAGAAAGATATACAGCATTGTTATATCCTGTAACCGATGTATAAAACGGAGCAATCCAGTGATCGGTGTCTCTTTGGGCAAAAAGCGTGTTAATCGTACAAAATATCAATACGAAAGACAGTAGAAATCTTCTCATATACAATTAATTATGATTTCTACAAATTTAAAATAATATTTAATAAATGTTAACGAAAAATAAAAGAAAGTTTAAAAATTATTAACGATTCTTAATTAATAGCCATCCGGAGTATGAAACCGGTAATTTTGTGTCAGGTTCATTCCATTTTAATAAATACCAGTATGTGCCTGTTGATAAGGGTCTGCCATTAATTTTTCCGTCCCAGGTATAATTTTTATCAGATGATCTGTATACGGGAGCTCCGTAACGATCTACGACTTCGATTGAAACATTTTGTTTAATTCTTAAGTCGGAATAATCCAGTACGTCGTTAAGTCCGTCTCCGTTCGGCGTAATCGCATTGATAAGATTTAACACTAAAAATTCTTTAATAACCGGAGAGCATCCGTCTTTACTTAAAACATAAACAGTATGCATTCCTCTGGAAAGACCTGTAAAAATATTAGATGTCTGATAGTCTATTCCGTTTAATGAATATTGGTACGGAGGAGTTCCTCCGGTAACGGTAATGGTAGCGTTATATCCTGAAACTTCAATTTTAGAAATAACGGGAGATTCAGCAGTTGTGATCTTCACATACTGTCTGTACACGCATCCGTTAAATCCAAGATCTACATAATAATTTCCCGCTCCCGCAATGATAGATTGTGTAGTGGCTCCGGTACTCCAGGAATAGGAAGTAAATCCTGAACCTGCATCTAATGTTGTTGTATCGTTAAGACATACTACTTTATCGACAAGTAGGGTAGATTTTTTTGGTGTTTTTAAATTGATTGTTAAAACGCCTGTACTCGGACATTCTGTAGCGGAAGTGAACCTGATGTAGAAAGTATTGCTAAGAGCAGAAATATTCTGGTTCGGTGAAATTGCATTAGTTCCCGCTTGTGCATTAGCCAGTGTAGAGTAGAATGTAAGACTTACTCCTGCATTCGCAGTAAAAAGATTTTTATAATCATTTAAATTTACCATTTCAGAACCACTGATATCACTGTCGCAAACATCTGTTGCAGCATTTCCTGTAATTAAGGTAATTCTGTTTCCTATGGTAAAATTAATCTGACCAAAAACAGCAGGGCAGCTTCCGGTAAGCGCGTCTACTCTCACACAAACAGTTGTGTTGGCTGTATAGGTCCAGTTTGCAGGAAGTGTATTATTATTACCTGCATTTGCATCTGACTGAAGTAAATAATATCTTACATTGAAATTTGCAGAATTGGTTACAATAACAGGAGTAATACTTGAGAAATTTACATTCACGATGCCATCAAAATTATCATCACAAAGCGTTGCATTATAATTACTCGTATTGATGTTTGGAGATGGAGTAGTGGTTAAATTGATTTGTGCTACTTTTGTACATCCATACGATGATGTTACGTTTGCGTAAATCGTTCCGGCCGGTCCCGAATAAGTTGTCGGTACTGCAATCGGAGTTCCTGTTAATGCTGCATTCGTGAAATACTGTACCGTAGTTCCCGAATCTGGTGTTACATTAGCCGTAGTTAAGTTAAACGTCCCGTTTCCGCTGATATCTGCACATGAAGTTAACGATGTATTTGTAGTCTGTAAAACATCTGTATTGATGATAATTTTAAAATATTCAAAACTTGCAGGGCTTCCGTTTCCTTCTATATAGTAAATGAAACTATCTGTTGTATCTGCTGTAAGTCCTGCATTGGGAGTATAGGTAATTTGCCCCGTTGCAGAATTAACGGTTGCTGTTCCGGAAGTAGGAGCTAAAATAATGCTTGTATTACCCGGAACAATAGCCTGTGTAGAATTTGTGAATACTGGTGTAATCACTTTTGTATTGCATGAACCAATGTTATACGTTGTCGTTGTGATCGGAGGACACAATGTATAGGAATAGGCATCAGTAAGCAAAGAACCACAATTGTTTTTAGAAACCATACAGGTGTAGTTTCCTGCGCCGTATAATTCGGGATTGACGGAATATGAAGTGGCTCCCGGAATAGGATTTCCATTCAGATACCATTGATAATTATCGTAAGTGTTATCTACCTGAAGCAAAATTCCGAGATAGCAATCTCCGGTTTTTGAAATTACAGGGACAGAGGAAAACCCTGCAAAATAACCTCCGTAACCTACCGCTCCGCTTCCTGCTGCAATTCCTGCGGTTACAGATTTGGTAGAATTTACGGTAACAGTTCCTGTAATATTAGGAACAGTATAGGTAACCCAGTTAGGATTTCCGTTCACAGGATAAGGTCCGTTAGCTGTAGCAATCGGATTTCCGTTTAAAGTTACGGTTGCTCCGGTTTGGGTGATAATGTTGAGGCGGGTATTAAATGTCTGATTCCCGATTTGATTGATAAATCCTATTTCATCTACTTTATTGGGCATAAAGCAACTCAAAGGCGGGATGAAATTCATTCCACCTGTAGCATATTCATTGCCTCCGGTTGTAGAAGAAACTCCTGCTAATAGCTGATAAACATAGATGTTGTTATTGGCAGAAATGCTCATGTTATAATTATCTCCGGTTCCGTGCTGTATATAATTATTACTTGGAACCATGTAATATTGTCCCTCATTCAGTGTAATTCCTGTAGCAATGCCGTTAATTGTAATTTGAGTGTTGTTTTGTGTGGCTACAATCAGGGCAGTTTCCATTTCGGAAACTACGGTTCCGTTTCCTTTTACCACAACAAATTCTTTTCCCAGTCTGTCTATAGGAGCTGCCTGATCCATAAGGATATCGTTGTTGGTGAAATTTAAATTGGTATAAATTCCGTTAAAATTTCCGTTGGTAACAGAAATCGGTTTCGAAGATTGAATTTTCGCCCCGATTAACCCATCAAGATTCACTGCCGAATCTGTACTTAAAGCATCTACGATATAGGATTCTCCTTTATTTAAGGTAAATGTTTTTGTTGGGCTTGAGGAGCCATCTGAGAAAACAACATTCGGATTATATCCTGATATCACAACCGAAGTATTGTCTTCCGTAGCAGTAACTCCTATGGTAGAGTTTACATAAGTTGCAGCACCTGTTATTGGTGCCATTCCTACGTAGAACGTTTTTCCTAATCCGGCTAAACCTTTAGAGGTAATAATTTCAGCGTGATTGGGAACCGAAAATCTATAATTGGCAAAGAATTTTTTTGTTCCTTTCAGGTAAACTCCCATTGAATTCGGACTAAATAAATCCGATGGATTAGTAGTGATTAAAAAACTGTTTGGAATACTTACCTGAGCGGGATTTCCTTTACTAACCTGTACTGTGGTATAAAGAGCATTGCTATTATAAATTTGCACACTGAAGGGAGTGGTTTCATTGGTGGATAAATATAAATATCCCTGAAGATTCCCTGTACCAGACTTTGAAGCCATCGGAGCAAACCAATGATCGGTGTCAAGCTGTGCATTGAATAATAGACAAAGAAATGTACAAATGGTTAGTAAAAGTTTTTTCATATTTCTCAATAAGGGATGCAAATGTAAGTATTAAAAGTCAATTTTTTATATAAATTTTAATTAGTAATTTCTATAATTATGAATATTGTTGAATATTTAATATTTTTTTAATAATTGAAAAGATATTTAAATATTAATAAAAAATCCTGATGATTTTAATTCATCAGGATCAGTGGTATAGTGTAAAGTAAAAAAGTTATTCTCTGTTTTTTATCAAAATCCATCCGGAATAAGAAACCGGAAGTTTTGTATCGGGTTCAATCCATTTTAAAATATACCAGTAAGTTCCTGTCGGAAGAGGTCGCCCTCCTGATTTTCCGTCCCAGATATAGCTTTTATCTGTAGATTTATAAACAGCAGCTCCATATCTGTCAGAAATTTCAATCGACACGTTTTGTTTTATTTTCAGATCAGAGTAATTGAGAACATCATTGATGCCGTCTCCGTTCGGGGTAATTGCATTGATAATATTTACAATTAAAAACTCCTTAATCACAGGTGAACAGCCATCTTTTCCAAGTACATAAACGGTATGAATTCCTCTTGAAAGACCCATAAATGTATTGGAAGTCTGATAATCTATTCCGTTTAACGAGTACTGATAAGGAGGAGTTCCGCCTGTAACATTTACAGTCGCATTAGAAGCTGTTACGTTGATGCTGGTAATTGTCGGAGCCTGTGATGTTGTTACATTAACAAACTGACGGTAAACACAACCGTTAAAACCTAAATCTACATAATACGTTCCCGCACCGGCAAGAATGGTCTGAGTCGTTGCTCCTGTACTCCAAGTGTAAGAACTGAATTCCGCACCCGGATCCAATACCACTTTTTCTGTAGAACAAACCACTTTGTCAGTAAGCTGACTGGATTTTTTAGGCGATTTAAGCGTTACATTAATTATTCCTGTATTCGGACATTCAGTTCCGCTTACAAATCTTACATAGAACGTTTTTGGCGAAGTAATGGTTTGGTTTGCAGGAATTGTATTAATACCGTTTTGAGCATCTGCTAAAGTGGCATGAAAAGTTAAAGTAATGGCAGGATTAGTGGTAAATAAATTTTTATAGTCATTAAGATTTACGTTTTCAGAACCGTTAAGATCATTATCGCAAATATCCATATTCACGACGTTGGTAAGCAACGTAATTTTATTTCCGATTTTAAAATTGATTTGCCCGAAAGCCGGAGGACAGCTTCCTCCCGCTGTATCTACTCTTACATAAACGGTTGTATTTGCTGTATACGTCCAGTTTACAGGCAGAGTGTTACCATTTCCGGCATTTGCATCTGCCTGATTCAAATAATATCTTACCGTAAAATTCCCAGTATTGGTAACAATCTGAGGGGTTACGGTTGAAAAATTCACGTTAACGATTCCGTCAAAATTATCATCACAAAGACTGGCGTTATAATTTGCCGTATTGATATTTGGCGATGGAGTGGTTGTTAAAGTGATCTGTGCCTGTCTGGAACATCCATTCGCAGAAGTGATATTTGCATAAATAATTCCCGCCAGTCCTGAATAATTCGCCGGGTTTGCAATCTGTCCGGTTAAATTAGAATTGGTAAAATAAGTTACCGTAACTCCCGGATCAGAAGAAACATTTACAGAAGTCAGATTGTAAGTTCCGTTTCCGTTGGTTCCTGCGCACGAAGATAAAGTGGCATTCGTAACATTGGGCAAAGGATTTACCGTTAAAGTAATCTGAGCTGCTTTTGAACAGCCTGCTGCGGAAGTTACATTTGCATAAATAATTCCAGAAGCTCCCGAATAATTCGCAGGATTTGCAATCTGTCCGGTTAAATTAGAATTGGTAAAATAAGTTACTGTAACTCCCGGATCAGAAGAAACGTTAGCTGAAGTTAAATTGAAAGTTCCGTTTCCGTTGGTTCCTGCGCAAGACGTTAAAGTCGCGTTATTCGTGTTGGGTAAAGAATTTACCGTTAAAGTGATCTGAGCGGTTTTCGAACATCCGTTTGCAGAAGTCACGTTCGCATAAATAATTCCTGATGGACCTGAATAGGTTGCAGGATTAGTTATTTGTCCTGTCAAATTTGAATTCGTAAAATACGTTACCGTAACTCCCGGATCAGAAGAAACGTTGGCTGAAGTTAAATTGAATATTCCGTTTCCACCTGTTCCTGCACAGGAAGCTAGAGAAACATTATTAACATTCGGAGAAGGATTTAAAGCTAAAGTAATCTGTGCCTGTCTGGAGCATCCATTCGCAGAAGTAATGTTTGCATAAATAATTCCCGCCGGTCCTGAATAATTCGCAGGGTTTGTAATCTGTCCGGTTAAATTTGAATTGGTAAAATAGGTTACCGTCACTCCCGGATCAGAAGAAACGTTAGCTGAAGTTAAATTAAACGTTCCGTTTCCGTTGGTTCCTGCGCACGAAGATAAAGTGGCATTCGTAACATTAGGCAAAGGATTTACCGTTAAAGTAATCTGAGCTGCTTTTGAACAACCTGTCGCAGAAGTTACATTGGCATAAATAATTCCGGAAGCTCCCGAATAGTTCGCAGGATTTGTAATCTGTCCGGTTAAATTAGAATTGGTAAAATAAGTTACTGTAACTCCCGGATCAGCAGAAACGTTGGCTGAAGTTAAATTAAACGTTCCGTTTCCGTTGGTTCCGGCACAAGATGTTAAAGTTGCGTTATTCGTATTGGGTAAAGAATTTACCGTTAAAGTGATCTGAGCAGTTTTGGAACATCCGTTTGCAGAAGTCACATTCGCATAAACAATTCCTGAAGGACCTGAATAGGTTGCAGGGTTGGTAATTTGTCCTGTCAAATTTGAATTTGTAAAATACGTTACCGTAATTCCCGGATCAGAAGAAATATTGGCTGAAGTTAAATTGAACGTTCCGTTTCCACCTGTTCCCGTACATGAAGCCAGAGAAACATTATTAACATTCGGTAAAGCATTTAAAGCTAATGTAATCTGAGCGGTTTTTGAACAACCGTACTGTGAAGTCACATTGGCATAAACAGTTCCTGCCGGTCCGGAATACGTTGCAGGATTGGTAATCTGTCCGGTTAAATTTGAATTGGTAAAATAGGTTACCGTCACTCCCGGATCAGAAGAAACGTTAGCTGTGGTTAAATTATAAATTCCGTTTCCGTTGGTTCCTGCACAGGATGCTAAAGAACCGTTGTTTACCTGTAAAACATTTGTATTAATAATGATTTTAAAATATTCAAAATCGAAAGGATTTCCATTTCCCTGAACATAATAAATGAAATTATCAGTAGTATTTGTTGCAGAAGGATTGGGGGTATAAGTAATTTGTCCTGTTGCTGGATTTACCGTAGCAGTTCCCGATGTTGGCGGTGAAATGATACTGGTAAGCGATGGAACGATGGTCTGTGTAGAATTCGTAAACGCGGGAGTAATCACTTTTGTGTTACAAGACCCGATATTGTAGGTTGTTGTAGAAATCGGAGGACATAAAGTATAGCTGTAAACTCCTGTTAATCTGGTTTCGCAGTTGTTTTTTGTAATTAAACAGGTATAATCTCCGGCTCCGTATAATTCCGGATTGATTGAGAAAGAAGTGGCTCCCGAAATTGGATTTCCGTTTAAAAACCATTGGTAAGTATCGTAATTGTTATCAACCTGTAAAAGAATTCCTGCGTAGCAGTCGCCGGTTTTTGTAATCGCCGGAACAGATGAAAACCCTGCAAAATATCCACCGTAACCTACCGCGCCGTTTCCGGCAGCAATTCCTGCCGTAACAGGAAGGGTGGAATTTACCGTGACATTTCCGTTAACGCCCTGAAGAGAATAGGTTACCCAACCCGGATTACCCGTTACTGGATAAGGTCCGCTGATCGCGCCGATGGCACTTCCATTAAACGTTACATTAGCTCCGGTCTGGGTAATGATATTAAGTTTGGTATCAAAAGAATTGCTTCCTATTTTATTGATAAAGCCGATTTCGTTAATTTCTTTTGGTAAAAAACAGCTTAAAGGAGGGATGAAATTCATTCCTCCGGTTGCATATACCGTACTTCCTGAAGTTCCTGCAAGAAGCTGATAAACATAGACATTATTATTGGCAGAAATACTCATGTTGTAATGTCCGTTCCCCTGATTGATATAGCTGGTTCCCTGAACAATGTAATATTGTCCTGCATTCAGTGTAACACTTCCTAAAAGGTTTCCGTTTACGGTAAGTTTGGTATTATTTTCCGTGGCGATCACCAAAGCAGCTTCCATTCCGGAATTGGCAGGTCCGTTTCCTTTTACCAAAGCAAATGTTTTTCCTAATCTTTCCACAGGAACAGCCTGATCCATCAGAATATCCACATTGCTGTTGTTTTGGGTGGTATAAATACTGTTGAAATTACCGTTGGTTACCGAAATAGGTTTATTCGCCGTAATTTTTGCGCCAACTAATCCTGTTAAATTGCTTGAGGATAAATCGCTTTGCGCTTCAATGATATATGATTTCCCTTTATTGATGGTAAAAGTTCTTGAGGGTGATGAAGTACCGTCAGAGAAAATAACGTTCGGATTGTAACCGGATAATGTTACGGTAGTGTTGTCTTCCGTTGCAATAAATCCAATGGTTGAATTAACGTAAGGTTTTGCGGTTGTATTCGGGGCAGCGCTTACGAAAAAGTTTTTCCCGATTCCTGCCAAACCTTTGGAAGTGATGATTTCTGCCTGATTGGGAACTGCAAATCTGAAGTTGGCAAAGAATTTTTTAGAACCTTTTACCTGTAATCCCATTGATCTCTGTGTAAAAAGATTGGATGGAGTAGAGGCAATCATATAATTACTCGGAATGGTAACCTGTACCGGATTGTTTTTACTCACCTGAACGGTAGAAAACACCGTATTGTTGTTGTAAATCTGAACCGAAAACGGAGTCGTTTCATTGGTGGATAAATACAGGTAGCATTCCGGAGTACCCTGAAGAGAACTTGCCGACATTGGCGCAAACCAGTGTTCTGTATCCAGTTGGGCATTAAGAATTAAATAAAAAAAAGAGCAAAAGATTAATAGAAATTTTTTCATGTCTAATAATAAGGGCTGCAAATCTAAGCATTAATAATCAATTTTTTATGATGATTTTTATCCAAATAACTCCATTTGATGTAAATTTTAAATATTTAATAATGGGTTAATATTTAGACGGTTTTGTTATTTTTAAGCACAAAAAATCCCGATGAAAAAATCACCGGGATCAATATTTTTAATCTTAAAAAGATTATAAGCTGATTCTGATAAATCCTGTTACTTTAAGATCTCCGTTTACAGACTTCACATAATCAGCAACAGACATGCTGCTGTCTTTGATGAAATCCTGGTGTACCAAAGTGTTGTCTTTGTAGAATCTCTGCATTTTACCTTTAAGGATATTATCGATAATGTTTGCAGGTTTACCTTCTTCTACAAGTTTGTGTCTTTCGATTTCTAATTCTTTATCGATGGTTTCCTGAGAAACAGAAGTTTCATCTAGAGCGATTGGGTTCATCGCAGCAGCCTGCATAGAAACAGATTTTGCAACTTCGTCTGCTCCGTCTACTTTTGCAGAAAGAGAAGTGATGGCAGCGATTTTGTTTCCAGCGTGGATGTAAGCTCCTAAATAAGGACCTGTAATTCTTTCGAATGCACCGATCTCGATTTTTTCACCGATAACACCTGTTTGCTCGATTAATTTTTCAGCAACAGTGATTCCGTGGAAATCTGTAGCCAATAATTCTTCTTTAGAAGCAGCAAAAATTGCCATTTCAGCCAATTCATAAGCTAATTCGATGAAAGCTTCGTTTTTACCTACGAAGTCAGTCTCACAATTTAAAGAGATAATAGCACCTAACGTGTTATCTTCGTTTACTCTAGCGATTACTGCACCTTCAGTAGACTCTCTGTCAGCTCTGTTAGCAGCAACTTTCTGTCCTTTTTTTCTAAGGATATCTACCGCTTTTTCGAAATCTCCTTCAGCTTCAACTAAAGCTTTTTTGCAGTCCATCATACCTGCACCTGTTTGGTTTCTCAATTTTGCTACGTCTGCAGCAGCTGGTGTATAAGACATAATATCTATTATTTTTTTTATTTAAGATTAGTATTAATTTTTAGCTTAATTTTAAAGCGATGCAAAGATAATGATTTTAATGATAAACTAAAAAATGACTTTTTGCGTTATTTGTATATTTAATAAATTTTTAAATGTTTACTTAATGAAAAAAATATTTCTCCTCATATTTTTATGCATTTTCACTCTCGGGTTTTCGCAAAAAAAGAAAAAAACGAAATCCAAAGGCATCGTAGAAAAGGAAACTGCCATCATCTATACAGAAAGTGATGCGGAAACCACTGCGGAAGCAAGAGTGATTGCAGGATTCCTGAAACAAAATCCCGGACACGCCAAAACAGATTATTTCAAAAGAAAACTGATTGCCATCATCACGGCAGGAAATTCTCCTGAAGCCAAACCAACTATTAAACCCTTAAGTGAAGATAAAATAAAACAGATGGTTCTGGATAACAACAGCCTGAACAATTCTAAAACCATTGCTGCCAATGCTTCCAAAGCGGAAAGAACCGTAAACTACGCGAGTGTTGCCGGATCGAATAAAAAATCTACCGGAGCAAGCGAACAGAACAAAAAGACAGCAGCCATGTTAACCCATCTTTTTAATAATGATCCGATGGATAAGGAAGCGTATATCAATATTAAAAACAGGTCTAAATGTAATCTGATTGTAAAGATCAATGGGAAAAAATACTACAATCTGGATGTTCCGGCAAACGGACAAAACTTTTTATTGGTAGAAAAAGGAGAATATATTTTAACCACAATGGTTTGTGATGCCAAATATTCGTCCCTGAAAAAGATTAATAAAGATATTGAGATTGAATTAAATCTGAGTGAATAATTGAATAGAGAAAAGAGCTAGAAAAACCGGTTAAGAAATTTTCTTAACCGGTTTTTATTTTATCCTTTAAATTGCCCCATCGCAATGAATTTCTCCTGTCTCTGGGTTTCAAGTTCTTTTCCAGTGAATTTTGAAAAGGCTTTGATGTTCTGCAATATTGAATTTTTAAGGTTCAGATATGTTGTTTCCGGATCGTAATGCGCTCCTCCAAGAGGTTCTTCCACAATTCCGTCGATGAATTTTTCTCTTAAAGCATCTTTTGGAGTCAGGTTCAGTGCGTTTGCCGCATCTTCTTTATGATCCCAGTTTCTCCAAAGGATGGATGAGCAGCTTTCTGGTGCAATTACCGTATACCATGTGTTTTCCAACATATATACTTTGTTTCCTACACCAATTCCTAAAGCTCCGCCACTCGCTCCTTCACCAATAATATAGGTGAAAATAGGAGTTTTAAGCATTGTCATTTCGAAAATGTTTCTTGCAATTGCTTCTCCCTGCCCTCTTTCTTCCGCTTCAAGACCAGGATAAGCTCCCGGTGTATCTACCAGAGTAATTACAGGAATTCTGAATTTTTCTGCAAGCTTCATCAGTCTCAAAGCTTTTCTGTATCCTTCAGGATTCGGCATTCCGAATCTTCTGTGCTGTCTTTCTTTTGTAGTTCTTCCTTTCTGAGTTCCGATGATCATTACTTTCTGACCGTCCAAGGTTGCTAAACCACCGATCATGGCAGGATCATCTGCGAAATTTCTGTCTCCGTGAAGTTCTAAGAAACTGCCTTTATCCACCATTCCGTGGATGTAGTCCAGTGTATAAGGACGATCCGGATGACGGGAAAGTTGTACTCTTTGCCAAGGGGTAAGATTTCCATAGATTTCTTTTTTCTTTTCTATGATTTTATCCTCGATCTGGCTACATGCTAATTTTACATCAACACCACTTTCTTCTCCTACTAAAGAACAGGTTTGGTATTGGTCCATTAATTCTTTTATAGGAAGTTCGAAACTTAAATATTCCATTCTTGAAGTAAATTAAATCTTTCAAATTTATGAAAAATTATCAAAATCTATTTAAAATTATTGATAGCATTGTTTATTCTGGAGATAGTCTCCTCTTTTCCAAGAAGTTCCATGATATCCGGAACGTCTGGTCCTTTCAGTTCTCCAACCAACGACAAACGTAAAGGCATCATTACTTTACCCATTCCCAGACCTTTATTTTCCGCGAAATCATGAACCGTCTGCTTAAGATTTTCAGCATTAAAATCAGCTCCTTCAAGATTTGAAGCCAATTCCCCTAAAATTGCCGAAGTTTCATCATTCCAGGCTTTTTTAAATGCTTTTTCGTCATAAGAAGTGGGTGCTTCGAAGAAAAATTTTCCGTTTTCGTAGATGTCTTTCGGGAAAGTAGCTCTTTCCTTCATCAGCTTAATCACTTTTAACAGTTTGTCGTCTGACAATGTTAAATTTAAATCTGAATTTTTAAGAATATTCAATAATTCATCATCCGAAGTTTTCTGGATGTACTGATGATTGAACCATTCTGCTTTTTCCTTGCTGAATCTTGCTCCGGCTTTATGAACTTTGTTCAGATCAAATTCTTTTGCCATTTCATCCAGAGATAAAATTTCTTTATCGTCTGCAGGAGACCAGCCCAAAAGTGCAACCATATTGATGAATGCTTCAGGAAGATATCCGCTTTCTCTGTATCCTTTGGAAACATTTCCTGTTGCAGGATCTGTAAAATTTAAAGGAAATACAGGGAATCCGAATTTATCGCCGTCTCTTTTGCTTAGTTTTCCTTTTCCTTCAGGTTTTAAAATCAAAGAAAGATGGGCAAACTGAGGCGCTTCCCAACCCATTGCTTCATATAATAAAGTGTGTAGTCCTAAAGAAGGCAGCCATTCTTCACCACGGATAACGTGAGAAATTTCCATTTCGTGGTCATCGATGATGTTGGCGAAATGATAAGTCGGCATTCCGTCATTTTTTACCAGAACTTTATCATCTAAAGTATTGGTATTCACGGACGAATTTCCTCTGATGATGTCCACAAGATTTAATGTTCTGTCGATCGGCATTTTGAATCTCACGACATATGGCGTTTTTTCATCCAGCAATTTCTGAACTTCCTCTTCAGAAAGTGCAATACTGTTTCTCAAACGGTTTCTGGATTTATTGTCATAAGAAAAAACGTCTCCTCTTGCCTCATATTCTGCACGGATCGCGTCCAGTTCTTCAGCAGTATCAAAAGCGATATAAGCATAATCTGTTTTTAAGATCTGCTCTGTATATTTATCGTAAATATGTCTTCTTTCAGATTGTCTGTACGGAGCGAATTTTCCTCCTTTTTTCGGGCTTTCATCGGCAATAATTCCGCACCATTCAAGGGCTTCTTCAATGTATTCTTCTGCTCCTTCAACGTATCTTGCGGTGTCTGTATCTTCAATTCTCAATACAAATTCACCTCCCTGGTTTTTAGCAAAAAGATAATCGTATAATGCGGTTCTTACGCCTCCTAAATGTAAAGGTCCCGTAGGACTTGGAGCAAAACGTACTCTTACTTTGTCCATTTTAAATAAAAATTTTTGCAAATTTACTTAAACTAATATAAAAAGGTACATTTATTTGCGATAAACTAATTTTAATCATCTATTTGAACGATTTAATTTTCTAAGTGTAAAAATCAATTAAAATAATTTCCTTTTCGAAAAATAACAGATATAATGCTGTATTTTTGTGGAGTTTTAAATTCACCATGGCACAAGTTAAAAAACAGAATAAGTTATCTTTTTATATTCAGGGATTTGCAAGAGGATTATTTCCAGTAAAATCTTTCGAAAAAAAGATTGATGATCTCTATAAAACCGTTTCCAAAGAACAGCTTACAACAGTTGAAAGAAGAGTAGACTACTACAACAAAATTTCATCGGAAACCCAAGTAAATCATTCCGGAACTACAATCGCAGATCTTTTGAAGCCTAAAACTCCGAAAGCCTACTATTTTGATACTTATGAGTATGCAAGATATTTTCCAAAGGATTTAAAAATAGATTTTGCATTTGGTGATGTTAATACCATCCTTGATTTTCCCAAAATCACGAAAAGCCGTCCTATTCACGGAAATAATGAAAACAATATTTTACTGAATCTGGACAAAGCAAGACATTTCGTCTCTGTAAAGGACAGTCTGAATTTTTCTGAAAAGAAAAATATTATGATCGGCAGAGCGGCAGTTCATCAGGAGCACCGAAAAAGATTTTATGAAAAGTATTTTAACAATCCGCTTTGTGATCTGGGACAGGTAAACAAAAACGGAAACAAGGAATGGATAAAACCTAAGATTTCGATCGGGGAGCATTTAAAAAGTAAATTTATTTTAAGCCTTGAAGGAAATGATGTTGCCACGAATTTAAAATGGATCATGTCTTCTAATTCTATTGCCGTTTCGCCGCCTTTAAAGATGGAAACATGGTATATGGAAGGAACTTTAAAGCCAGATGTACATTTTATCGGGATTGATGAGAATTATGAAAATCTTGAGGAAAAGCTTCAGTATTACATCGATCATGAAAATGAAGCTCTGGAAATAATCAGAAATGCCAAAGAATACAGAGCACAGTTTAATGATAAAAATGTTGAAAATTTAATATCACTTTTGGTATTGAAAAAATATTTTGACTACATTCGCTAAAAATTATTAGACAGATATGCTAGAAATCGGAGAAAGACCTTGGGGAAAATATTATGTTTTAGCGGATGAGCCACATTATAAGCTGAAAAGAATAGAAGTAAATCCGGGGCAGAAATTATCTTACCAATATCATCATAAAAGACAGGAACAGTGGACGATCATTGAAGGTAATGCGACCATCGTTCTGGATGATAAGGAGATCAGTTTATCTTACGGTGAAAGTATTTTTATACCTCTTGGTGCGAAACACAGAATAATGAATCTCTCGGATAAGCCGGTTGTATTTATTGAAGTACAGACCGGAACGTATTTCGGCGAGGACGATATTGTGAGGCTTGAGGATGAATATGACAGAAATTAAAAAATAAAAGGTTACAGATTGCTGTAGCCTTTTTATTTTACTTTTCAAGCTGTCTTTTATTTTTTATTTTATCGACAATATTTAAAATAAAAAAGCGAACCGGATATTTCTTTTTCATTTTCTTTTTGTATTTGTAGTAAAGACTCTTGAAAAGATCCAGGTTTTTACTGAAAATATCATGATGAATCTGAGATTCTTCCAGAATATGTTTATGCTTCTGATATGAATTGGCAATTCTTTTTAGCAGATGTTTATAATTTGAAAAAGTCTGTACATTAAAATCCAGACTGAAAAATCGCAATAGCGTATTTTTCTTTCTTTCGTTATTATCAAAAAATACACCTCCGACCTGTTGACTTTGATGCTGCCTGTAGTAAAACATTTTATCATCAATAAAATCGAATTTATTTTCAGAAGCTGCTATTAATGCAATCCATTCATCATGGTGAAACTCCGGAACAATAGGAAAAGGAATTGTTTTTTTTACAAAATCTTTTTTAATTGCCATTGTTGCACCGGTTGCGATATTTCCCGAAAAACTTATAATCTCAAAAAAGTCAATCTTAATATTTTTTGCCTTCATGAAACCTATAACATCCCAAATGGTGATTACGTCCAAAAGCTTTCCATCATCATCAATCCCAAAACCATTAGAAGCAATGACTTCTATTTCAGGATGGTTTTCAAAATAATTCAGATATTTTTCGACTTTATTTTCAACCCAGATATCGTCCTGATCGCTAAGAAAGATAATTTCGTGGGTACACAACGAAATTGCCTTTTCAAAGTTTTTTACACTTCTTAAATTTTTTTCGTTGATGTAAATCTGAAATAGTTCGGGATATTTTTCTTTGTAAGAATTTAGTATTTCTACTGTAGCATCAGTCGATCCGTCATCGCATACGATGATTTCATCAACAGAATGAGTCTGATTCAGAATGGAATCAATTTGTTGTTGTAAAAATTTTTCACCGTTATAGGTACAAACCGCTACAGAAGTTTTCAAATAAATCTTTTTTAATTACTATTCAGAATATGCTTTATCCACTCAGTGAAAGAATATTTTTCTCTGATTTCATTGGGAAGTTCCACGAAATCCTGTTTTAAAAAATGTTCTGCCTCATGAATATTTTCATTCGAGAATACAAATATATTATTAGGATTATAAAAATCATAATTTTTCACCAAAGGATTGTTGGTAATCAGTTTTTTCTGATATCCGACCGCTTCAAAAACCCTGAAGGAGACTCCGTTGTGCATTGAATTCTGAAAATCTAATATCACGTTGGATTGTTGCGTATTAAGGATACTGTCTTTAAAATCCATTCCTGATTTTTTAAAATGTACGGGAAATTCGGCGTATTTTTTATAATATTTTGATTTATTACAGATGATATTGATGCTGTTTGTAAGACCAATCTTTTTAAAAATTAAAGACAATTGTAATAGCTCATTAATTCGGTCTCTCATAAATGTTCCCACAAAAAATACATCCTGTTGAATTGCTTCTTCGGAATGCAGATAGTCAAAGTAAAAATTGTTAATATGTTGTACATTAGCATATTTTTTTACATCATTACTGTCAAAAACAAAGAAAGTATCAAAATACTGTATGGTTTTTTCGGCCAATGGAAATCTTTGCATTCCATCCCATTGATAACCAACAGTATATTTGCTTTTAGATTTGATTTTTTGAAGAACCTTTTCACTGAAAAGATCCGGTCTTATTACTAAAGCATAATCTGCGGATTCAATTCCGTTAAGAAAAATAATTTGCGGACTTTCTTTTTCCAGTGCAGTGATTCTGGCTTTATGAGTTTTATTCTTACTGAACGTCTTTTTATAAAGGTGAATAAGAGAATCTTTGGTTTTAAGTTTGATCTTGGAATTATCGTGCTTCACCAGATAGACTGTAAAGCCCAAAAACTCAAGATTTTCTTTAAAAACCTGAGGAAGTCCGAAATGATCCGGAACTGCTAATATGATACTTTTATCTTTAAAGTTATCCATCGTTTATATAGAATATCCTGCTTTAGAAAAGTAGGGTTTCCAGAATTCTCGTTCTTTGTTCCATCGGTGACAGCCAAAAGGAAGCTTTCCGTGATTAATTTCCAATGCTTTCTGCTGTTTGTTTTCAATAGAAAATCCGCATGCTTCTTTATAATCAGGCTTATAAAATCTAATGTCGTTTCTTTCCGGTTCTACACTGAAAAATACATCCTCAGCATAAAATTCACTTATATTTTCTTTCTTCAGATAAACATCTTTAACATCTGAAAGATTTTTTAATACTTCGATAAATTTTTCGCGCTTTCTTAAAGATAAACCTCCGTTTCCGACTGCATTATACAGTAAAGATTTGTCTTTCTGCGATTTTCCGTTGCCTTTGAAGTTGATTAAAGCTTTTAATTTTGCCAAACCCCGGTCTGAAATCAGTTTGATCAAAGAGATCTTCTCAGAACTTCTGATCCAGGGAGCGCCAATATAATCAAAATCTTTATTACACCAATCCAGTAGCTCGTCTTTAAACACGAAACAGTCGGTCTGGTAAATCAGTAAATATTTTTCTGAAAAACTGTTGTAGAAATCTACACTCAGCATAAGACGGTTGTAGCCGTGGATATTTTTAAAGTAAACATCATCAAAAGCCAAAAAACTGGATGTGAACTTTTCATAGTTGCTCACATCCAAACTTTTGGGGTGAATAAACGTAATTTTGTGATTTTTTAAAACATGGAATGCCTGATTTATCGAAATCAGATCATCTGCATCAGGTGTTTTTTTGTATATCGGAATAATAATTTCTACCAAAACAGGTCTATTCTAAAATAGTTTTCTCAATAATTTTTACGCAATCCAGCAATTGCTCTTCTGTAATCACCAAAGGCGGAGCCAATCGGATAATATTTCCGTGGGTAGGTTTTGCAAGCAGTCCGTTTTCTTTTAACTTCAGACAAAG
Source organism: Chryseobacterium urinae (assembly GCF_030518295.1). NCBI lineage: Bacteria > Pseudomonadati > Bacteroidota > Flavobacteriia > Flavobacteriales > Weeksellaceae > Chryseobacterium > Chryseobacterium urinae. Next base: position 42,947 of record NZ_JAULSJ010000014.1, on the reverse strand, counting down.
ATTCCATGCAGTGGAACTTTCCGGAGTATCGTTAATTAAAATGGCATTCAGCAAACCTTTTCCTCTAACTTTTGTGATGAGGTCTGTTTTTTCAATAATTTTTTCAACTTCGGAACGGAATAATTTTCCCAGTTCTTCCGCTCTTTCAGAAAGCTTTTCTTCTTCTACAACATCTAAAGCTGCAACAGCTACTGCACACGCAATCGGATTTCCTCCGAACGTAGAACCATGTTGTCCCGGTTTAATCACATTCATGATCTCATTATCCGCCAAAACTGCTGAAACAGGATACATTCCGCCGGAAAGAGCCTTTCCTAAAATTAAAATATCAGGTTGTACATCTTCGTGATGACAGGCGATTAATTTTCCTGTTCTTGCAATTCCTGTCTGAACTTCATCGGCAATAAAAAGAACATTATGCTTTTTACACAATTCAGAAGCATTTTTTAAAAATCCGTCATTCGGAACATATACTCCGGCTTCACCCTGAATAGGCTCAACCAGAAATGCTGCAATACTTTCTGCTTCTCTGTTCAAAACTTCTTTTAAAGCTTCAAGATCGTTGTAAGGAATTTTAATAAATCCGGGCGTAAACGGACCGTAATTCTGGTTCGCATCAGGATCATTGGAGAACGAAACAATTGTTGTGGTTCTTCCGTGAAAATTATTTTCACAAACTACGATTTTTGCAGCATTTTCAGAAATTCCTTTTACTTCGTAGCTCCATTTTCTTGCTAATTTTACTGCTGTTTCCACTGCTTCAGCACCGGAATTCATCGGTAAAACTTTATCAAAACCAAATAAGGTAGTGATCTTTTTTTCGTATTCTCCCAGTTTTGAATTGTAAAAAGCTCTTGACGTTAAAGCAAGTTTCTGAGCCTGCTCAACTAATGCTCCTACAATTTTCGGATGAGAATGACCTTGGTTCACAGCAGAATACGCAGAAAGGAAATCGTAGTATTTCTTTCCTTCCACATCCCAGACAAAAACACCTTCTCCCTTATCTAAAACAACCGGAAGAGGGTGGTAGTTGTGGGCTCCGTGTCGGTCTTCAAGATCAATGAAATATTGTGAGTCTTTTACTGTTTCTACTGTTGACATAAATTTAGGTTTTGTACAAATTTAAACATTATAATTGATATGAATAAACAGAAATCTTCTACTGAAAAATTTCGTGGGAAAAGTACAATTTAATGATAGAACAGAATGTTTTAGAAATTATTATTCCAATCACTTATCAATTACAGTTTAAATATCTTTTCGTTTTGATTTTAATAAAAAACCGCCCCAAAAAATGAGGCGGTTCAAATATTTTAGATAATCAATTTAGTGATTATCATATTTTCTGTCCATCACAAAATCCTCCATGAATTTTGTAGTATAGTTTCCTGAAAGGTAATCCTCATTATCCATCAGTTGTCTGTGGAAAGGAATTGTTGTTTTTACACCCTCAATGTAGAATTCCTCCAGTGCTCTTCTCATTTTTGCAATCGCTTCTTCACGCGTCTGAGCCGTTGTGATTAATTTTGCAATCATAGAATCGTAATTAGAAGGAATTGTATATCCTGAATAAACGTGCGTATCCACTCTTACTCCGTGTCCTCCAGGAATGTTTAATCCTGTGATTTTCCCCGGAGAAGGTCTGAAATCCATGTAAGGATCTTCCGCATTAATTCTGCACTCAATTGAATGCAATTTCGGATAATAATTGATTCCTGAAATCGGAGTTCCTGCAGCCAGAAGAATCTGTTCTCTGATCAGGTCATAATCGATAACCTGCTCGGTGATAGGGTGCTCTACCTGAATTCTTGTATTCATTTCCATGAAATAGAAATTTCTGTGCTTGTCTACAAGGAATTCGATAGTTCCCACCCCTTCATATCCAATAAATTCTGCAGCTTTTACAGCCGCTTCTCCCATTTTTTCACGAAGTTCGTCCGTCATGAAAGGAGAAGGAGTTTCTTCCGTAAGTTTCTGGTTTCTTCTCTGAACCGAACAGTCTCTTTCAGAAAGGTGACAAGCTTTACCAAATTGGTCTCCCGCAACCTGAATTTCGATATGTCTTGGCTCTTCGATCAGTTTTTCCATGTACATTCCTCCATTTCCGAATGCCGCTACAGCTTCCTGAATTGCAGATTCCCAGTGGTCTTTAAGGTCTTCTGCTTTCCAAACGGCTCTCATCCCTTTTCCGCCACCACCTGCAGTTGCTTTGATCATCACAGGATAACCAATTTCCTCAGCAGTTGTTGCAGCGATTTCATAAGACTCGATCAAACCGTCTGAACCCGGTACGCAAGGTACACCTGCTGCTTTCATGGTTGCCTTAGCATTTGCTTTGTCTCCCATTTTTTCAATTTGCTCAGGAGTCGCACCGATGAATTTAATACCGTTCTTTTGACAGATTCTGGAGAAGTTAGCGTTTTCAGATAAGAAACCGTAACCTGGGTGAATAGCGTCTGCATTGGTAATTTCCGCAGCAGCAATAATATTAGGAATTTTTAGATAGGAATCTTTGCTCATTGCCGGACCGATACAAACCGCTTCATCAGCAAATCTTACGTGAAGACTGTCTTTATCTGCAGTAGAATATACCGCAACGGTCTTAATTCCCATTTCTTTACAAGTACGTAAAATACGCATTGCAATTTCGCCACGATTGGCTATTAATATTTTTTTGAACATCTCTCCGAAATTTTAAATTATAAATTTTGAATTTTAAATTATTTTAAATGAAAAGCTTCATCTAAAATTTATAATCTTTAATCTAAAATTCCTTAAGATGGATCTACTAAGAATAAAGGTTGGTCGTACTCTACAGGTGTTGCATCGTCTACTAAAATTTTAACGATTTTTCCGCTTACCTCAGATTCGATCTGGTTGAATAATTTCATTGCCTCGATAACGCAAACTACTTTTCCGTTAGAAACCTCATCACCAACATTTACGAACACGTCTTTGTCTGGAGATGGCTTTCTGTAGAAAGTTCCGATCATTGGAGACTTAATGGTCACGTATTTGCTGTCGTCAGAAGCAGCTTCTGTACTTGCAGCAGGTGCAGCAGCCGGAGTTGCAGCCGGTGCAGGAGCAGCAGCTACCTGTTGTGGAGCAGTGTGGTAAACCGCAGGTTGAGCGTAAGCAACTTCACTTCCAGCTAATGGAGTTTTAATAGTGATTTCGAAATCTTTAGTTTTGTACTTTACTTCAGAAACTTCTGCCTTAGATACAAACTTAATAAGATTTTGTATGTCTTTAATGTCCATAAAATTGATATTTGATTTTGTTCCAAAGATACCAAAAAAACATAAAAAACAACAAAAAACCGCCAAATTTTATCAAAATCGGGCGGTTTTTGTATTAAAATGAGTGTTTTTCGAGGAAAAATCGACTCTTAGTTTTCTTCAGTAGATGCTACTTCTTTTTCCAATACTACTTTACCTCTGTAGTAAAGTTTTCCTTCATGCCAGTGAGCTCTGTGGTATAGGTGAAGCTCTCCTGTTGTTGCATCTTTAGCTAATTGAGGAACTACAGCTTTGTAGTGAGTTCTTCTCTTATCTCTTCTTGTAGACGACTGTCTTCTCTTTGGATGTGCCATTTTGTAATAACTTTTTTAATTGATGAGCGATGAGATTCATCATCTCATCATTAAACTATTTAATTTTTATTCTTCAAATTTTTTAGTGCGTCCCATCTTGGGTCGCTTTCATGTTCTTCCTCTTCTTCCTGAATTTCTTTCGGGCTGAACTTTTCCAGAATGGCAAGATCATCCTCGCTTATATTCGGTGAAATTTTTTTCATCGGAATGGAAAGAGCTACGTTTTCGTAAATCAGCTGAGCGATATTAAACGCATGATCTGAAGTCGGGATCGTGATTACATCTTCTTCGCTGTCATCATACTCTTCCCCGAATTTTACCAAAACTTTGATCTGGTTTTCAATAGGATGATCGAAATTTTCATTCGAAATATCACAAACCAGTTCTACCGTTCCCTTTACTTTGATCTCAAATTCTAAAAAGGTAGAATGCTTATCTAATAAGACATCCACCGCAATTTTAGGATTTGTAAATTCCTGTTCAGTGTCAAATAATTGAAAGAACTCTTTATCTATCTCAAACCTGAACTCGTGCTTGCCGGTTTTTAACCCGGAAAAGCTTACGTCATAGTTTCTTAACTTGTCCATAAAATGAGTGTGCAAAAATATGCAATTTTTTTATAATAACAAATAAAATTTCTAACAAATTAATTTAAAATCTTTATTAAAGATTTATCCTTCAGTTTCATCCGGCAGATCTTCGTCTATTCCGTTGTCTACTGCCATTTTTCTTGGCTGCAGACGATTGCTCATCAGATCATTGTATTCCGTTCTGTTTCTGAAAATTTTAATGGCAGTGAAAATTGCTTCTGTAAAACTCTGTGGATCGGCAACATTTTTTCCTGCAATATCATAAGCTGTTCCATGATCCGGAGATGTTCTGATGAATGGAAGTCCTGCCGTATAATTTACGCCTTCTTCATACGCCAGAGTTTTGAACGGAGCCAGTCCCTGATCGTGATACATGGCTAAAACAGCATCGAAGCTCTTGTATTTTCCGGGCTGGAAAAAACTGTCTGCCGGAAAAGGCCCGAAAGCCAGAACTCCATTATCGGAAAGTTCTTTGATTGCCGGAGCAATAACTTCAATTTCTTCTTTTCCGATTACTCCGCCGTCTCCTGCGTGAGGATTTAAGCCCAGAACTGCGATTTTAGGTCGGGTAATATTAAAGTCTTCAATCAGCGTCTGGTTTAAAACCCGGATCTGTTTTTTTATCTTTTCCTTGGAAATATTTTCTGCAACCTGTGCAATCGGAATATGATGCGTTGAAACCGCCACTTTAAGATCTTCCGTTACCAGAAACATCAATCCTTTTTTATTGAATCTCTCTTCAAAATATCCTGTGTGACCAGCGTGTTTAAAGCCCATTTTTACCATTTCATCTTTGTTGATCGGTGCGGTAACCAAAACATCAATTTCCCCTTTCAGTAAAGCGTCGGTAGCCGCTTCCAGAGAATCGATCGCCATTTTGGTGGATTCTTCAGTAGGTGTTCCCAGTTCTACCATCGAATTTTCCTTTACCAGATTCACCATGTTCAGTTTTGCTGCCTGAGCCTGCGAAGCTTCGGTGATGTAGTTAAAATTTAAATTTAACTTAAAAATATTTTTCTGATAGGTAAATAATTTTCCCGAACCAAAAATTACAGGTGTGAAAAAATCCGTAATGGTTTTGTCTGCAAGAGATTTCATGATGATTTCGGGACCGATGCCGTTGAAATCTCCAATTGAAATTCCTACTCGTACTTTATGGTTTTTTGGGCTCATTTTGATTATCTTTGAACATTATAATTTTACAAATTTAGCAAAAAATAATATGTTCACAGGAATTATTGAAGCAGTTGGAGTAATTGAGAAGATCGAAGAAAACGGAAGCAATATAGATTTTACCTTAACATGCCCGTTTACCAATGAATTGAAAATCGACCAGAGTCTTGCACACAACGGATGTTGTCTTACGGTTGTGAAAATCGAAGGAGACCGTTATGTGGTAACCGCCATCAATGAAACTTTAGAAAAAACAAATCTTGGAAAATGGCAGGAAGGAACCGTGGTGAATCTTGAACGCTGCATGAAAATGGACGGAAGACTGGATGGGCATATTGTTCAGGGACACGTTGATAAAACTGGGGAAGTGGTGAACATTGAGAATAAAGACGGAAGTTATTTTATTACCATGAAGTATGAAGATAACGGAAATTTTGTAACTGTTCCGCAGGGTTCAATTACAGTGAATGGGATCAGTTTAACGGTGGCAAAAAGCGAGGATACGCAGTTTTCTGTAGCGATCATTCCGTATACATGGGAATTCACAAATATGAAATATTTAAAAATTGGAGATAAAGTTAATCTGGAATTTGATATAATTGGTAAGTATATTGCTAGGTTAATTAAAAAATAGCGGATGTCAATTAATATATATAAAGGATATAGCTTAAGGAACCGTGTGTTCTTCGGTTTCTTATTGGTTTGTCTTTTAAGTGTTGTCGCTTCTTCGCTGGTTCCATACTTTGTTTTGAAAGAAAATTACGAAAAACAGAGTGAGATTGATATGCAGAATAAGACGGGTACTGTAATGAGCTATCTGGATTATGAACTGAGCAGGACACGTGTAAAAACGAGAGATCTTCCTGAGCTTCTGGATAATAAAATATATGAGATAGCCGATATTAACAAACATCCTGTTGTTGTTTATGATTTAAAGGGAAATTACCTTCTTTCCAGTGTAGAAGGAAATTCGGAGTATAAAAAACCTGTTCCTTTAAATATTCTCAACCGTATTTTGGCAACCAAAGCAAGGGTGGATATTAAAGGGTATGATGCCAGTAAAGATGCGGTTCTTACCTCTTCATATTTATTACTGAAAAATAATGATTTAGAACCTATAGGGATCGTATACATTCCGCTTTATCATGATGAAGCAGCTTATTTTGATGTCTTAAACGTTTATGTAAAGTATATTGTTCTTGTAGATGTTTTATTGATTTTATTCAGCGTATGGTTTAGCTGGGTGATGTCCAACAACCTGGCAAAAAATATTACGAAATTCTCGGATATGATTACGCGCATTACATTGTTTGAAAATGAAATGCGCCCGATCCGTTACTATAAAAATGACGAACTGAATGCTTTGGCAAGAGCGTATAACAGAATGATTCTCCAGATTCAGGATCAGAAGGAAAGACTTCGTTTTAAAGCTTCGGAAGAAGCGTGGCGAGAAATGGCAAAACAGGTTGCGCATGAGGTAAAAAATCCTTTAACACCGATGAAACTGACCATTCAGAATTTTGAAAGAAAATTTGATCCCGAAGATCCTAATATCAGAGAAAGAGTAAAGCAGATGAGCAAAACCATGGTCGATCAGATCGATTTGATTGCTACCGTTGCTTCTGCATTCTCGGAATTTGCCAAACTTCCTGAAAAAAATAATGAAATCATCAATCTGAACACTGAGGTGGAAGATATTCTCCGTGTATTTAATGATGACAGCATCTTCATGCATTCCAATAAAAGCAATATCATGATCAATATGGACAGGATTTATCTGTCCAGAATCATTACCAATCTTGTAACGAATGCAAGACAGGCGGAAAGTGATGAAAGAAAATTAATCATCAATGTAGATCTGGAACAGCATCAGAGACGTGTAATGATCTCTGTTCAGGATAACGGAATCGGAATTCCTGAAAATATTTACGAAAGGATTTTTGAACCGAATTTCACCTCAAAAAACAGCGGAATGGGACTTGGTCTTTCCATGGTAAGAAAAATGGTGGAAGATTACAAAGGAGAAATCACCGTGAAATCCGAAGTTGGAAAAGGATCGACTTTTACCATCACATTACCGACAAATTTATAGTGAAGCCTTTTACATTCAGACAATTTGAAATTCAGCAGTCTAAAAACGTCTTTCGCGTAGGAACGGACGGTGTTTTGCTGGGTGCTTTAGCTTGTGTTGATAACGCTTCTAAAGTACTGGAAGTCGGAACAGGAACCGGATTAATTTCGATGATGTTGGCGCAGAGAAATAAAGATGCCAAATTTTTAGGAATTGATATTAATGAAGAAGCGGCACATCTCACCAAACTTAATTTTGAAAATTCACCTTTTGCTTCACAATTAAAAAATATTCATCAGGACTTTAAATATTTCGAATCCGAAGAAAAATTTGATCTGATTGTTTCCAATCCGCCATATTTTGAAGCTTCCGGCTCTGAAAAAGATAAAATCGCAAGGCAGACTGTGGAATTAAATTTCCGACAGCTCATTTCAAAATCATCTTCTTTACTAACGGAAAAAGGAATATTTTCGGTCATTATTCCTGTTGAAGCCGGAAACGATTTTATTCAGATTGCAAGTGAAAATCAGTTGTTTTTAGTTAAAAAAATCAATGTTAAAGGCATTGAAAACTCAAAAACAAAAAGACTGATTCTTGAATTTTCTTTAAACGAGCGATCTTATGAAGAACTCGAATTTACCATAGAAAAAAGTCCGAGACAATACTCGGACCAATATCTTGAACTCACCAAAGAGTTTCATGTTTTTAGGAAATAAGAATATTATAAACCATTAAGTAATTGTTAAGGAATTAAGAATATTAAGTACTTTTCCGCTTTAAAAATCTATTTGATTTTTTTAAAGAAACTTAACTTCTTAAATGTCCTTAATGGTTTAAATTTTACTCAAATAATTCTGCAGTATCAAGCACGGAAACTTTTCCGTCTTCACATCTTATGGCTTCACCCGGGAAATTCTGGATCATATGATAATCGTGTGTTGCCATAACTACGGCGGCTTCGTTTTCAAGGGCAACCTGCTTTAGTAAAGTCATGATTTCATTGGAGGTTTCAGGGTCAAGGTTTCCTGTAGGCTCATCCGCAAGAATAAGATCCGGATGATTAAGAAGCGCTCTCGCGATAGCAACACGCTGTTGTTCTCCTCCTGAAAGTTCATGTGGCATTTTGTGCTTCTTGCTTTTCATGTTTACACTGCCAAGAACTTCGTTAATGCGGTCTTCCATTTTTGTCTTATCGCTCCATCCTGTTGCTTCCAGTACAAATTTCAGGTTTTTTTCAACCGTTCTGTCAGAAAGCAATTGGAAATCCTGAAAAACAATTCCTAATTTTCTTCTCAGGTTCGGAACGTCTGAAGCTCTCAGTTTGGCAAGGTCAAAACCTACCACTGCACCGTGTCCGGAAGCTAAAGGAATATGCCCGTACAAAGTTTTCAGCAGGGAACTTTTTCCGGAACCTGTTTTCCCGATAAGATAGCAGAATCTTCCTTTTTTGATGTTCAGATTCACATCAGAAAGAACCGTGAAGTTTTTTTGGGCAATCTTCGCGTGCTGTAAGCTGATGATATTGTCTCCGGCGATATTTGTATGTGGCATAATTCAGTTTTAAAGTACTTTTTCTTAAAATTTTTTCAGATTTTAAAAATAGGAAAAAGAAGAATAAATAACCTAAATTTTGGGAAAATTTAACAACAAAAAATGCCTGAAAAACTACTTTTCAAGCACGATTTGTATATGATAATAAAAAGATTATCTCTTAGCGCGTGAAGCACTTACAGTTAAACTCTTTCTGCCTTTAGCTCTTCTCGCAGCCAAAACTCTTCTTCCATTTGGCGTAGACATTCTTTCTCTGAAACCGTGTTTGTTTCTTCTTTTTCTTTCTGATGGCTGGAATGTTCTTTTACTCATTACTATATGTTTAAATCGTAATTATCTATTAATTTTCAGGTTGCAAAGATATGGAATTTTTTAAAAGTTGCAAACTTTACAAATCTTTTTTTAAAAAAATTACACTGTTTTTTCATGCATTCTTTGCAAATGCCGACGGGATGCGTACTTTCCCGATATTGTAAAATAATGCACAATGATTTGTTTAAAAGCTCTATCTTTGGAAACTCAAATTTAAAGAAAAAATAAACATCATGATGTTTACACCAGCAGAACTTTTAGAAATCAACAAGTTACTTACTCCGGAGCATAAAATTGTAATTCTTACCCATTATAATCCGGATGGCGATGCTATTGGTTCCAGCCTTGGTTTAAAACATTATCTGAAAGCAAAAGGAATTCATGCAGAGGTAATCGTTCCCAACGATTTTCCGAAGTTTCTGAAATGGATGCCTGAAGCAAAAAAAGTTCTGATTGCAGACTACAAAAGAAAAGTAGCTTCCGATCTTATTTATGAAGCAGATGTTATTTTCTGTCTGGATTTCAATGCACCTTCCAGAATCGGGATTTTGGGAGACTGGCTTACGAATTCCAGAGCAAAAAAGATTCTTATCGACCATCATCAGCAGCCTGAGAAATTTGATTTTGTTTATTCCGATACCGTAATTCCAGCGACCTGTCAGATGGTATATCACTTCATAGAAGCGATGAATGATGAAAATCTTGTGAATAATGATATTGCAGAATGTCTTTATACCGGAATTATGACGGATACAGGAGGTTTCAGATTCCGTTCTACAAGTGCAACCACGCACAGAATTATTGCCAATCTCATCGAGCACGGAGCAGATCCTGCAATGATTACCTCCAATACATGGGATACCAATACCGTTTCCCGTCTTCATTTATTAGCCCTGATTTTAGGAAGAATAGAAGTGGTAAAAGACGGAAAAGTGGCTGTTCTTTATTTAACAAGGGAAGAACTGAAGGAATATGGCTTCCAAAAAGGCGATACAGAAGGTTTTGTTAATTACGGTCTAAGTATTTTAGGCGTAAAAATGGCAGCGTTCTTCATGGAAGATCTGTATGAAGATTTTATTAAAATTTCTTTCAGAAGTAAGGATGATATGGATGTGAATCAGTTCTCAAGAAAATATTTCAATGGAGGAGGTCACATCAATGCAGCCGGAGGAAAATCTTACGAATCTTTGCAGGGGACCATTGAAACATTCAAAGTGAAAATAGAAGGAGAGGAGAGTTTGTAAGTTTAGGCTGAGATTGAGGTTCAGTTTAAGGCTGAGAAAGCTGCGTATTTGTCATTTATAACAAGATGTGTAGTGAAGAATCTGAATTTTATTGATTTTAAATCCTGAAAATAATCAACGCAGAATTTAAATTTCTTTTAAAGAGATGGCTTCGTCGTTCGAACTACATTCACAAACCTTCAGATTGTTCACAATAACACTCACATTCTAAAAACTCTCAACACTAAAACTCTCTCAACGCTGTAACTCTAAGACTCTAAAATTCTAAAACCCTCAAACCCTAAACTCTAACTCCTCGAATATCCCTTTTCCTCAAGCTCTTTACAAGTGTATTCATAAACTTCCTGAAACATAATATCTAAGAATTTTTTGTTGAAAAGACTGAATTTCGTCATCTTCGGCGGATCCAGAAAAATATCACACGTCTTGGCTTTGGAATATACAGATTTTGCGATGGCCAAGTGTAAAATCCGGTCAAATTCCTTCATTAAGCTCATTTTTTCCAGACTGTCGTAGCTGATGGAATTCACGTGGGAAGCAATCAGGAAATCGCATTTGTCTACAATGGGTTCAATCGGAAGATTGTCTAAAACACCGCCGTCTACATAAATTTTTTCGCCAATTTTTACCGGAGGCAAAACAAAAGGAACGCTCGAAGAAGCCAATAACGGGATGAAAAGTTCACCTTCCGAGAAAAAATCTACAATTCCGTGCGTCATTTCAGTGGCGGCAACATACAAAGGAATTTTTAAAATGTTAAAATCATCCTCAGGAAAATGATCGGTGAAGAGTTTCAGAATAAATTTAGAGCTGAAAATTCCGTTTTTGGAAAGTTTAAGATAAGACCTCGAAAAAAAAGTAGTCTGTTTAACAATTTCCATCATTTCATCCGGAGATTTCCCGAAAGAATAAAAAGCTCCTACAATTGATCCTGCACTGGTACCTGAAATAATATCCGGTTTCAGATCGTACTCTTCCAAAGCCTTTAAAACCGCAATGTGAGCAATTCCGCGCATTCCTCCGCCTGAAAGAGTCAGACCGATGACGGGTTTCTTTTTTTTGAAAGAGAAAAAATCCAACATACTAAAAGACCAAATGTTTCGGCATATTGTGAAGAAGCTCTGTATTGATGATCTCTGCGCAGATTTTTGGCTTTTCCCAATGTCCGTTGTGTCCGCAATCGAGAATGTAGGATTTGATGTTGGTGCGGTCGGGAAGATGCTTAATCATGGTTTCGGTTTTCACCGCGTTGTCGTGTTTTCCGGCAAGAACCAAAATTTTTGCCTCAAGATTTTCCATGATGTGCTTTTTGTCCGTTCGTTCCACCATTCCTTTTACAGATGCCAAAGCTCCGAGATTATTCGTAGAAAGGGCAACTTCCAGAGCAGTTTCTATTTTTCCTTCCAGAATATCTTTTTCATTGGGATTGAACAGATTCGGAACTCCCGCTCTTGCGTAATGCGCGAAAGCATCTTTGATGATGCGGTAACTTTTGATGCGCTGTTCTTTTTTTTCATCATCATCCGGAAAATACGTGGAGAAAAATAAAGTTAAACTTTTCAGAGATTCAGGATGTTTTTCTGCAAAAGCCAGAGAAACATAACCTCCCATCGAATGTCCGAGTAAGTGGATTTTGGTTATATTTTCATGATCCAAAACTTTTTTTACCTCTTCCGCCATCAGTTCCATCGTCTGAACTTCCGCAATGATTTCAGATTGTCCATGACCGGGAAGATCAATTTTTAACAATGAAAAATTGTCGGAAAGATGAGGCTCCATATCGCTCCAGATAGAAAGATTTTCCATGAAGCCGTGAAGCAGAACCAAAGTTTCTTTTCCGTTTCCTTTTCTCTCGAAGTTTAACATATTTCAGTAATTAAAAGTGAATGTCAATATATTCAACAAATCCCGAACCATTTACCATATCCTGAAGTCGGTATGTTTTTCCGGCGTCTTTAGACAGGAAGGTTTTTGTAGAGCCTTGCCTTATATATAATTTCCCATTTTCATTTTCACTGATGCTTTCGGATAAACCTCCTGTAAAATTCATATGCTTTTCGGAAACTACAGCCATAAAACCATGAATAGTTACATAGTCTTTTCCTGACTTGATATCTCCTGAAACATTATAATGGTCTTTTTCGCCATCAATTTTTTTAAATGTGATAGTTCCGGAACCTTTTATTGAACTGTGAGTGAATTTGTGAGACCCGCTGAAATCTTTAAAATGATTTTTAGATTTTATGCTGTCGTTGATTTTTGTTCTCGCCGCGTTAATAGAATCGATGATTTTTGTACTGTCGGTCTTATCGGAAGTAGAAGTTGCTTCTTTTTTGGAGCATGAAACAGCAAAAGCGACTAAAACAAATGCGGTTAAAAAGTTTTTCATTAATGAATAAATTATACTCAAAAGTAAATAAAAAATACAAGACTAAGTTTAAAATCGATTCAGTGTATTGACTAATTAAAGCATTTTTCCATTTTCATCAAAAGAAGTCCATTTACCTGTCTTTTTATCGTCTTTGTATTGACCTTTTGTTTTTATTTTTCCATTCTTATAATATTCACAATATTCTCCATTTTTCTTTTCAAGCATATCTTCATCATTAAAAATAAAACTAATGGAATATTTCTTTTTAATCAGGCTCGTATTGTTTTCATAGAATTCATGTACTGTCAATTTGCTTTGATTTTTTAAAGGATATTCTCTGCGGATGATTCTATTATTAAGATCCCGAATGTCGCGGTACATTAATCTGTTATGGAAGTAATAATTAAATATTTTAGAAGATTCTTTATTTTCGTACCATCCCCAACCATTAAACTCTTTATTGTTCTGTGTGTTTATACTTTATAAAGATGATTGTGTTTATTAAAGTGTAAAGAAAGATTATGATGCTCTACAGTATCTTTTATTTGAGCATTTAAAAATACGGTAGAGCAGAGAATTATGAATATTGCTTTTTTAATCATTTTTAAAAGAAATTTATAAATAAAAAAGAGCATTTTAAAAATGCCCTTCTTATTTTATCTGATTAATTCTTCGTAAACTTTCTTTTCCCAAGGTTTAATGTCGGTAACTCCATATCTTTCTTTTTTCGAAATAGCGATGTTATCCAGAACATCTACAAAGTTTTTATAATTTGCGTCATCTGTAGGTTCAACGATAATGGTGAAATTTTCCTTATTTGGAGCGTTATTGTAGGCTTCCGAAATAATTTTAGTGATATTAATTCCACTGAAATTTGTTTCTTTTAAATTACTTGTATTTAATCCTTCTTTAAAGCTTTGATGATAAAATACTCTGTTATCTTTTCCTAAAATAAAGGTAACCTGATTTAAAGGTTTTATTACGGGTTTGTGCGTTGGGTCTGGATGTGGATCTTTCGCAGGCAGTCCTAAATCCATTACATTAGGTTTTGTAAAATTCGTGGTAAACATAAAAAAGGTGATGAGTAAAAATCCCAAGTCTACCATTGGAGTCATGTCAACTCGGATCAGTTTTTTTCTTTGTTTGCTTCCTCCCTGCTTCTCTTGTGCAATAACTTCAGCCATAATTAATAGTTTTTAAAATGTTAAACAATTTTCAATAAAGGGTGTTGTATCTCTATTTTTGTTTTGGAATCAATACAAAGTTTATACCTAAATTTTAAAAATGGTATTAATTTAACATTTTAATTATTGTTTGAATTTAAATATGTTTAAAATCAATACATTAAAAAAGCCCTATCAACAGAAAACGCTGATAAGGAGTTTTTATAATAAATATTTGATTTATGACTACCTGATTTTTAATCATTGTGAGTTTCATTTAAACGCAATGTTCGGAAAGTTTTTGAATGACGTGAAAATACTTTTCCGTTCGCAAGGGCGTTTCACTCAGCGATGGCTTTGTGCTATGAAGTGCCTTTGCGAACCAAAAATAAAAACATAGTTGTATTAAATCTTGTCGTCGTTGCGTTTAATAATTATCGATATCAATCATTTTTTATGATTACCTGATTTTTTAATAAGGATAAGTTTCATCTAAACGCAATGCTCGGAAAGTTTTTGAATAACGTGAAAATACTTTTCCGTTCGCAAAGGCGTTTCACTCAGCGATGGCTTTATGCTATCATTTGCTGAACGAAGTGCCCTTGCGAACCAAAAATAAAAACATAGTTATGTTAAATCTTGTGATCGTTGCGTTTAATAATTATCTATATCAATCGTTTTTTATGATTACCTGATTTTTTAATAAGGATAACTTTCATCTAAACGCAATACTCGGAAAGTTTTTGAATAACTTGAAAATACTTTTCCGTTCGCAAGGGCGTTTCACTCAGCGATGGCTTTGTGCTATCATTCGCTGAACGAAGTATCTTGCGAACCAAAAATAAAAAAGCAAAACTATATTAAATCTCCCTGATTTTTTAATCAGGATGAGTCCCATTTAAACGCAATGCTCGGAAAGTTTTTGAATAACTTGAAAATACTTTTCCGTTCGCAAGAGCGTTTCACTCAGCGATGGCTTTGTGCTATCATTCGCTGAACGAATTGCCCTTGCGAACCAAAAATAAAAAAGCATAGTTATATTAAATCTCCGTGATTTTTTAATCAGGATGAGTCCCATTTAAACGCAACGTTCGGAAAGTTTTTGAATAACTTGAAAATACTTTTCCGTTCGCAAGGGCGTTTCACTCAGCGATGGCTTTATGCTATCATTTGCTGAACGAAGTGCCCTTGCGAACTAAAAATAAAAACATAGTTATGTTAAATCTTGTGATCGTTGCGTTTAAATGAAACTCATCCAAATTAGATTATTTAAAAAAAAGTATTAAAAAAGCCTCACCAGAAAAACTGATAAGGCTGATTTATGAGAATTGAATATATTATTTATTCTGTTTATAATAATTTACACCACATTCAAGGAATTTTTTGAATTTTTCTTTCTCCATATATCCTGAAACCGGGGTGTTGATTACTTTTCCGTCCGGCGTTAATAAAACGTAATGCGGCTGGGAATTATTATTAAAATTCACCTGCTGGAAAAGACTCCATCGGTCACCGATCGTTTTTACTTTTTTCACCTGTCCGTCACCAAGATCGATTTTTGTTTTCTGATCTTCAGGAAGTTCTTCTTTATCATCCACATAAAGAGAAGCCAGAACAACATCGTTTTGAAGGATCGGTAAAATATCCGGTTCGCTCCACACAAATTCTTCCATTTTTCGGCAGTTTTCACATCCGTAACCCGTGAAATCAATTAAGATCGGTTTGCCTTCTTTTTTCGCTAATTCAATAGCGGTAAAGAAATCGTGTTCAGGATGCATTCCCAGAATTCCGTCTTTTTCGTCATGGAAATAACTTACATTTAACGGAGGTAAAATTCCGCTTAATAATTGCAGTTTTGGTCTGTCAGAAGGAATTAATCCCTGAACCAGATACACCACAAAACCAATTCCTAAAACCCCTAAAATTTTTCTGGTAACAGAAATTTTAGGTTTCTTGTCGTCATGCGGAAATTTGATTAATCCGAATAAATAAATGGCTAAACCAATGGCTATAACGATCCAGATTCCGATGAAAAGTTCTCTTTTAATTAAGAATGTTTTAGAAACCAGATCTGCTTTGGATAAGAATTTTAAAGCAAGAGCCAGTTCCACGAAACCTAAAACAACTTTTACGGTATTCATCCAGCCTCCGGATTTTGGAAGACTTTGCAATGCCTGCGGAAATAAAGCCAGCAAACCGAAAACGATTGCCCAAGCCAATCCGAATCCTGCCAAAGCAAAAGTAAGCAGCATCGGAACATTAGCAGAGCCCGTAATCGCGCTTCCTAGTAAACTTCCCAAAATAGGACCTGTACAGGAGAAAGAAACGATAACCAGCGTTAAAGCCATGAAGAAAATCCCGATAATTCCACCCGCTTCTTCCGCTTTTGAAGATTTATTGGCAATAGAACTTGGCAAAGTAATATCATAGTAGCCGAAGAAACTTCCTGCAAAGAAAATAAAGATGATGAAGAACGCAATATTCAGCCAGACATTGGTTGAAATTTCGTTGAAGATATTTCCCGCAATTCCATCAATTAAATGGAAAGGAACACTTAATAAAACAAAGATCAAAAGAATGAAAAACCCATAGATCAAAGCATCTCTTTTTCCTTTTGCCGGATTTTTATTTCCTTTGGTGAAAAACGAAACCGTTAAAGGAATCATCGGGAAAACGCAGGGCGTTAACAAGGCAATTAAACCTCCGATAAATCCTAACAGCAGATAGGTCCAGTAGTTTTCGCTGATTTTTGATGATCCTGTTCCGCAGTCCGTTAATGGTTTTTGGAAATTAATGGATTCTATTTTTAAATTTTTAGGATCAAGTTTTTGGGTTTCTGCAGTTGGAACAGCAGGTTGAACAACATTACCCAACGTATCCACAACAGGCTGTAAAGAATCTTTTGCCGTTGTTTTTTCATCGGTTTTTACTTCCTCAGTCGCACCTTTTGGCGTAACCTGTTTGTTGAATTCCAATGTGTTCGGAGCAAGACAGACTCTGTCGTCACAAGTCTGATACGTAATTTCAGCAACAACGTCTCCCGGTTTTGTTCCGTCTTTCAGCTTAAATTTCTGCTTGAAACCTGCCGTGTTGGAGTAGAAAATAATTTTTCCGCCGAAAGCCTCAGAAAATTCTTCATGCTTTTTACCCACTTCGGTAAATTTCCCGATCAGTTCGATGTTTTTCCCTGAAACCTTATAGTCGGTAGGAATTCCCGTATCTTCCGGAATGTCTTTGGAGTAAATATGCCAACCGCTTTCCATGGTGGCATTCAGGACGGCTTCGTATTGATTGTCGCCTAATTCGTTGATTGTAAATTTAAATTTTACAGGATTTTTGATTTGTCCCGAAACTGCAAGCGTAATAAAAAAGAAAAGCAGCAACGGAATTTTATAAATCGAAGAGAATCTCATATTGTAATTTTATGTAAATACTTTACTACAAAAGTAACTGTTTTTTGCAGATTAATCAACCGAAGAAATCTTCCTCAGCCTTTTTTCTATGGCAAGATTGTTTTTCAGCGCAGAAAATCCCTCTTTTATATCCAGATAAGGAAATCCGGTTTCGTGGTTTTTTCTGCTGATTTCTGCCATGATGTTCCAGTGTTTTGCAATTTCTTTCCATGCAAAAAATAAGGAGTGTTTCGGATCGTACATATGCGTTGGTTCGCTTTTAGCACCGTTTATTTCGATTATTTTTAAATTCTTTCCCTCTTTTAGAAGTTCCAAATTTTCAAACATCACATCCAGTCTTCCGAAATAAAAGCCATTCACTTTGGTACAGATTTCATCTATTTTTTGTTCTAACTTTTCGGTAACTTCACTTGAAATATCAATAAATTTTGCGCCTCTCGTATGGCTTCCGAACGGGATCAGAATTATTTCTTCGTTTTCAGGAACTGTTTTCTGCATTTCGCTTCCCATTTTCTGTTCTATGGCTTTGATCTGGAAGGCACTTCTGGGATTTTCCATCACTAGTTCTCTCAACGTTTTTCTGCCGTCTCCTTTTACGGAAAGAAATTCTTTTTTCACCATTCCTGTGATCTTTCCTTTTTTTTCGTCGGGAAAACGGTGGTAAAAAATCCCGACTTCATGCTGATAATTTATTTTTTCCTGAATTAAAAAATCACAGGCATTGTTTTTTTGATAATCTTCCAGTTCGTTTACATTTTCAACCTGAACAACGCCCAAACCTTTCAATCCGATATTGGGTTTTACAATAACGGGGAAATTGATGGTTTGTGATTTTAATTCAGATAAAATTTCGTTAAATGAAATTTCTGAAGACGCAAAAACTGTTTTCGGGATCCAGTTTTCGGGAATCAGATCGTAGATTTCTTTTTTGCTTTCCATTGCCATTCCGCCGTATTTTATGGAAGGATTCGCTCCGTGGAAGAACAAAAGCGTTCTTGCTTTATATGCACAGTACAGCCAAACAGGAAAAAGCGGCAGATAAATGGAAAAAGTAGACCAGTATTCCCAATGTGCAATTTTATGAAGGCGATGTTTGAGTTTCATTTTTGAGGGAAATTTTTTCGGGTTTTGAATCTGGGGTCAGTCGGTCATAATGTTTCAGTGTCATTTCATCGGAAATAACGAGCTGTGTCGTACTGATGGTTTGTATCGTATTTTGTCTTTTGATGGTAATTCCGTTTTCCAAATCATCGGTTTTCTGATGGTGGAAATCTAAAATATCTTCTTCGGAAATCGGCTCGATTTGCAGAAATTCCTTGAAAATTTCCCTTCTTTTTTCCTGTGCTTTTGCATCGTACAAAGTTGCGGAAGACCAGATGTACGGAAGATGAGCGTCTAATCTTTTAAAATGTTTTTCGGTTCCGTTCCAGCGAAATTCTGCCAATTGTTTTTCCTGAAAAATCACCAGCGTAAAAGGTTCAATGTTTTCTAAATCAATAAATTGTAAAGCGTTGAAAATGTTTTCTTCATTCATTAAATCCAAAACAATTAATCCTCGGCTTTTTCGGTATTCCTTTTTTACCGGATGATTTTCAAAAGCACCGTTCAATAAAATGAGGACATTTCCGTTTTCTGAAACCGCAAACCAAGTTCCATTTTTGGTGGCATCTTTCGGATAAAAGATACCTTTTTCACGATGAATTTCCTGTGCAGAACGATTGGGTTTCTCGTCCCTGTTGGAAGTCAGAACAATTTTATTTTTAAGCGGAAAATACGTTACAGTACACATTTAGTTTAAATTTTGGGTTTCTCTGTATTGAATTGTTGAAGGGGCAATTCCGAAATTTTTGTTGAGAAGATGACTCATTTTAATTTCGTTAAAAGCCACTTTTATCAACGCCTGATGATGGATGCAATGCTCAATATTGTACAAAAGTTCCCGAAAGAAATTGGTCGGAATTTCCAAAGAAATAGTTCCCACGGTTTGATGCATTGTCAAATTTTTGTTGGGCAAATTAATGCTGAAAAGTATTTCGGAAATAATTTCTATCGCCTTTTCAGGATTCTGTTCCAGTTCCGGATTTCTCTGTCTTTCGTCATAATTAATCTGATTCGTATGATAAGAGTTCCGTAAAATTTCCAGAAACTCAATAATATGTCTTGTGTGACCGCCAATAGTAGAACCGTCCAGAGAAGGAATACTCTGAGTGTACATTTTTGCCGAAACTTTTCTCAGTAAATTCTGTTGTTCGGTAAGGATCTCGTGTAAGATCGCATAAACCGATTGGTCTTTATTCATACTTTCCTTTTTTAAATTTAATTAAAAGAATCACACAGAAAACAAAAACGGTAAGCGCAAGGTAAAACAATTTTCCGCCATCGTTATTGGTATCGATTCCCAGAATTAAAATGTGTGAGGCAATTGCTCCAATCATCGTTACAAGTCCCAGAACGGTTCCCCAAAAAGTGGTTTTAGGGTTCAGAATTAAAACTGCCGTAATGAGTTCCAATACTCCTGAAAAAATCCTTCCGAAAGGTTCTGCGTGAAGTTGGGAAAAAATGGCGACAGAATCCGGATGGGCTGTAAATTTGAAGAATAAAGTCTGCAGTAAAATTAGGGCGGGAATTAATCGTAATGCCCAATTGATATAGTTTTTCATATTTGTAATGTTATTTTTTTTCTAATAGAGCGTAAGAAAACAGATGATTGTATTGTTGACAATGAACGACTGCGTATTTGTACTCATCGAAGTTTACTGAATCCGTAAAAGTGTAGGTTTGTCCGCCGTTCACAGACTTCAGCTTACCTAAAGAAACAAATTGCGATGGCTGCTGTTCTTTGCTTACATACACGTAAAGATCCGGACCGTTGCTGATGGTGAAGTTTTCATTTAAAACCAATGTGAAGACTCCGTTTTTTTCATAGATTTCCGCTTTTCCGTTAACGTTATTTCCGTAAGGTCCCTGCATAAAATCTCCGGAATATTTTAAGACCGAATTTTCAGGAGCCATTTCCATTAAATCTTCTGTTGCAGTGCTTTCTCTGACGCAGGAAACCAAGAGAAAGGACACGAAAATAAAGGTGATCATTGTTTTCATAATTTCTGATGTTTTTATTTGTTGTAAATTTTCTGATTAAAGAATTTAAAATTTAACTCTGTATTGTTCTACATTGTTTTGGTTGGTAAATCGGTCGTTCTTCAAGTGATAAATCGGCAAAATACTTGGCGTAAGTCTTATTTTCGGATGAATCATTAAAGGATAAGAAACTCTAAGCAAAACATCGCCGCTTCTCTGGAATTTATTGGTCGATAAAAATCCTCTAAGCGCTGAACTTGCGGGATACTGTGATGCCAAAAACTGATTCTCATTCTGCGTTAGAGGCTGTTGAAGAGCTGCAACTAACTGAATTTTTTTGATTTCGTAACCCACTCCCACAATTAAATCCAGCGTTCCTAAACTGGACTGATAATCCATTGGCAACGGCAGATTGTTTTTGGAGTTTCCTGCGTCCGAAAGAGGGATCTTTGCACCTAAAGTAAATTTCAGTTTTTCGTTAGCTTTATAATTGGCGTTCAGAAACAAATCAGAAAGTCCAAAAGTAGAAACATCATTGCCGTTTTGTGCCAAAGTAGTCAATTTTGCATCAAAGCCAAATCTGTCATTGATTTGTCTGTTATATTCTACGTAATTTCCAAAAACAGAAATTGAGTTATCTGCTTTGCCAAAGAAAATTCCGGTTTTAATCTGATTATGGTAAGTTTTGATGCTGTCATTGTTATTCGGCTGAAAACTGTTAACCGTACAGAATCCGGCATCACTGCATCCCTGTGCAACTAAATGATTGCTTTGCAAAAGCAGTAAAAAAGCAGTTCCCAGGAAAATTTTAAAGGTTTTCATAATGTTAATTTTTTTTGTGAGGATTAATTGGTCAGTTTTTTCCAGTTTTGGTCTGCACTTTTTTTCAGTTTTGTCTCGTTCTTGTTCCAGGAAGTCAGCGTGTTGTTGAAAAATTTATTGTAGAACAAATGGGTTTTTCCATCAATGATTTTAAAAGTGGTGGGATTGATTTCTACTTTCTCACCATCATCTCCCATTGCAAAAGCGCACCAACCGCCGTAAACAGGTTCGTATTTTGCGGGATCTTTTTTCAGGAGTTCTTTATTTTTTTCCGAAGAAGTATAATAAATGGCTCCGTTTACATTGACCGCAAACTCTTTTTTCCCTTTTACCGCTTTTTTCTGTTCGATGTAAGAAACGGGATCATAGCCCTGAATTCCCAGTTTGTTTTCTAAATTTCTGTGTTCATTTTTTTGGGAAAATGCCAAAAAAGGAAGCAGAAATACGAGAATGAGGGTGATTGTATTTTTCATAATTTTTTAATTAAAGTTGTTTAGATAAAATGTTTTAACCGCAAAAGAATCAAAAGTTTGTATCGGATTTTAGATTTTCAAAAGTTTTCAAAATATGCGTTTTTTGCTTTCTTTTATGTTTCTTTTTATTAGTCATTTCTTTTGCCACTTTTGCGGTGAAAATTTTTAATTAAAGCTGTTTTACAATATCCTCCAGCGAAGCTCTTTCTTTGTAATCGGGATTGAAATGTCTCCAGATGATTTTTTGATTTTCATCTAAAATATAGGTAGCAGAAACGGGCAGTCTTCCGGAATCATCGGAACGACTTTTCTTGAAATCGTCTCCCAATCGGTTTTCGTAGAAATCGAGCGTTTTTTTCTCGGGTATGTACAGAACATCAAAAAGTTCTGCTATTCTGTAGTTTTCATCATACAAAACGGAATACGCGGTTTTTGTTTTGCTGATGGTTTTTGCGATAAACTCAGGTTTTTCGGGAGAAATGATGACCAGTCTTGTGTTTTTAGATTCTAATTCAGGCGCAAGATTTTGTAGGTTTTCAACATATTTATTACAATACGGACACCATTGTCCACGAATGAAAACCACCACGGTTTTCTTTTTTCCCTGAGACAGAGAAAATGTTTTTTCAAACTGATCTTTTGCTGTAAAGTTGGGAATCGTTTCACCCACCATTTTGCCTTTCACTTCGCTGATTGTCGGTGTTTTTTTGTCTGAATTTCTTTTCTCTGTAACCGATTGTCCTATATTTAAAAATTGTGCAGCGTTGTAATATCCATATTCGTACTGCACCAGTTCGCCGTTCTGGTCTAAGAAAAGAAAGGAAGGATAATTAACGATTTTAAATTTTTTGGCAAGTTCTGTTCCTTCTTTTTCGGCATCAATATAAAGGCTGATGAAATTTTTATTGAAAAATTCTCCCAGTTCAGGATTCGGGAACGTATTCTTTTTCATCAGTTTACAGGGTCCACACCAAGTGGTGTACAGATCGATGAAGATGAGTTTGTTTTCCTGTTGTGCTAGTTTTTTGGCTTCTTCTAAATTTTTAGTCTGAAATTGAATTCCGGTTTTGCTTTGTGCATTGAACGAAATGGCAACTAAGAAAAAGAACGTATAAATTATTTTGGTGAACATAAGATAAAGTATTTACTATGAAGTTCCCAAAAGCAGAAAAAATCACCCGGCGAAAAGGTGATTTTTTAATTATTTTATTTAAAGTATTGATAATCAGTTTTAAAAATTATCGTCTTTTTTTATTTTCCGGATTTGTTCCACACATTTATGCTTTTGATTTTGTGCATTGTGCTTGGTGGAATACTTGTATTTTTCCTGTATTTCTTCCATATTTTTATTCTTCATAAAAATATCGTGGATGAGGTTTTGGCAGTGCGAAGAAATTTTATTGATGTAATCATTAAGTTTATCATAATAATTCCTTTCGTTTTCTATTGCCTGGTTGATCTCTTCTTTGTTTTCAAAATAATAGCTTTCGTGCATTTCCACAAAAAAGTTTCGGTTGCGCAATTTTTTCAGCCAAAGGTTTTTGGAAATTCCGGTAACGTAGTTCGCAAGACAAGTGTAGGCTTTGAAATCGTCATCATATAATTTTTCGTACAGAATAATTAAAGCGTCCTGAAAAACATCTTCTGCATCTTCAGAATTTCCTTTGTTGGAAAGAACAAATTTTCTGGTATAGCCGAAATATTTCCGGTACAGAATACCAAAGGCAACATTGTTGTCTTTTTGGAAATCTGCGATTGCTAAAGTGTTTGTTGTTCTTTTGTTCATGTAATCTTCAGAACTTTCTCTGTGTTTTTCGTTGCCATACATCTTCGGTCCTGCCTGAAAGGAATAATTCCCAAAACCGAATCTTCACCGTCGGTAAGGAGCCAGATTTCCTGCCTTGCTAAAATAGATATTTTTTCGTCCCTAAAAAACTTAGAAACTTTCTTTTTCCCCGAAAATCCTGCCGGAAAAAATTCGTCACCGTCTTTCTGTTTTCTTAAACGCAGCGGGAAACAAAGTTTTTCTGCATCAAATTCCCAATTCAAACGGTTATTGATTTGCTCAATTTCAATGATATTTTCGAGATTAATGGTAATCTGGTTTTCAGAAAAGTCAAAATTTTCCATCAGAAGAATTTCATCATCACTGTGCTTTTCAAACTTCCATTTTCCATCTTCCGTCTTTTTGCTTAAAATCAGTTCATCATAATTGACGATCAGCAGATAATCTTTTGAAAAAAAAGAACTTCCGTTTTCAGCTTTAAAAATTTTCGGAATTTCTTCTTCCTGATTAAAACCATACTTTTTAAGGATCTCAAATTTCACAAAATCACTTTCTTCATTCAGCTTATCTTTGGATAAAACTGTATATTCTCTGTTACAAACCGAAATCCTGTTTTCTATTTCCTGAATCTGCTGCTGAACAAAATCTTTGGTCTGGTTTAAATAAGAAGAGCTTTTTTTGAAATTTTCCAGAAAATGATCGTTGGTTTCCAGAAGTTTCGGAACAATTTCGTTTCTAATTTTATTTCTTAAATAATCATTTTTCTTATTAGACAGATCTTCACGGTATTCAATATTATTTTCTTCTGCGAATTCGTAGATTTCTTTTTTTGTGAAATTTAAAAGAGGTCTTAAAATGTGATTGTCGTTTGCCGGAATTCCGCTCAATCCGTTAATTCCGGCTGCTTTTGAAAGATTGATGATGAAAGTTTCCAGTTGATCGTTCAGATGATGCGCGGTGACTAAAAATTCCAGATTTTCTTCTCTTTGAATATTTCTGAAAAATTCATACCGCAGTTCTCTTGCCCAAAGCTGGATAGAATGTTCCGGTTTCTGGTCTTTTTCTGAAACTTTGTATAAATGAAATTTAATATGGTTTCTCTCACAAAAATCCTCCACCGTTTTCTGATCCAGATCCGAATCTTCTCCACGAAGTTTATAATTGATGTGGGCAATCTGAAAATGAATGCCTAAGTCGTTAAAACAGTGTGCTAGAACCATAGAATCTGCACCTCCGCTCACCGCAAGAAGATAGCTTCGGTTTTCGGGGGAATCAACAATGTTTTTAAGCTGATTTTGGAAGTTGTCTACGTTCAGCATGGATGTCCGGAATTTCTTTTATGCAAAGATAATTCATATAATTAAAATGAATTTCGTTACCTTTGGTTCGTCTAAAAATGATTATTTATGAAAATTTTTAAAATTTTAGCAGTATCTGCAATGGTGTTGGGAATGACATCTTGTATCAGCAAAAAGCAGTATGATGCATTGAGCTCAAATTACAAGCAATGTATTGAAAACGTAGGTGAAAGACAGAGAGAAATTCAGGAACTGAAGTCTCAGAATTCAGCTTTGGCAAGTGAAAATAATTTATTGAAAAGTCAGCATGATGCTTTGAAATCTTCATTGGATGCGTGTCTTTCGAATTCAGGGAAAAGCTCTGCCAATATCGACAAGCTGGTTGGAGAAATCAATTCTTCAAACTCTTATATCAAACAGCTTATATCAAGCAATGCGAAAAACGACAGCTTGAATTTAGCATTATCAAACAAACTGAAAAGATCGTTGGATAACGTAGCAGACAGCGATGTTCAGGTAAAAGTGCTGAAAGGAGTGGTAATGATCTCTCTTTCAGACAAAATGTTGTACAAAACAGGAGATTACAACGTATTACCTGCCGCTCAGGAAGTGTTAGGAAAAGTAGCTAAAGTAATTAACGATTACGATAAATATTCTGTTCTTATCGAAGGAAATACAGATAACGCTCCTTTAAGCTCTCCAAATTTACCAAAAGACAACTGGGATCTTTCTGCTTTAAGAGGAACTGCGGTTGCTAAAGTTCTTCAGACTCAGTTTGGAGTAGATCCTGCAAGAATTACAGCAGGTGGACGTTCCGAATACAATCCTAAAGCGACTAACATGAGCGTTTCAGGAAGAGCGGAAAACAGAAGAACGGAGATCATCATTATGCCTAAACTTGATGAGTTTATGAAATTAATGGATATCGCGCCAAAGAAATAATTTACAATCAACATTCAGTCAATACAAAACAAATCCCGAAGCAATTCGGGATTTGTTGTTTGTGATTAATCAAATTAGTTCTTCTTTTTTCAGCAAAGAAATAATTTTTTGAAAAAATGAATTGGATAGTTCCGGTTTAGTTTTTTTAGAAAAAGAATCCACAGTGCTTTTACGCACTGTAGTCTTCTGATTTCTTTGGTTAATTTGTTTTTTTTCCGCAAGCATTATGTCGTGTGTTTTTACCCTTCATTGCAAAGTTAGGCTTATTCGCAGACGAGACCATCCGTATTTTTACGGTAATTAAACTGGGGGATTTTCCCATCTTTCCGGAATCTTTAGGATTGTTTCCGCTTTTTTGTTATATTTAAGTAAATTTGACCGAAATAAAATTTGCAGCATGAGCTTTTTTGAAGAAAAACTTCCGGAAATGGACAGGTACCTTGAAACACACGCTTCATCGGAGCCTGAAATTCTGAGAAAACTGAGAAGGGAAACATACCAAAAGACCACACAGCCACACATGATCTCCGGTTATCAGCAGGGAAGATTGTTAACCATCATTTCGCAAATGATGCAGCCAAAAAATATTCTGGAAATAGGGACTTTTACAGGCTATGCAACACTTTGTCTGGCAACAGGAATGGCAAAAGACGGAAAAATTACCACTTTGGATGTGAATGAAGATTTAGCGTACCTTCCTGAAAAGTATTTCGCGGCAAGCGAATACGCTTCTCAGATTCATTTCAGGCTTCAGGATGCGAAGGAATTTCTAAGAGAAACCGATGAGGTTTTTGATCTGGTTTTCATTGATGCCGACAAAGAAAATTATGCAGAATATTTCAGATTAATAAAGCCAAGGACAAAATCCGGCTCGGTAGTAATGTTTGATAATGTTCTCTGGTACGGAAAAGTTCTGGAAGAAAATCCGAAACAGAAATCTACGCAGGTCATTAAGGAACTGAATGATTTGATCGCAAAAGATGATGATTTTGAAAATCTTATTTTACCTTTGCGTGACGGGCTGAATTTTTTACGCAGAAAGTAATTTGAGGTTGAGTTTAAGGTTAAGATTTTACAGCGTATTTTCTCAACCTGAACTGAAGTCTTAACCTTTTAATTAGAAAAATAAATGGATAAAGGAATTTGTGTTGTTACAGTAGCTCCCGTTCGTGCAGAAGGTTCGGACAGAGCAGAAATTGTTACGGAAATATTGTTTGGGGAAAGTGCAGATATTCTGGAAGTGAATAAGAACTGGACCAGAATAAAAATGCATTATGACGGCTATGAAGGATGGATGGATACGAAACAGCTTAAATCTGTAACAGACGAATATCTGGCTAAACGGAAAGTAACCGTTGTAACCGAAGACTTTTCTTCTGTCTTGATGAATGACGGAAAAACACTGCTTTCCATGGGTTCGGAAGTTGAATTTCCTGCGGTAGCGTCGAGAAGAAGTCACGATGTGCGAGAAAGTATTGCTTTAACGGCAAAAGAATTCCTGAATGTGCCGTATTTATGGGGCGGTAAAAGCTTTTTTGCGGTAGACTGCTCAGGTTTTACACAGTTGGTTTACAAAATTCACGACATAAAATTACCGAGAGACGCTTCACAGCAGGTTGAGGTGGGAGAATCATTAAGCTTTGTTGAAGAAAGTCAGCCGGGAGATCTGGCGTTTTTTGAAAATCCGGAAGGAAAGATTATTCACGTGGGAATCATGCTGGATAACCAGAGAATTATCCACGCTTCAGGAAAAGTGCGAATCGACACGCTGGATTCTACAGGAATTTTCAACAAAGAAATGAATAAACATACCCATAAGCTGAGAGTAATTAAAAGTTTGCTTTAACTTAAGATCTGTCTGAAATGGAAAATATTCTTTTTACTGTTTTTGATATTTTTAATTTCGGACTGCTTGTTTTTTTGTGGTGGTTTACGGTAAAACATTATAAATCACTGCCTCAGATTATACCCATTCATTTTGATTTTGACGGAAAAGCGGATAATTTCGGAAGTAAAAAATTTGCTTTTCTGTTACCTGTTTTTGCTTTGATTTTTTACATTTTGTTCGCCTATACCGTTCGCGATCCGGGATCTTCAAATTTTCCGGTGAAAATTACTCCTGAAAATGAATATGCCCAGTTTCTCATCATGAAAATTTTCATCCGGTGGCTGTATGTTTTAATCATGATGATTTTTCTGAACAGTCAGGACTATATGTTAAGATATTCTTTTGATGAGAATGCAAAGCCGAAAATTAAAATAGCTACAGCAATTCTTTCTGTTCTGGGAAGTGTGATAACGGTTCTAATGATTAGTTCTCAATTTAAATGATACAGTCTAAAAATAATTCCGAACATTATATTTGGGGAGACAACTGCGATAGCTGGATTCTGAAAAACGATGCCCAATTATCCGTAAAACAGGAAATTATTCCTTGCGGAACTCCAGAAAAGCTTCATTTTCATCATTTCGCAGAACAGTTTTTTTATATTTTAAAAGGGAAAGCTGTCTTTTTTATTGATGGCGAAAGGTGGTCTGTAAAAAACGGCGAAAACATTACCATTCCCCCAAAATCTAAACATTATATTGCTAATGAATCTGATGAAGATCTGGAATTTTTAGTCATTTCCAGTCCTTCGACTCATAACGACAGAACGGAAGTTTAAAACTCATACATATGGCTTTCTTTTACAACATATTTATCCATCTGCTCATCTTCGGGATGAAGGTTTTTGCGTTATTCAATGATAAAACTAAAAAAGGCGTTGAAGGCAGAAAAGAATCTTTAGAAAAGGTGAAATCCGGCTTTAAAAAATCTGATAAAGTGATCTGGATGCACGCATCAAGTCTTGGAGAATATGAACAGGGACTGCCTGTTTTGGAGCAGTTGAAAGAAAGGTTTGCGGATCATAAAATTTTAGTTACCTTCTTTTCTCCATCCGGTTATGAAAACGTGGTGAAAAAGAAACATATTGCCGATGTGATCTGTTATCTTCCTTTTGATAAAAAATCTGCTGTAAAAGAATTTACAGACCAGTTTGATGTTCAACTATTTTTTACGGTGAAGTATGATTACTGGTATCATCTTCTTGATGAACTTAAAAATAAAGGCGCAAAAACGTATGTGATTTCAGCTTTGTTCTATGATCGTCAGTCATTTTTTACATCGTATGGAAAATGGTTTGTACAGCAGCTTCAGAAAAATATCGACTGGTTTTTTCATCAGACCCAAATGTCCTTTGCTCTGGCTAAAAGCATTGGATTAACGAAATCTTCGGTAACAGGAGATACGAGATTTGACCGTGTAAAACAGTTGAGACATCGAGACAATCGCGTAGATTGGATTAAAGATTTTATTGGCGAAGATAAAACGGTGGTTTTCGGAAGTTCTTGGCAGGCGGAAGAAAAAATTGCGCTGGAAGTTTCGCAGGGAAGTCCGTACGCAAAACTGATTATTGCTCCGCATGATCTGAAGAGGGTTTCCCATTTGAAACAGCTTTTTCCGGAAGCAATTTTATACAGTGAAATTAAAAATTCTGTTGAGGATTTTAACTCAAATATTTTAATTATCGACAGCATCGGTTTG
Organism: Chryseobacterium urinae; assembly: GCF_030518295.1. Taxonomy (NCBI): domain Bacteria; kingdom Pseudomonadati; phylum Bacteroidota; class Flavobacteriia; order Flavobacteriales; family Weeksellaceae; genus Chryseobacterium; species Chryseobacterium urinae. The sequence continues at coordinate 13,482 of NZ_JAULSJ010000014.1, read as the reverse complement.
CTTTCAAAATTGTATTCTTACGCCGATGTTGCAGTAGTAGGAGGAGGGTTTCATGATGTGGGACTTCACAATATTCTGGAAGCGGCAACCTTTGGCGTTCCGGTAATTTTCGGAAATCAGTACAGAAAAAATCCTGAAGCAGACGGTCTTATTTCGGCGGATGGAGGAAGATCTTTTGAAAATGCAGGGCTTGCTGCAGATTTTGTGCTGTTTTTAATTAATAATGACGATTCCCTTCAGGCAATGTCTGAAAATGCTGAAAAATTTGTCTCTGAAAAACCGAATTCTACGGAACTGATCTTACAGAAAATCTTATCGTAAAAATCCCTGATTTTTAATGTCTTTGATGATCTGGTCAAAATTTTCCGGAATCTTATCGCTGGTCAGCCAGTTAAAATCGATCCCGTTGTTAATGAAAAGTTTGGATAAATATGTATTCTCAAGGATTTTATCTTTTAAATTATTCAGATGCTCATCAATTTCCATCCAGTAATCGACATCCAGTTTTTTGGTTAAAAGCAAAGCTTTCACCACTTTATTAATGATGTAGAGATACAGTTTATAAACATTATCGAATCTTTGTCGGCTCAGATCTTCGTTATATTCTAAAATCTTATTAATCAACAATAAATTAAGAGAAACTTCTCCGAATTTATCGGTCGTTACTTTTACGTGTTCAGTAATTTCACTGCTTATTTTACGGATAATTCCCAGAAAATATTTCTGATTGCTGATGTATTTTGATGCCAGTACAACTTTTTCGGAAACAATTTCCTCCATCGCGTCTCTTTTATTGTCTGTGGTTTCAGGATCAATAAGTTCGAAGTATAGTTTTTTAGATAAAAGTTTATCTTTTTTTAATAATCTGAAAATCAGGCGGTCTTTTTCTACAGAAGAAAAATTGCTCAGAGCAGTTTTGAACTCTTTTGAATATTCCATTCAATAAAATTAATTAAAAATTTTCGAATATTTCAAAAATCCGTTGAATGCCCAGTTTGCGGTATAGTATAAAGATTTAACCGTAGAAAATCCCATGAAATCTTTATACACCAGATATTGATCTCTGATGATGTTTTTTTTCTTTCTGGAAACGCTGTTTTCGCGCATCCTGTATTTAGCGAGTGTCTTATTCAGAGGATAGCCTTTCGGGATTTTTTTCAGAAGATTCAGCCACATCACGTGATCTTCGCGTTTGCTTTTCACGGGGAAGAAGAATTTTCCCACTCTTTTGGTATCGTACATTGTAGAAACCGGAGCCAGTCTGCAGGTTTTAAGCAGGTTGGAAAAAGTGACGATTGTATCGGCTTCAAAATCTTTTAGAACCGGCTCCATCGTATGTTCATCACATCTGGAATAATTGCAGTACACCAATTCTGCATTGTTTTTATCCATAAACCCGATCATCTCTTCAAGATATTCAGGATACCAGAAATCATCGGAATCCAGAAAGGCAATATAACGACCTTCCGCTCTTTCTAGACTTTTATTTCGGGCATTTCCTGCACCGCCGTTTTTTTCAAGAACGTGTAATTTTATTCTGGGATCATTGTACTTTCGGATCAGTTCAACCGTATTATCTTGGGAACGGTCGTCCGAGATCAGCCATTCCCAGTTTTCATACGTCTGGTTGAGTACAGACTGTATGGTTTCCTCTATAAATTCCGCCGAATTGTAGGAGGGGGTTATTATCGAAACTAATTCTTTCATCTTGTGTTTTATAAAAATTTTTTCTCGTAAAAATGCCAGGAACTGATTCCTACCGCAATAACTACCATCATGCATACAAAAGCCATCACGTAAGGATTATAATCTTTAAATAATCCCATTGTGGTAAAAGTTCTGATGATCGGGAAGTGGAAGATATAAATTCCGTAGGTAAAATCTCCATATTTTCCAAAATTATTTAAAAACTTAAAGGAATATGCGATGTACAGGACGATAATCCCGATCATCATTGGAGAAAAAAGCTGAATATCTGTAAATAAATCGATCCACACTGTGGCTATGGCAATGATAAAAAGGGTGTTTTTATATTTAATGAACTGATCAAAATTAAAATAGATAAGCATTCCCGGTATAAAATAAGACAGGGTTCCCGGAAGCTGTTTCGCCAGTGAAATCTTTCCCTGAAGCTCAAAATAATTAAGATAAACAAGCGACAGAAAATACAGGATCATTAAACTGATATTTCTGTATTTATTGTTTTTTCCAAACAGTAAAAACATAAGCGGAACAGCGAAATAATAGCACATTTCTATCTTTAGTGTCCAAAGTGCTCCGTTGACTGCCTGATTTCCGAAAACTCCGGGAAGCCACGGTGCTTTAAAATTTAAAAAAATGGAATTCCAGAAAAGATATTTGTAGACCTGCGTATTGGTAAAATATTCCCTGAATGAATAAGTGCTTACAAGACGGAGTAAAATGGCACAGAGAAAAACAACCAATAAATAAGCGGGAACAATTCTCCTGATTCTTTTGCTTACATAGCTTTTAAGACTGGAAGAACGCTCATAACTTCTGGCAATGAGAAATCCGCTGACCACAAAAAATCCGAAAACAGCAACTTCGATAGGGCTGTGTTCCAGAAATTTCAGCTCCGGAGAAACGCTTAAAGCTCCAAGATGCCCTAAAAAAACGATGAAAGCGAGGAGAACACGGATAAAATCAAAATTATTTTTCGTAAGGTCTTGCATTTGCATTTGTTTGTTACAAAAATAGTTTTTTTCGTAGAAAAGATCATATTTCCGGTAATGAATGTTTGCTGAATAAAGGAAAAACAACGCTTTTGAAATGCCAATACACAGAAAATAATAAATTTTAACAATATTTTTTTAAAAAAATTGTATAATAATATAAATAAATCATAATTTTAGCGCTTGAAAAAATTGATATATGAAGAAATTAGCATTATTATTTGCAGGTTTATCATTATTTGTAGCAACAGGATGTAATAACGACGACGAAGTGGTACAGGAAGCTCCGTTAGTGGGAGTTTGGCAGCCCGTGAAAAAAGTAGTAACCGTAGTTGCAATAGGAGAAGTTCCTGTTTCGGATGGTATTTCTTTTGATACCACTTGTCAGCAGACTTCAAGATGGACGTTCGCTTCCGGAAATACAGGAAAAAGAAAAGATATGGGAGACAGTGCAACCCCGGGAACCTGTACACCTACTTTCGACAGAACATTCACTTATACTTATGATAAAGACAGCAAAGCTATTCAGATAAAATATCAGGGAATTGTACAGCCGGATCAGGGAAGAATCATCAGCATCAGCGATACTGCTTTAAACATCATGTTTGAAGACAAATCAGATCCTACCGAATTCCATTCTGAAACCTATACATTTAAGAGAATACCTCAGTAATAGTCTGAATTATCAATATAAAATACAAATCTCATCTGCGGATGAGATTTTTTTGTGCATTATTTCGTCAAATTTAAATTTCCATTTCTTTTAAAATCATTATTTTTGTGAAAATTAGAAAAGGAATTTAAAAGAATCCAGCATCTAAAATCTTAACATCTAATATCTATAAAAAAGTGTTTTACGATCATCAGCAGATAGAAAAAAAGTGGCAGAAGTACTGGGAAGATAATCAAACGTATAAAACTTCCGACAACACAGACAAACCTAAATTTTATGTTCTCGATATGTTTCCGTATCCATCCGGAGCAGGACTTCACGTAGGTCATCCGCTTGGATATATCGCATCCGACATTTACGCGAGGTACAAAAGACATCAGGGTTTTAATGTTCTCCATCCGGTTGGCTACGACAGCTTCGGGCTTCCTGCTGAACAGTACGCTATTCAGACAGGGCAGCATCCTGCGATTACGACAGAGCAAAACATTACAAGATACGAAGAGCAGTTAAGAAAAATTGGCTTTTCTTTCGACTGGAGTAGAGAAGTGAGAACTTCCGATGCTTCTTATTATAAATGGACACAGTGGATTTTTATTGAGCTGTTCCATTCGTGGTATAATAAAGATACCGATAAAGCGGAGCCTATTTCATCTTTGGTTAAACGTTTTGAAGAAAAAGGAACGGAAGGGTTAAATGCCAATCAGAACGATGAATTAAATTTCACGGCGGAAGAGTGGAAAGAAGCTTCAGAAATTGATAAAGAAGACATTTTATTAAATTACCGTTTGGCTTACAGAGCGGAAACCACTGTGAACTGGTGTCCTGCTTTAGGAACCGTTCTGGCAAATGATGAGGTAAAAGACGGAAAATCCGAAAGAGGAGGTTTTCCTGTTTTCCAGAAGAAAATGATGCAGTGGAGCATGAGGATTTCTGCGTACTCTGAAAGATTATTGCAGGGATTAAAAACTCTGGACTGGCCACAACCTTTGAAAGATTCTCAGGAATACTGGATCGGAAAATCTCAGGGAGCGCAGGTGAGATTCAATGTGGAAGGACATGATGAAATCGTTGAAGTGTTTACTACAAGACCGGATACTATTTTCGGAACGACTTTTATGGTTCTGGCTCCGGAAAATCCTTTGGTGGAAACCATCACAACTGCAGAGCAAAAAGCTGAGGTAGATTCTTATATTGAAGAAACTTCCAAGAAAACGGAACGTGACAGAATGGCGGACGTGAAAAATGTTTCAGGCGCTTTCACGGGAAGTTATGCTTTAAACCCTTTCAGTGGAGAAAGAATGCCGATCTATATTTCAGATTATGTTTTGATGGGTTACGGAACGGGTGCTGTAATGGCGGTTCCTGCACATGACGAGCGTGATCACAGATTTGCAAAGAAATTTAATTTAGAAATTAAGAAAGTCGTGGAAACGGACGAAGATGTTCAGGAAGCTTCTTTCGATTCTAAAGATTCGGTTTGTGTAAATTCTGATTTCTTAAATGGATTAAATTATAACGATGCAAAAGCATTGATTATTTCTGCCATTGAGAAAAAAGGAATCGGACACGGAACAACGAACTACAGACAGCGTGATGCGATTTTCTCAAGACAAAGATATTGGGGCGAACCGGTTCCTATCTATTATAAGGATGGAATGCCTTATACATTGCCGACTTCCGCTTTGCCTTTGGAACTTCCGGAAGTTGAAAAATATCTGCCGACTGAAGACGGAGATCCGCCATTGGGAAATGCAAAAACGTTTGCGTGGGATGAAGCCAACCAAAAAGTAGTCGACACCAATTTAATTGATGAAAAAACGGTTTTCCCTTTAGAATTATCCACAATGCCGGGTTGGGCGGGAAGTTCTTGGTATTTCCTAAGATATATGGATCCGAAAAATGATGAGGTTTTTGCTAAAAAAGAACTTTCAGATTATTGGGGACAGGTGGATTTGTACATCGGAGGAAGTGAACACGCAACAGGACATTTATTATATTCCCGTTTCTGGAATATGTTCTTAAAAGACAGAGGATATATTAATCAGGATGAGCCTTTCCAAAAGTTGATTAATCAAGGAATGATTTTGGGGATGAGTGCTTTTGTGTATAGAGTTGACGGAACTAATCAATATGTTTCTAAAAATTTAGCAAAAGATTATACAACTCAGGCAATCCACGTTGATGTATCATTATTAAAAGGAACTTCTGATGAACTGGATACTGAAGCTTTCAAAGCTTGGAGACCGGATTACGCAGATGCTGAATTTATTTTAGAAGACGGAAAATACATCACAGGTCGTGAAGTAGAAAAAATGTCCAAGTCAAAATACAATGTGGTAAATCCGGATGATATCTGTGAAGAATACGGAGCAGACGGTTTAAGATTGTATGAAATGTTCTTAGGTCCGTTGGAACAATCCAAGCCTTGGAACACGCAAGGTCTGAGTGGAGTCTACGGTTTTCTTAAAAAATTCTGGAATTTATATTTTGACGGGGATACGTTCTCGGTTTCCGACGAAGAGCCAACCAAAGCAGAATACAAAGTTTTACATACCTTAATAAAGAAGGTGGTTTACGATATTGAAAACTTCTCTTTCAATACGTCTGTCTCTTCATTTATGATCGCCGTAAACGAACTGCAAAAAATAAAATGCAACAAACGCAATATTTTAGAACCTTTAGCCGTTATCATTTCTCCGTATGCACCTCACATCTGTGAAGAGCTTTGGAGTTTATTGGGGCATCAGGATTCTATAGAATTTGAGAAATTCCCTGTATTGAACGAGGATTACTTAGTGGAAGATGAGATTTTGTATCCGGTAAGCGTTAACGGAAGAATGAAGTTTAAAATTTCACTTTCTGCACAGCTTTCACCTAAAGAAGTGGAGGAAGTAGTACTTAAAGACGAAAAAATGATGCAGATTCTGGAAGGGAAGACCCCGACGAAAATCATTGTAGTGCCTCACAGAATTGTGAATATAGTAATTTAAAAAAAAATTAACATTGGCAAATTAAAAAAAATGAAGGCTTAAATTTTTTGATTTTTTAACGTAAATGTTAAAATTGAAAAATATTACCAAAAAAAGAGAAAATAATTGTAATATCGAAAGTGTATTAAATTTTCTTTATCAAAAAAATGGCAAATGTTTATTTAAGACTCTTGCATTTTAATTATTTTTGCCTTTAATTTACACCTTGTAAAATTTTAAAACAATATAATTTAGTTAAATATGGAAATGAATGTTTCAAAAAATGATGAGCAAGTAATTGCTAGAAAGTCGGGAGGTTTAAACCCAGCTGTAATTATTCCTATTATCTTTGCAATAGGAGTTTGTATTTATTTATTCGTTCTAGGTAACCCGGGAAACTTTAAAGATGCTAATGAATTAGGTGGAGCATCTGTTGCTTTTGCTGACAAGGAGGGGAAAGACATTCACCCAGAATCGTTCTTAGGTATTATCTACAAAGGAGGGGTAATTGTACCAATCTTGATTACTTTCATGATCACGGTAATCGTTTTCTCTTTTGAAAGATATTTCGTTCTTAGCAAAGCTGCCGGAAAAGGAAACTTAGACAACTTCGTTGTACAGGTAAGAAGCTTACTAAACCAAAACAAAATTGATGAAGCTTTAGAAGAGTGCGACAGACAGCAAGGTTCTGTTGGTAACGTAGTAAAAGAAGGTCTTACTACTTACAAAGCTTTATCTCACGATACAACGCTTAACAAAGAGCAAAAAATGGTAGCGCTTAACAAAGCAATCGAAGAAGCAACTACTCTTGAAATGCCAATGCTTGAGAAAAACATGATGATCCTTTCTACTTTAGGTACTGTTGCAACGTTAGTAGCACTTTTAGGTACGGTAATCGGGATGATCAAGGCGTTCTTCGCATTAGGTTCAGGAGGAGGTACTCCGGATGCTGCTGCACTTTCTACAGGTATCTCTGAAGCCTTGATTAACACAGCTTTAGGTATTGGTACTTCAGCAATCGCTATCATCCTTTATAACTTCTTTACTTCTAAAATCGACGGATTAACTTATAAGATCGACGAGATCGCAATGAGCATCCAACAGTCTTTCGCTGAATTCAACTAAGAATTGTAGCAAGGAATTTGCAGTAAGTAAAAAGAAGTTTAATTAAAAATCATTAATAATAATGGCGAGAGTCAAACCAAAAAGACATGGAGTAGTGACGGATATGACGGCAATGTGTGACGTTGCGTTCCTACTGCTTACATTCTTTATCTTGACCACTCAGTTTAAAAAACCTGATGTGGAGCAGATTAAACCGCCATCTTCAATATCAGAGAAGTTACTTCCTGATGCAAGTTTGATGACCATCAACGCTACACCGGACGGGAAATTTTATTTCCAGCCTGTAGAAAATGCATCAGAGAGACTACAGCTTTTAGACAATATGGGAAAAAAGTACGGCGTTACTTTTGACAATAATGAAAAAGCTGCATTCCAGAAAGTACAAGCAATTGGGGTTCCTATGAACCAGCTTAAAAGCTATCTTGATTTGCCAGATGACGAGCAGAAGAATTTCAAGAGTCCTACAGGGATTCCTATGGATAGTACGAATAAGCAGTTAGTAGACTGGGTAAAAGAAAGTTTGAACGTAAATCCTGATTACAAATTAGCAATCAAAGGAGACGTTACAACAGAATATCCGAAAGTTAAAAGCTTATTCGAGGGTTTAAGAGATATCGATTTTCTTAAATTTTGGTTGATTACATCACAAGAAGGTAAACCTAATGAATAATATCATTTAGAAATGGCAGAAGTACAAGTACAGGAAAAGGGCGCCAAAGGCGGCAAGGTACGTTCCAAGAAACAGAGTACCAGAGTCGATATGACTCCGATGGTGGACTTGGGTTTTCTATTGATTACCTTCTTTATGTTCACAACCACATTCTCTAAACCGAATGTAATGGATTTGGGTCTTCCGGCAAAACCGAAGGATGAAACAAAAAAACCACCTCCAACAGAAATTAAACTTTCGAACTCTATATCTTTATTATTAGGTAAAAACAATAAGATCTTCTGGCATCAGCAGGACAATACGTCTTTAACAGATCAGAATCTTAATGAAACTACTTTTGATAGAGAGGGAATCCGAAAAGTAATTGAGCAGGCAAAAGCAAATGCGGCTGATAAAACTAAATTTACAGTTATTATTAAGCCAACTGACGATGCTGTATATAAAAACTTCGTAGATATCCTGGACGAAATGGCAATTACTAAGAGTGAGCAGTACGGTGTTACTGATCTTAAACCTTGGGAAAAAGCTATTTACGATAGAAAAGTGGGTAACTCTGGTGCTGCAGCAGCTCCGGCTACTAAGTAATTTAAACCATAAAATTGTAAATCTATGGCAAACGAAAATGTATACGATCCTAATCTTACCTTAGATGAGATTGTATTTGAAAATAGAAACAAGGAATATGGTGCATACGATTTAAGACATCAGTACCCAAAACTTCTGACAAAATCTTTCATCGTTGGAACAGCATTATTCCTTATTGCGGCTTTGTCTCCATTTATCTATCTTACCATTAAGAGACTTACTGAACCTGAAAAACAAGAAGTTAAAGCAGATTTGGTAGAAATTCTTCAGGAAGATAAAATTATTGAGCAGCCAAAAGAAGAAGAACCACCTCCACCACCTCCACCAAAAGAGGAAGAGAAAATTGAAATTATTCAGAACGTGGTTCCTGAGCCTGTAAAAGCTCCGAAAATTGAAACTCCACCACCGCCAATTTCTAAGCAGTTAGAAACAACAACCGGTCTGGTAAATCAGGAAGGGGTAAAAGCTCCGGCTTACACTCCGCCGCCACCGCCACCATCAACAGGTACAAAGGCGTCTACCGCAGAAGTAAAACCTCAGGTAAGTGATACTCAGGTTTATACAGAAGTAGAGCAGACTGCTGAATTCCCTGGAGGTATTAATGCTTTCAGAAATAAAGTATCCAGTAACTTCGATGGTTCAGCGATGAACGGAGATGAAGGTACAGTAAAAACTGAAATCACTTTCGTTGTAGAAAGAGATGGAAGTATTACAGACGTTAAAGCTAGCGGTGGAAACTCTGACTTCAATGCTGAAGCAATCAGAACCATCAAGTCTATTAAAAATAAATGGACTCCTGCTAAAATTAACGGACAATCTGTACGTTATAGATTCAGATTACCTTTAACAATGAATTTTGAAGGATAAGATTTATCTTTAAATAATAATTAAAAAAGAGAAGCATTTGCTTCTCTTTTTATTTTTTTTGGTATTTTTGTTATATGATGTTCAATTGGTTATCCCTCGTTACGGGATTATTTTATATCGTTCTGGGAATCGTGGTAATGTACTACAGGTTTTTCTTTACAGTTCTGGAACCCGGAGTTGCCTATGCACTGGGCGGACTTCTTATTTTGTATGGAATTTTCAGAATTTACAGAGCGGTTACAAAAATTAAAAATTCAGGAAATGAAGAATAGTGTTAAGCTTCTAATGCTGTTTTTCATTAGCATAATAGCAGTTGGTTGTAAAAAAGAAGAAAAATCTCCATCTTACCATAAAGGAGAAATGACGATTCTTACGGATGAATCTTTTAAAAGTGTTACGGAAGCTTTAGCAGAAGGATATATGATTAATTATCCCGAAACAAAGATTAAAGTCGCTACGAAAAAAGAAGATCTCGGATTCATTGATTTATTAAACAATAAGACAAGAATCGTGGTAATGTCCAGAGATCTTACGCCGGAAGAAATTAAGACATACGAAGAACAGATCGAACTGAAGTTTTTACCTGCAAAATTCGCTGCAGATGCTGTTATTTTTATTGTTCCGAAAGATTCTCCAAAAGAAAGTATTTCAATGGAGGAAATTCAGAAAGGATTGCAGTCGGATAATAAAGAATTTATTTTCGACGGAGCCAATTCCAGCAATCTGAATTTTGTGGCTCAGAAACTTAAAAAACAACCGAAAGATTTAAAGTTTTCAGTTATTCCGGGAAGCAAGAATATTATTGAAGAACTTAATAAATACCCAGATAAAATAGGGGTTATCGGTCTTAATACATTCAGTCGTCCTTATGATAAAGAGTCTGAACAGTTGAGAAATATGGTAAAAATTCTTCCTGTGGAAGACAAAGGAAAACTTTACACTACAGATTTTGAAAACCTCCGCAAAATGAATTATCCTTTTACCAGAGTTTTGTATTTTTTAACAAACGAAGGAAACTTCAATATTGCCAATGGTTTTATAAGGTATTCGTGCACTCAGCTTGGGCAGATGATCGTTCAGAAAGAGGGATTGCAACCATACAATCTTTACAGAAGAGAAGTTCAAATGCGTTAAAAAGTATTAAATTAATCCTTTAACCAAAATAAATGTATTATTTTGGTCTGAAAATTGTGTATTACTTAAATCGAAATTTAGATTAGAAAATATAAAATGAAAGATATAATGAATATGAATGTAAAGAAGCTTGCCTTTGGAGCGGCTGTAGTGTTTTTTACCAACTTTGCTGTTGCACAAACTGTACAGGATGGTATCAACAGTATAGACAGTGATAAATATGCTCAGGCAAAAACTAATTTTACGAACATGATCGCTTCGGCGCCTACTGCAGAAAACTATTTCTATTTAGGAAATACTTATCTTAAGCAGGGGGAGCCTGATTATGCGGCGGCAACTGATAGTTTTAACAAAGGTCTTGCAGCAGATGGCAAAAGCTATTTAAATAAATTAGGTTTGGCAACTGTAAAACTGGGAAAAGGAGATAAAAATGCTATTGCGGAAATTCAGAAAATCGTTACCGATTCAAAAGAAAAAGATGCAGAAGTTCTTTTCAGAGCGGCAGAAGCTTTAACTTTATTTGAGAAAAATAACTCTCCGGATTTGGCTATTCAGTATTTGAATAAAGCGATTGAAAGAGCAGAGAAAAAAGGTGTTCCGGCTCATTACTATTATACTTTAGGGGATGCTTACAGATTAAAAAGAATGCCCGGAGATGCAATGTCTGCTTATGACAAAGCGCTTCCTTTAGCTAAAAATAAAGCATCGGTTTATACAAGAATCGGTACTTTATGGATGGCTGCACAACAGTGGCAACAGGCTAAAACAAGTATAGATAAGGCAATTGCCACAGATCCATCTTATGCTCCGGCGTATAAAGCTCTTGCAGCTTACGATATCAGATATCAGCAAAATGCGAAAGCGACTCAGGATTTGATCAATTATACAAAATACGCTGATGAAGATCCATATACGCAATTGGAAATTGCTAAACTTTATTTTACCAATGAAGATTATGCAAATTCCAAGCAGGTTTTAGATAAGATTTTTGATAAGATCAACGATCCTATTAAATTTAAACTGAGAGCATATCAGTTATATGCAGACGGAAAATATGCGGAAGCAAAACAGAACATGGATAGTTTTGTTTCTCAGGCAGACAAATCAAGAGTACAGCCTGCAGATCAAGGTTTACAGGGACTTATTGCCGCAGGTTTAGCAAAGACAGAAACGGATGCTGCTAAAAAAACAGCTTTAATGAACGAAGCTCAGCAAAAAATTGGCATCGCAAAGGCAGCTAAAGATGAAACCTTGAAATGGGATATGGAATTGGTGAAAATCGCTGGAGGAGGAGCTTCTCAGGCTGATATTGATGCAGGACCTACAAACCCTACAATTGAAGGATTAAAGCAGAAAGTGGCTGCAAATGCTCAGGACTCAGATTCTTTATTCAAACTTGCAACAGCTTATCAGGATGCAAAGAACTGGAATGGTGCAATAGCTACATGGCAGAAAATGAATGCGCTTTTACCAGATTGGGCTCCGGGTTACTACAGCTTAGGATATTCTTATCAGCAGGCTGGAAATAATGATGCGGCTAAAATGGCGTATGAAAAATTCATCAGTACCGTAAAACCGGCAGATCAGGAAGCGAATAAGCAAACTTTAGCTTATGCTTACTTTGCTGTGGCATATATGTCTAAGGATTCTGATGTAGCGAAAGCAAAAGACTATGTTGCAAAATCTGTACAGTTGGATCCAACCTATCAGGATGCAGTAAAATTAAACGCAGAAATCAACAAATAATTTAAACTTTAAATTATAAATAATGAAACTTCCCATTCCTAATGTTTGGGAAGTTTTTATTTTAATCCTATCTTTGATAGTATGAAAACAGATATATTAGCTTTTGGAGCGCATCCTGATGATGTAGAACTGGGATGCGGAGGAACGATAGCCAAAATGGTTTCAGAAGGGAAGACCTGCGTTATCGTTGATCTCACGAGAGGAGAACTCGGAACGAGAGGAACAGAAGAAACCAGAAAGGCAGAAGCCAATGATGCTGCAAGAATTTTAGGTGTTTCTATAAGAGAAAATCTTGAGATGAGAGATGGGTTTTTAGAAAATTCAGAGGATTACCAAATGAGGATTGTAAAAATGGTTCGCAAATACAGGCCGGAAATCGTCTTTGCCAATACAATTCATGATAGACATCCAGATCATGCAAAAGGAGCGAAATTAGTATCGGATGCGTGCTTTTTGTCCGGATTAAGAAAAATTGAAACGGTTTTGGAAGGAGAGATTCAGGAAGCGTGGAGACCAAAGCATATTTTTAACTATATGCAATGGAAAAATGTAGAGCCCGAATTCGTTATTGATATTTCTGAATTTTTAGACGCAAAAATTGCGGCATGCAAAGCATTTAAAACTCAGTTTTATGATCCGGATTCTAAAGAACCGGAAACCCCGATTACTTCAAAAAACTTTTTAGACAGTTTAACTTATCGCGCAATGGATTTGGGAAGATTATCGGGAGTAGCTTATGCAGAGGGATTTACGTCTGAAAAGTTAATTGCTTTGAAAAATTTTGACGGAATTGTTTGGTAATTAAAAAATCTTTCCTATATTTGCACTCACAAAACGGTGATTGTAGCTCAGTTGGTTAGAGCGTCGGATTGTGGTTCCGAAGGTCGTGGGTTCGAGACCCATCATTCACCCAATAAAAGTACACTTTTCAAAAGTGTACTTTTTTATTTTACATCAAATCTAAGTTCAGATTTTCTTTAATTCTTACTGTAAAAATTTATGTTAGACATGAAAGGCTAC
>NZ_JAULSJ010000013.1:0-135195 GCF_030518295.1 Chryseobacterium urinae | reverse complement strand
TCACAAAAGTTTTTAAAAATCTTTGATTTTTATTCTTTTGAGCGCTTTGATTATTCTGGAAATTCGCTTTATCATTATCTTTTGCATCTTTTGCGGTTAATTCCTAAATTAATGTAAACAAGTTTTATTAACGTTTTTAGGTTCATAAAGCCGTTACACTTAACAAAGAATAAGGGAAAGTTTTCTTAACTTTTTTGATTCACCGGTTTTAATCTTGATGCTTAATTGAATACAAAGCTGAAGAACGATTTTTAACTGAATAAAGGCTATCATTTTGAATAATAGTATAATATTTTTCGTTCTTGTTTTATTATACTAATTTAATTCTATAGCGTTATCTCCCTTTTTCCTTAACTGCATTTCTTTCTGTCTTTCCATGATGATTTTTCTTTGTTCCGGAGTAACACTTGTTCCAAGACTTTCCAGTATTCCTAATAAATTTTCTCTGAAATTTTGTAACGTTTTTTCTAATTCTGTTTTAGTTGTTTCCGTTGAATTAGTGTATCTGTTTTCGTATATATTTACCAATCTGCCTTTCAATTTAGAATTAGATACAGATCTTACCAGCTCAAAATCATAATCCCCTTTATCATCAGTTATTTTTATGATTAATCCCGGCAATCTACTGAATTTATACGGACCATAAGGCAATGGAATTTCTGCAGAATACCACGCAGTCCAATTTCTGCCTTTATATGAAACCTCTGCTTTTTTGCAATTAATTGTATTTATTATTTTTGTTTCATCAATAAGTTTCCAATCTTTTATTGCCGATTCTTTATATGACAGTAAAGACATGGCAACTCTTTGAAAATACTGTAAATTTTCATTGGTTTGTATGATGATATAAGAAAACTTTGTTTGTGGCATTGACGTCCCTCTGAAATCAAAAACCCCTCCCCCATTATTAATTGCTTTTCTTGAAACAATACCGGCTACAGAATCTCTTTTCAAAGAATTAAGACTACTAAAAAATGTACGATAATCAGCTACCTGAAGTGAGAATAGTTCTTCATCTGTCTGATTAGGATTTAACGTATTTAATTTAGCTTTCAATAAGTAAATGAACTCTCCTCGCAATGAATCTTTAGTATTCAATTGAGAATAAAATAAAATACTGTAAAATAAAACGAATAGTTGAAATAGTTTTTTATGATAAGACATTGCTATTGCTTTTTATTATGAAAAATTGCACATATAAAACCATATGTGCAAATGAAGATTTGTTATTTCTTAACTATTAATAACCGTGTCCACAATAAATTGCTTCAACCATATTGGCCCAAATTTGTCCTTGTTCGTTAGTCCAGTCCTGAGTAGTGGTAGCAGCTACACCACAAGAAGTATAAGTAACAAAAGTGCTCTTGAATTTAGCCGTTTTCTTTGTCTTTTTTAGCACTTTAGTACTTACTATTTTTTTTGCAGCCTTAAGATTTAAGCTTTTTACCGGTGTTCCTTTAGCACTAACAAGAACCGCTACACCAAGCATAGCGACGAAAAATACTTTTTTCATAATTGTATATTTTTTTAAAATTGAACAGCAAATATATAGTTATAAATCAAACAAAAGAGAAAAATTTTATTATGTTAAACCCCTGACAGAAGCCGTTTTAAAACATTATTTCATTTTACTGCTAACTTTTTATAAGAAGTTTATTTAACCGCAAAAGTCGCAAAAGATAAACTAAATGTTTATTTAAAGCTGATCATTATAAATGAAAAAGCTCACAATAGTTTTTAAAAATCTTTGATTTTTATTCTTTTGAGTACTTTGATTATTCTGGAAATTCGCTTTATCATTATCTTTTGCATCTTTTGCGGTTAATTCCGAAATTAATTTAAAGAAGTTCCTAAAATATGCTCACTCTGGCATTTTAGCTTCGGAGGTTTCCGAAATCATATTCCCTTTGGCGAGATGATTTCGGGAGTTCCCGATAGTATATCATCTTGGGCGGAATACCCTCGGAGAGTTCCGAAAATTTGCTCCTCTTGGCGATATGGTTTCGGCAGTTCCCGAAGGCTTCCTCCTTTCGGCGGTGGCTCTGGAAAGGCGATTGCAGGGTTTGAGAATTTTACTCTTTTTACTTTTCCACGAGAATCTGGAAAATATAATCATCTTCGGAAACGGATTAAATCTGCATATTTTTCAGTTTTTTAATGATGCTTAATTTAACACAAAGCTCACGAAGGATTTTTTAATTAATATGAGTTCGAGATAAGTTTTCTTAAACGCAGGGTTAAACAAAGCGATTCAATTATCCGGAATTTAGCTTTAAGATATACAAAGGCGTAAAATTGATCAAAGTAATACCATTTTTGTCTTTTTTAAATGAACGAAGTGCGTTTGTTTAGCTTACCAACTTTCAACAAGTAAAAAAATCTTTTGGTTTTTCTTTGCGATAAATTAATATAACACTATAAATCAATTATTTAAATTCATTTCTTATTTCGAACTGAGGTTAATAAAACACTTTTTGTATCTATTATTAAGGAAATATTCACTTTACAGGAACCCTTAAGGCAAATCATTCAACTCAATCTGTTAAAATTCTTTCTTTACAAGCTTTATTTTATTATTGAGAAATTATATCTTATTTTTGCCATACAAATTTTTTGAACAATGCCGAATATTTCAAACAGAGCACTCCACATGCCGCCATCGCCGGTAAGAAAATTGGTTCCTTTCGCCCTAAAAGCGAAGCAGAAAGGGACAAAAGTTTATCATCTTAATATCGGGCAACCGGATATTGAAACTCCGGAAACGGCACTGAATGCTTTAAAGAATATTGATTTAAAAGTATTGGAATACGCACTTTCTGAAGGAAATATCGACTACAGAAAAGCACTTACAGAATATTATCATTCTTTGGATTTCACAGATCTCACACCGGATAATTTCATTGTAACCAACGGAGGATCAGAAGCTTTAAATTTCGCCATCTCTACTTTGTGCGATGATGGTGATGAAGTAATTATTCCTGAACCTTATTATGCCAATTATAACGGATTTACAAGTACGTTCAATGTAAATGTAGTAGCGATTCCTTCTACCATTGATACTGGTTTTGCACTTCCTCCAGTTGAAGAATTTGAGAAAAAAATCACTGAAAAAACAAGAGCCATCGTTATCTGCAACCCCGGAAATCCTACTGGTTATCTTTATACCCGTGAAGAACTTCAGAAATTAGCAGAGATTGCTTTAAAATATGACATCGTTGTTATTTCAGACGAGGTATACAGAGAGTATGTTTACGATGGAAAACAGCAGGTTTCTATGCTGGCTTTTCCTGAACTGGCAGAAAACTGCATCATTATCGATTCAGAATCAAAACGTTACTCAATGTGTGGTGTAAGAATCGGATGTATGATCACGCGTTCTAAAAAAATCCACGATGCGGCAATGCTTTTCGCACAGGCAAGATTAAGCCCTGTTTTACTGGGACAGATCGCGGCAACGGCGGCTCACCAAAATGACGGCGCGTACATCAGAGCGGTAAGAGAAGAATATACGCACAGAAGAAATGTTCTGGTAGATTTACTGAACGCCATTCCGGGAGTAATCTGCCCAAAACCGAAAGGCGCATTCTACTGCGTTGCGGAACTTCCGGTAGACGATACTGAAAAGTTTGCACAATGGCTTCTGGAAAGCTATTCCCACAATAACGAAACGATTATGGTGGCTCCTGCAGGAGGATTTTACAGCAATCCGGAACTGGGGAAAAAGCAGGTAAGAATTGCTTACGTTCTGAAAGAGGAAGATTTAAGAAGAAGCGCAGCAATCCTTAAAGATGCTCTTGAAAAATACAAATCAGAATTCAGTCTTTAATTTAAACGAACATAATATGTCAGCAATAAAATATCATAGTTTGAAATTGTTCTCACTATTTATTTTATTGCTGATATTTTTTTCATGTAACAGCAAGAAGGAAGAAAATTATTCCGGAAACCCCAACGAAATTATTTCAATAAGCTATTCGGATATCGGCGGAGATCTCGGAAATTATAAAATCGTAAAAATTAACAAGGATTCTGTTTTTGCAGAACAGGGAGTTTCAGCAAAGAAAATCCATAAAGAATGGAAATCTGCAATAACGCCGCAAATCTGGAAAAGAGTAACGGCGTCTCTTAATGTAAAAACGTTAGACAAAATCGAAAGCTCTCCCAGCAAACAGCCGGTTGACGGATTTGATGAAACTTTCCAGATCAGAACACCGAAAAAATACCACGTTTATGTAAATTCGTATTCAGATACTATTTATTATCAACAGCTTCAGAAATTAAAAGACCAGATTAACGCCCTCCTTCCAACAGAATATAACTAAAATAATGCACGAAAATTATTCACTAAAGCCATACAATACTTTCGGGGTAGATGTAAAAGCAAGATATTTCACC
Organism: Chryseobacterium urinae; assembly: GCF_030518295.1. NCBI lineage: Bacteria > Pseudomonadati > Bacteroidota > Flavobacteriia > Flavobacteriales > Weeksellaceae > Chryseobacterium > Chryseobacterium urinae. The sequence continues at coordinate 130,800 of NZ_JAULSJ010000013.1, read as the reverse complement.
GAAATACATACCGTTGAAGAACTGAAAGAAGCCATTAGTTTCTCCGGCTCTCATTCACTTAATACTTTATTTTTAGGAGGCGGAAGCAATGTTTTATTTACAAAAGATTTTGACGGATTGGTGATTAAATTAAACCTGAAAGGAATTTCTGTGCTGCCTGTAAATGAGAACGAAGTTTTGGTTACCGCAAAAGCAGGCGAAAACTGGCACAAATTCGTGATGTTCTGTCTGGATAAGAATTTTGGAGGACTGGAAAATCTTTCCTTAATTCCGGGGAACGTAGGAACATCGCCGATGCAGAATATCGGAGCTTACGGAACTGAAATTAAAGATGTTTTTTATGACTGCAAGGTTTTAAATCTTGAAACACTGGAAATTGAAACTTTTGATCTTGAAAAATGCAGATTCGGGTACAGAGACTCAATTTTTAAGCAGGAAGGAAAAGGTAAATATGTGATTTTAGAAGTTTCGTTCAGACTTACCTTCCGAAATCATAAGATCAAAACAGAGTACGGCGCAATACAGTCTGAACTTGAAAGTTCAGGTATTGAAAATCCTACGATTCAGGATGTTTCCAGAGCGGTTATCAATATCCGGCAAAGCAAATTACCCGATCCTAAAGAAACAGGAAACGCGGGAAGTTTCTTTAAAAATCCTACGATTCCTTTGGCTCAGTTTGAAGCATTACAGCAGAAGTTTGAAAACATTCCGGGATATCCGAACGGAAATTCTGTAAAAGTTCCTGCAGGATGGCTGATTGAACAATCCGGCTGGAAAGGAAAACAAATAGGAAATGTTGCCTCTCACAAGTTGCAGGCTCTGGTCATCGTTAACGCAACAGGAAACGCAACCGGAAAGGAAATTTTTGATTTTTCAACAGAGATTATTAATTCCGTGAAAGAAAAATTCGGGATTGAACTGGAAAGGGAAGTGAATATTATTTAAAAACATTTCCAAAAAGAACTTTTAATTTGTCATAAGAAATTAATCACAAAAACTATTTAAAATCCAACCTTTTGTGATATTCGTGATTTTAAACAATTTTACTAACTTTAGAACTAATTATCAGAATAATAAAAACACACAAATATGAAAATAGCAATTCTCGGAGCCGGAAATATGGGCTTATCCTTTTCAAAGTCTTTTTTGAAATACGAACTGATAAAGCCTGAAAACCTTCATTTAATTACAAGAAACCAGTCTAAATTTTCAAAAATCTCGGAAGAATTCCCAAAGTCTAAGATCTCTACTTTCGATGAAGTGAAAGATTTAGATGCAGATTTAATTATCATTGCCGTAAAACCTCAGGATTTTCAGCACGTAGCGGAAAATTTCCGATTTCAGTTAAAAGAAAACCAGATGGTTTTATCGATTATGGCAGGAATTAAAATCGAGAAAATTCAGAAATTATTAAATCATCCTTTGGTTGTAAGAGCCATGCCCAACTCTCCTACTCTTCTCGGAATGGGAATTACAGGCTACACTTCTGCGGAAGGAATTTCTTTCAGCCAGTTAATTAATATCGAACGGTTATTAAATTCTACCGGAAGATCTGTTTATCTGGAAAATGAAGAATTGTTAGATAGTGTTACGGCGCTTTCGGGAAGCGGACCTGCTTATTTTTACTACATTATCGATGCTATGATAAAAGCAGGCGTAGAAATGGGAATCGAGGAAAATCTTTCCCAGCTTTTTGTGAAACAGACGATGTTGGGAGCGTATCATTTAATCAACAATTCGGATAAAAGTCTGGAAGAACTCATAAAAGATGTGGCTTCCAAAGGCGGAACAACCGAAGCTGCCCTGAAATCCTTCAATGAAAATAATTTAAAGCAAATTCTGAAGGACGGCATTCTGAGTGCAGAAAAACGTGCGAAAGAACTGAATGGATAATCAGACTTTTTCAGAGGATAAATAAAAATCGACTTTAGTCAGAATTTATGCAACTTTTTGGCTAAAGCCGATTTTATTTTTTTAATCTGAGTTCGGGATAAGTCTCCTTAAACGCAAGGTTAAACCAAGAGATTCAATTATTAGGAATTCAGCTTTTAAGATTTACAAAGGCGCAAAACTCATCAAATTAAACCATTTTGTTTTTTTTAAATAAACGAAGTGCCTTTGTTTAGCTTATCAACTTCTAATAGGTAAAAAAAATCTTTTGTTTTGCTTTGCGATAAATTAATACAATACTACAAATCAATTATTTTAAACTTATTTCTTATCCGAACTGAGTTTTTTTCATCATTATAATGAACTAAAAACCCATTCCTGTTGATGTATTCTTAAATATTTCAAACCATCCCGTTTGGAAATCGTTTTTCGATAAAATTCTTCATTAAAAAGCCTAGAAATACGCCAAAAGTATTCAGAATAATATCATCCACTTCAAAAATCCCCATTCTGGAAAAGTACTGAATCGCTTCCACAATGGTAATTGCCGAAATAAACGTAAAAAGGAGATTCTGAAAATCCTGAAGTCTGGGAAAAATCCAACCGAGAAATCCGAAAGGAATAAACATCACCACATTTCCTGCAACAATAGTCACTATTTCTTTCCATGAAATACATCCTTTAATGAAATTGATGGTAGAAAATATCGGCTCTATGGTTAACAGATTATCTTCCATCTGCGTTCTGCCCATCCCGAAAAACATGAGGTACAGCAAAAACAGCGTATAAGGAACTATAATAATTTTATAAGATTTCTTTAACATCGTTTGCAAATTTATTCATTTCAAAAACATTAAATTTGTATGTTAAATCAATTTAATGAAATACGTTTTACTTACGCTCATTTCAGCGATGCTTTTGTCCGTTTCATGGCCTACTTACGGAGTTCCGTTTTTTATATTTTTTGCGCTTGTTCCGCTTTTAATGATGGAACACGGTGTATCTAAATTTTCAGATTACAACAGAAAAAGCTGGGGCGTTTTCGGACTTTCCTACCTTTGTTTTGTGATCTGGAATGTAGTAACAACAGGCTGGCTTTATGGCTCCAAAAATCCGGACGGAAGCCATTCTATGATGGCGGTTGTATTTCCGGTTCTGGTCAATTCTTTCCTGTATTCATTGGTTTTCCAATGTTATCACTGGTACAAAAATGCACAGGGAACCTATTGGGGTTTAGGATTTCTGATTGCGATCTGGATGAGCTTTGAAAAGTTCCATTTAGGCTGGGAATTAACATGGCCATGGCTGAATCTGGGAAATGTTTTTTCCGATTATCCTAAACTTATCCAGTGGTACGATACTTTAGGAGCAACCGGTGGAAGTTTCTGGATTTTATTAATTAACGTCCTGATTTTCTATACAATCAGAATTTGGGAAGCGGGGAGAAAAAGAAAAGAACTCATTAAAAACACATCCATTGTTGCAGCTTTAATCATTATTCCGATGATTATTTCTGTGGTGAAGTATAATAATTTTGATGAAAAACCCATCGGAAGTGTCAATGTACTGATGCTTCAGCCTGATCTGGATCCGTATGCAGAAAAATACACGCAGGACAGCTTAACGATTGAAAACGATCTTTTAAGCCTTGCAGAAAGAAATTCCAAAACAAAAATAGACTATTACATCGCTCCCGAAACTGCGCTTCCGGGAAGAGGTTCTATTTCGGAAACCGCTTTTGAAAAGAGTGTTATCTTAAACAATCTTAAAGGATTTTTAGCCCAACATCCGGGTTCGGTTTTTGCAACAGGAATTTCTTCGCATCGTTTTTTTACAAATGAAAACAATCTGCCGAAAGAAGCCTACCAGATTCATACGGGACTTTGGGTGGAAAGTTTCAATTCGGCGGTGCAGGTTATTCCGCATCAGAAAGTAGAAGTGTATCATAAAGGAAAGCTGGTTCCGGGCGTGGAAATCTTCCCTTATATGAACTATTTGAAGCCACTTCTGGGCGATGCAATGATTAATCTGGGCGGAACGGTTGCTTCTCTGGGAACCGATAAAGAAAGGGTTGCTTTTTCAAACCCTTTCAACAAAGGAAAAATGGCTCCGATCATCTGTTATGAAAGTATTTACGGAGAATTTACGGGAGAGTATGTAAAAAAAGGGGCGAACTTTTTAGCCATCATGACGAACGATTCATGGTGGGGCGTTACAGAAGGGCATAAACAGCTTCTTTCCTACGCAAAATTAAGAGCCATTGAAACCCGAAGAGAAATCGCAAGAGCTGCAAACAGCGGAATTTCCGCTCATATTAATGCGAAAGGGGAAATCATGGAAGATACTTTTTATGGCGATAAAACCGCTTTATTTTCTAAAATAAACCTGTATGACGGGATGACTTTTTATACGAGATCAGGAGATCTTCTGTCAAGATTCTCCATTTTTGCTTTAGGATTTCTGCTGTTTTATTTTTTAATCCGCTGGTTTCAGAGAAAGACAAAGAAGGCTTAAAATTATTATTTCCGGAATATAAAACAGATCATTCTTAAAGCCAGTGCGTGCTGTGAGTGATATTACCAGAAATCGGGATTAATAATCTGTATATTATTTATAAATAATTTTGTAAAAGATTTGTCTATCTGAAAAATTCTTCGTTATTTTGCACACTCAAATATTATAGTACAAATAAGAACATCGAGATATGTCAAGAATTTGCCAAATAACAGGAAAGCGTGCAATGGTTGGTAACAACGTTTCTCACGCTAATAACAAAACGAAGCGTCGTTTTGAAATTAACTTATTAGAGAAGAAATTTTACCTTCCGGAGCAAGATAAGCACGTAACACTGAAAGTATCAGCTCATGGATTGAGAGTGATTAACAAGATTGGAATCGAGGAAGCTATTGAAAGAGCTACTAGAAACGGATTGATAAAAAAGAACTAAATCATGGCAAAAAAAGGAAATAGAGTTCAAGTAATCCTTGAATGTACAGAGCACAAAGAGAGCGGTATGCCGGGAATGTCAAGATACATTTCTACTAAAAATAAAAAGAACACTACAGAGAGATTGGAATTGAAAAAATACAATCCTGTTCTTAAGAAAGTTACAGTTCACAAAGAAATCAAGTAATTTATAAAATATAATTTACCATGGCAAAGAAAGTAGTAGCAACCCTACAAACCGGGTCTAAAAAAATGACCAAAGTTGTGAAAATGGTGAAGTCTCCAAAATCAGGAGCTTACGTTTTCGAAGAAAAAGTAATGAATGCAGACGAAGTTGACGGTTATTTGAAAAAATAATATCCACTTTATTTACAATATAAAAAACTACTCATATTTTGGGTAGTTTTTTTGTTATCTTTGCTTTTAATTTAGCTGGAAGGTCAGAAGCCGGATGCTCGAAGTTCGCCATAAAACTTAAAAATCAGGTTTTAAACTTCAGGTCTTCATCTCCTTACTTCCATCATAAACATTAAATTCCATAATTCATAAGATGAGTTGGTTTAAAAATATTTTTAAAAAAGAAGAAAAAGAAACGTTAGATAAAGGATTGGAAAAATCCAGCCAGGGTTTCTTTGAAAAAATGACGAAAGCCGTAGTCGGCAAAAGCAAAGTAGATGATGAAGTTCTTGATGATCTTGAAGAAGTACTCATTGCATCCGACGTTGGCGCATCTACCACCATCAAAATTATAGAAAGAATAGAAGAACGTGTTGCAAGAGACAAATACGTTGGTGTAAACGAACTTGATAAAATCCTTCGTGAAGAAATCTCAGGTCTTCTGCTTGAAAATCCTCACGCCGGAACAGGAAATATCGACACTTCCAAAAAGCCTTACGTCATTATGGTTGTCGGGGTAAACGGGGTAGGAAAAACAACCACTATCGGAAAACTGGCACATCAGTTTACTTCAGAAGGGAAAAAGGTGGTTTTAGGAGCGGCAGATACATTCAGAGCCGCTGCGGTAGATCAGTTGGTAATCTGGAGCCAGAGAGTCGGAGTTCCTATTGTAAAGCAGGAAATGGGTTCAGATCCGGCTTCCGTAGCTTTTGATACGGTACAGAGCGCGGTTGCCCAAAATGCAGATGTGGTAATTATTGATACCGCAGGAAGACTTCATAACAAAATTAATCTGATGAATGAGCTTTCAAAAATCAAAAGAGTAATGCAGAAGGTGATTCCGGATGCGCCTCATGAGATTTTACTGGTTCTTGACGGTTCTACCGGGCAGAATGCTTTTGAACAGGCAAAACAGTTTACAGCCGCTACGGAAGTTAATGCTTTAGCGGTAACCAAACTCGACGGAACAGCGAAAGGAGGCGTTGTGATCGGGATTTCAGATCAGTTCCAGATTCCTGTGAAATATATTGGCGTTGGAGAGAAGATGCAGGATTTGCAGTTGTTTAATGGTACGGAGTTTGTAGATTCTTTTTTCAAGAAAAGATAGCAACTAATATTTTTTTATAAATTAGTTGTATCTATTAACACTAATTTTAAAAAAATAATTATTATGTTTACATTTATTCTTTGGATTATCTTTGGACTAGTTGTAGGAGCTTTGGCTAAAATGATTATGCCGGGCAAACAAAATATGGGTTGGCTAATGACCTGTATTTTAGGAATTATCGGAGCTTTTGTCGGCGGGTTTATTGCCAATGCCATATTTGGCGGCGGCGGAGCAAGCGATGAAAGAATGTTTCACTTCTGGCCCATTATTTTTTCAGTGGGAGGCGCTTTAATCGTTTTGTGGATTTACGGAATGCTTACCAAAAAAAGCTAAGTTTAATTAGCCATAAAAAATTAAAACGGCGGATTTGAAATTCAAATCCGCCGTTTCTTTGTACAATATATAATTTAGTTAGTTGATTTTGATCTGGTAAGGCATTTCCATTTTTACTTCAGACTGTAGTTTTCTTTCTTCTACGATCTGCTCTAAAAGTTCATAATTTGCTTTTCCAATTTTACTTTTTACCACTCTTGCCGAAATATCATCTTCATTAAGATCTTTAAAAATCTGCTCGAAAGGCGTCATGCTTTTAGGATAAGAAGAAACTGCGTAAGACTTTAAACCGGCTTTCTGAGCTGCAAATTTTACAGCATCATTCAATGTTCCCAATTCATCTACAAGACCGATTTGTTTGGCTCTGGTTCCGCTCCATACTCTTCCTCCACCTACACTGTCGATCTGTTCGAAAGTCTGTTTTCTGTTCTGCGTTACAAAATGTACGAATCTTTTATAAGTACCTTCCACACTTCTGGTAATTAAGCTTACTCCGTAAGGCGTAACTCCGTTTAAAGAAGAATAATATTGGGAATTGGCATTGGTAGAAACAATATCGGAACGGATTCCGTTTTTATTGGCAATATCTTTGAAATAAGGAATCACTCCAAAAACTCCGATAGATCCTGTAAGCGTGTTTGGTTCAGAATAAATTTTATCTGCCGCCATTGCGATGTAATATCCTCCTGAAGCGGCATAGTCACCAAAAGATACAATTAATGGTTTTTTCTTTTTCAACTGCTGCAATTCGAATAAAATCTCATCCGAAGCATTTGCACTTCCTCCCGGAGAATTAATTCTGAAAACAACCGCCTTTACTTTATCGTTATCCTGAAGCTCTTTAATGTATTTAATATATTTCTCGGAATGGATATCGTTATAATCGTCTCCTCCGTTAATAGAACCTGAAGCATACAAAACCGCTACTCTGTCTCCCGATTTTTCATCATCAGAATAAGAAGCAATATATTTTCCTAAAGAAATTTTATTCAGCTTATCGTCTCCTGCTAAATTTAATTTCGATTTAATTAATTGATCGTATTCTGTTTTCTGAATTAATTTGTCCGCCAGTTTATATTTTAAACTTAAATCAGGAATCATTCCGTACAAACTGTCGACCACCGTTCTGAACTGTGCCGTATCTATTTTTCTTGAAACCGCCATTCTTGAAGAAGTGTTTTTCCAGATATCATTTAAAAGTGTGCTTAATTGCTCTTTATTTTCCGGAGAAATATCATTTCTTAAAAAAGGTTCAACCGCAGATTTAAATTTTCCGTGACGGATAACTTCAATCCCGATTCCGTATTTGTCGGCAAAATCTTTATAAAAAGCGACTTCTGTTGCCAAACCTTTAAGCTCGATCATTCCCGAAGGATTAAGATAATACTGATCTGCAACCGATCCTAAATAATAAGCTGCCTGAGAAACCGTATTTCCATAAGCATAAACAAATTTCCCGCTCTTTTTAAAATCCTGAATAGCATTTCTGAGATCATCGATCTGGGTAATTCCTGCATTCAAATAATCGGCTTCAATACTTATTCCTTTAATATTATCATCGGTTTTTGCTTTTTCGATGGCTTCAATAGCATCATAAATCAACACATTTTTTGTCTGTTCACTAATATTAAAAAGTCCTTTCTGCTCTTCTGTAGGACTGTCTATTATATTAGTTTTTAAATTAATCGTAAGGACAGAATTTTTCTTTACAACCACAGATTTCTCACTTCCCATTGCGCTGAACACCAGCATGATGATAAAAAAGAAGAAAAACACAGCGCCTAAAATGACAATAGCCACTATATTTGCCAGTACATTTTTAAAAAAGCTTTTCATAAATCAATCATTTTACAATATGTCGCAACATAAAGTCGTTTTGTTACTCGGAAGTAATCTTGGAGATCAAAAAAAAAATCTTGAAACCGCTATAAAAAAACTGCAAAATGGTGGAAATGAAATATTAAAATTAAGTGAATTTTTAATATCTGAGCCCGTAGAATTTGCCAGTTCTAATATTTTTTGTAATATTGCACTGATAATGTTTACTCGTCTTTCGCCGATTCAACTGCTTGATTTTGTTAAAAGTATTGAAAAAGAAATGGGAAGAGCTAACGATTCTAAAGCTTCAGGAGGATATTCTGATAGAGTAATAGACATAGATATCGTTACCTATAATGAACTAAAATTTGTCTCAGAAAGATTGGAAATCCCTCACAAAAAGCATCTTTTTGAAAGAGAATTTTCAAAAACATTATTAAGCAATTTTATCAAATAAAACATAAAACATATTGTATGAAATTAGGTTTATTATTATTGGCTACGTTGCCTATTGCTGCTTACGCACAAGATAGTATAGCTGTTACTTCAAATGATAAGTATCCCAATACATTTTCTTCAGGTTCTGCCAATGTTCAACCTTTCGACACAAAAGCAAAAAGATTCAACGACTGGTCTGTATCAGTAGGTGGAGGTGCTGCATTTATGGTTCACTCCGATCTGAAGTCTATTACAGATAAAAAAATCAACTGGGGCTACAATTCATATGTGAGTTTAGACAAACAGATTACCCATGTTGTAGGAATCAGCCTTATTTATCAGAGAGGAGAAACAAATCAGAGAGGACAGCTTGAAGGAGCTGCAGGTGTAGCTGCCGGAGTGGCAGAAGCCAAAACGAAATATAACCAGATTGCTTTAATGGGAGATGTTAACTTTTCTAATCTTTTAAGAAGAGTAGACAATCATTCTCCTTACAGATGGGCATTGCATGGTTATGCAGGTGTTGGTTTAATGAATTTCAATACTTCTTTATATGATAATAATGAATTCAGATGGAGCACTACTCCTGCAAGAATTCCGTTATTCATTAACCAAAAGTTAGACATCAACTCAATTTATTATCAGCTTGGTGCAGGTTTGAAATATAAAGTTTCAAAACTTATCGACATTGAAGCGAGAACGATGTACATCATCAGTGGTGACGACGAATTCGACGGTGGTGGTAACGCAGGTCCTGCAGATTATGATGTTACTTCCAAAGTATCAAAGTATAATATGCTTGATAAAAGAAGATCTGATAATGCGTGGACAGTTAACTTAGGTGTTTCTTTCAAACTAGGAAAACACAATTCTCATCTGGCTTGGCACGATCCTTTACAGGAAGCATATTACAGAACCAATGTTCTGGAAAACAAAAGCACAGAACTTGTAGTATGTGAAAAAGGTGATCTTGATAACGACGGTGTTTGCGACGATTGGGACAGACAGCTTGATAGTCCTGCAGGAGCAAGAGTAGACGGAGCCGGAGTTGCTTTAGATATGGATCTGGATGGCGTAATCGATTTATACGATAAGTGTGTAACGGTTCCCGGACCGGTAGAAAATCAAGGTTGTCCTACTACAGCCAAATAATTATAACTAAATCATTTAATTAACTAAATAAAAATACACTATGAAATTAAGTTTAGCAATTGTTGCATTAGCACTTACTGTTCCTACAGTTGCCTTTGCACAGGACTCAACTGCAGTAGTTTCAAACGGGCAATATCCAAATACGTTTTCTTCGGGCTCTGCAAATGTTTCCCCGTTTACAAATAAATCTAAAAGATTTAACGATTGGGCAATCTCTTTCGGTGCTGGTGTACCATTAGTTCAATCTGCAGACTTAACATCTATAAAAAACGGAAACGGTAAGAACCTTTTTGGTTATTCTGCATATGTAAGTATTGATAAAGCCATCACTCACGCTTTTGGTCTTAATTTACAATACGACAGAGGAGAAACGAGACAGGGATGGTTTAATACAAAAGATTCTGCGCCTTCTGACGCTTCAGCGTATCAACGTGTAGCTGCAAGAACGCAATATGATGCAATCTCATTATTAGGAGACATTAACTTCTCAAACCTATTCAGAAGAGTGGATAACCATTCTCCTTACAGATGGGCTTTGCATGGATATGCAGGTATCGGAACTTTAGCTTACAGAGCTTATCAGAAAGATGATAAAGGGCAAAGACTGGTAACGGAAATTAAGCCGTTTCAACTTGGATCTATGTTTGCTCAGGCAGGTGCCGGTTTGAAATTTAAAGTAAACAGAAGAATCGATATCGAAGGTAGAGTAATGTATGCCGTTACCGGTGATGATGAATTTGACGGTGGAGGAGACAAATACAGCACGATCAACCAACGTGAAGAGCAGGTTTCTGATAACTTCTTCAACGCTACTTTAGGGGTTTCTTTAAAACTTGGAAAACACGAATCTCACTTAATGTGGCACGATCCACTTCAGGAGATCTATTATAAATTAGATGTTTTGGCTAACAAAAACCAGGATATCGAAGTTTGTAAAAAAGGAGATCTTGATAACGACGGTGTTTGCGACGATTGGGACAGACAGCTTGATACTCCTGCAGGAGCAAGAGTGGACGGTGCAGGTGTAGCTCTTGATACTGACCTAGACGGTGTTATTGATCTATATGATAAATGTGTAACCGTTCCGGGACCAGTGGAAAACCAAGGTTGTCCTACAACTACAACTCCGGTTGGACCTGTAACTGATTCTACAAGAACTTTGGAAGGAATTGAATTTGATCTGAATTCAGACAGAATTTTACCTTCTAACACTCCAATTCTTAACAACGCTGTAAATTACATTAATTCTTCTAATGGATCTTACACAGTAGTTGGAGCAACAGATACAAGAGCTTCTGATGCATACAACCAAAAACTTTCTGAAAGAAGAGCGAACAATGTAAAAGATTATTTAATTAAAAACGGAGTTCAGTCTGGTAAATTAAACGCAGTAGGTAGAGGTGAAAAAGACCTTAAATATCCTGAATGCGACCCTGCTACAAAATGTCCTGAATGGAAAAACAGAGCAAACAGAAGAGTTTACTTCGAAGCTAAATAATAAAAATTTATTATTAAATATATAAAAGCCATGCATTGCGTGGCTTTTTTTGTCAGAATACTTTTATTACTTTTATCCTATGATTTCTCAGCAAGATTTTCAAGAGCTAAAATTTAAAACCCTGAAACATTTTTGGGGGTATGATGGTTTTCGCGATTCTCAAGAAGCAATTATAGATTCTGTCATTAATGAAAAAGATACTCTTGTCCTATTGCCTACAGGAGCCGGAAAATCTCTTTGTTATCAGCTTCCCGCTTTATTAAAAGAAGGAACCTGTCTGGTCATTTCTCCTTTATTGGCACTGATGAAAGATCAGGTAAACCAATTGAAATCAAGAGGAATCGAAGCAGAATATCTGTCTTCGGAACTGGATGAATATGATGCTGAAAATATCTATGACCGATGCAAAGAAGGACTGACAAAAATGCTGTATGTCTCTCCTGAAAGAATCACCAATAAGCAGTTTCTCCAGAATATTGAAGAAATCGAACTGTCTTTCATCGCGGTAGATGAAGCGCACTGTATCTCAGAATGGGGACAGGATTTCCGCCCGAGTTATCAGAATATCAAAGAATTCAGAAAAAATAATCCTGAAATTCCGTGTCTGGCTTTAACCGCAACCGCAACGCCAAAAGTTCTGGAGGAAATAAAATTAAAACTGGAATTAAAAAATCCGCAGATTTTTCAGAAAAGTTTTAAAAGAGACAATATTAAAATTTTCATGGAAGAAGTTTCGGATAAATTTCAGAAAGTCTTCGATATTTTAAAATTCTCCAACGAATCGGGAATCGTTTATGTAAGAACGAGAAAAGAAGCCGAACTCCTCAGCGAATTTCTGAAAAAAAATCAGCTTAAAAATGTAGATTACTTTCACGCAGGTTTATCCACGAAAGAAAAAAATACCAAACAGGAAATATGGAACAGAAGCAGTAACCATGTTTTAATTTCCACCAATGCTTTCGGGATGGGAATTGATAAGGATAATGTACGTTTTGTACTTCATTACTCTCCTGCTCCTTCCATTGAAAATTATTATCAGGAAATCGGGCGTTCCGGAAGAGACGGAAAAGAAAGTTTTGCATTTCTGCTTTGGAATAAGCAGGAACTTTTAAATTTTGACCAAATTTTAAAGAACCAGATTCCCAATAAAGCTGAGTTTTTAAAAATCGTTACTTACCTCTACTCTATTTTTCAGGTTGCCGAATTTGAACTTCCGGAAAAAGTTTTTCAACTGAATATCAACGGAATTTATAATTTCACGAAACTTTCGAATGCGAAGATCAGAAACGTTCTCAATTTTCTTCACAATCAGGAAATTATTTATTTTAACGAACATAAAAGTCTTTCATCACTACAACTATTGATGGAAGCCCATGAAATTGATCAGCTGCCACGAAAAGATGCCTATTTTTTAGAACTGATGCTTCGTACGATTTCCGGAATTACTACACATAAAGTGATGTTCAGTGAACAGCAGGTAAGCGGAAAAATCGGATCAAGTGTGGAACTGATTAAAGAAAGACTAAAAGAACTTCAGCAGAAAGGCTATGTGGAATATATTGACGGTGCTTTAACCAGCGTAAAATTTCTGAAACCAAGAGACGAAAGATTAAACAGCTCTGTGTACTGGAAACTTTTTGAACATATTCAGAAAAATAAAATCCAGAAATGGGAAGAGATTAAATTTTACATCGAAGATGAAAAATACTGTAAAATGAAGCTCATTCTCAACTATTTCGGTGAAAAAAATGCTAAAAATTGCGGGCAATGTTCTGTCTGTGAGCGAAATAAGCAGTCGATTTTCGGGAAAAACATTTCCCAGCAGATTCTCAATTTGCTGAGTAAAAGACCGGCAACGATTGAAGAACTTTCTATCCAGCTAAGCTATCATTCCAAAGAGAATATTCTGGAAAATCTAATTTTTCTTCTGGATACCGGAAAAGTAAAAATGCTGAATTTCAGAACGTATGCTTTGGCTTAAGATACTTCAGTAAGATCAGCATTACATTTTTCTGATCTTAACTCTCAATTTTAAAATCAAATCTTTCAATCCTTCCTCAAAGACCTTATCTTTGCAGTATGAAATCATTGAAAGTTGTATTTTTAGGAACTCCGGAGTTTGCCAAAGCATCTCTGGAAGCGATTCATCATTCTCATCACGAAGTTGTAGGCGTTGTAACGGTTGCGGACAAAGCGAGCGGACGCGGACAGAAAATCAATCAGTCTCCGGTAAAAGTTTTTGCCGTAGAAAATAATCTTCCTGTTTTTCAGCCGGAAAAACTGAGAAATCCTGAATTTTTAGAGGAATTGAGAAAACTGGAAGCCGATGTTTTTGTGGTGGTTGCTTTCAGAATGATGCCGAAAGTTTTGTTTGAAATGCCAACAATGGGAACATTCAACCTTCATGCTTCCTTACTTCCCGATTACAGAGGAGCAGCACCCATCAATTACGCAATTATCAACGGAGAAGAAAAATCCGGAGCTACAACGTTTTTTATCAATGAAAAAATAGATGAAGGAAATATTCTCCTTCAGGAAGAACTTCCTATTTTACCGGATGAAAATGCGGGAAGCCTTCACGACAGACTCATGGAAATGGGCTCTGAGCTTGTGGTAAGAACATTAGACGGATTGGCAGAAAATTCAATTACCGAAAAACCGCAGCCGGAAGTTGAGCATCCGAAAAATGCCTTTAAAATTTTTAAAGAAGATACAAGAATCGACTGGACAAAAAATTCGAAAGAAATTCATCAGTTTATTTTGGGAATGTCTCCTTATCCTGCAGCTTTCACCACTTTAAAGATAGGCGAAGAAGAAAAAGGACTTAAAATTTTCGGTGGAAGATTTGAAATTTCAGATCATGGAAAAACAGCCGGAAGTCTTGAAATTTCTAAAAACGGATTTAAGATTTTTACTAAAGACGGCGAATATTTTCCATCAGAATTACAGCTTGAAGGAAAAAAGAGAATGAACATCAAAGATTTTCTGAACGGTTTCAGAAATTTCGACGAAATAAAAATGGCTTGATTTCTCAAGCCATTTTTTTATGTGAAATGTGAATTGTCAATTTGCATCGCAAGTGAATATAAAATGTATCAAAAAAAAATTGATAACAAAGTTTATTCACATTTTATAGTTGCACCATTTCCGTTACCTCAACGTCATATCCGCCAACCTGCGGCTTCACGTTAGGATTCTGGGTGATTACTTTAAATTTATTAATTCCGAGATTTTTAAGAATCTGTGTTCCGATACCGTAATCTCTGTAATTGAACGCTAAAGTAGGATGCTGCTGTTGTCCATCCTGATAATTCAGGAACTGCTGAAGCTTTCTTAACGTATTTTCAGAGCTGGAAACATTATTAATGAAAACAATGGCTCCTTTTCCTGCTTCATTCACCATTGAGGTTACTTTTTCCAACTGAGGTTTTTCGCCGTTATTTAATCTCGTTAACACATCAAAATAAGAATCTGATGACTGAACTCTTACCAAAACAGGCTCATCAACCGTCCAGGAACCTTTGGTTAAAGCAAAATGGATCTGATCGTTAGAAGTTTCTCTGAAAGCAAAGAAATCGTAATCTCCGTAAGCCGTTTTTACTTTTCTTTCTTCAATTCTTTCAATAAGATTTCCTTTTTTAAGCTGATAATGAATTAGATCTTCAATGGAAACAATTTTCATATCGTGTTTCTGTGCAAAAGCATAAAGCTCCGGCAAACGCGACATCGAACCGTCTTCATTCATGATTTCACAGATTACCCCTCCTTCTTTAAGACCGGCAAGGCAAGTTAAATCAATTGCAGCTTCTGTATGTCCTGCTCTTTTCAGAACACCTCCTTTTCTTGCTCTCAATGGGAAAATATGACCGGGACGCATAAAATCTGTCGGTTTAGATTTTTCATCCATCAAAGCCAGAATGGTTTTTGCTCTGTCGCTTGCAGAAATTCCGGTAGAAGTTCCGTTTCCTAAAAGGTCTACAGACACCGTGAAAGCGGTTTCTTTCGGATCGCTGCTTCGGCTTACCATTACTTCAAGACCAAGCTCATCACATCTTTTTTCGGGAAGCGGCATACAGATAAGCCCTCTTCCGTGAAGCGCCATAAAGTTGATAATTTCAGGTGTTGTAAGTTCTGCCGCACAAAGAAAATCGCCTTCATTTTCTCTGTCTTCATCATCCACTACTATGATTATTTTACCATTTTTAAGGTCTTCTATTGCCTCTGGAATAGTATTTAACTTAATATCAGACATTTTTACTTTTTAAATTTGTGCAAAGATACTTATAAAAATATGCATCTCCCAATATTATAAATTCTTTATTATTCGTTAAATACGGAGTTTCTGGCTTTTCTGAAAATACTGTATGATTCCAGCCTTTTCTGATGATCGTAAATGTGGGAATTAATCATCAGTTCATCCACATTGAATTTTTCCTGAAAACTTTTCAGCTTCTCTTCAATTTCACTCTGATTTCCGATAAAAGTATATCTCAGTTTCTGCAAAACCATAGATTTTTCCATGGGAGACCAGATGTCGTCCATATCGTCAATCGGCGGTGCAAAAGGCTTTCTGTCGTTTCGTATAATATTAATAAAAGCCTGAAACAAAGTTGTGGACATTTTATGCGCTTCTTCCGAAGTTTCCGCAGCAATTCCGTTGACACAGGCAATGATATAAGGTTGGTCTAAGTATTTTGACGGTTCAAAATGTTCTCTGTAAATATTGAAAGCCATTTCCATCTGCTCCGGCGCAAAATGCCCCGCAAAAGCATACGGAAGTCCCAATTCTGCTGCCAAAAAAGCACTGTCTGTACTAGAACCTAAAATATACATCGGAATATCCAGTCCTTCTCCCGGAATTGCACGAACCAAAGCATCACGGTTTTCTTTGGAAAAATATTTCTGTAATTCTAAAATCTGTCTTGGAAACTGCTGATTGATCATCGCAGGATTTCTTCCCAAAGCCTGAGCGGTTAAACCATCCGTTCCGGGAGCTCTTCCCAAACCAAGATCGATCCTGCCGGGAAAAAGAGATTCAAGGGTTCCGAACTGTTCGGCAATCACTAATGAACTGTGGTTCGGAAGCATAATTCCTCCGGAACCGACTCTTATTTTTTTTGTTCCGTTGGCGATAAAACCAATCAGAACGGAGGTGGCAGAACTGGCAATGCTTTCCATATTGTGGTGTTCGGCAAGCCAGAATCTTTTATAATCTAAATGTTCAGCATGGATTGCTAATGATAAACTGTCCTGAAAGGTATCATGAACAGTTTTCCCCTGTTTTACGGGAGCAAGATCCAATACTGATATTTCAAAATTTTTCATATCGGGATATTCTGTTTAGACAAAAGCATTTCATAAACTTTTGTCGATTCATTATTTTAAATTTTTACACTACAAAGATAAGACTAATAAACTGCATTAGTTACTTTTTGTAATCGATAGGATTAATAGTGAGGTTCAGGGAAAAACTATGGGAAATCAGGCTAATATTAAATCGCTTTTTTGAATAATCACTTTTTGTATATTTGGTATTGATTTCAATTCAAAATTTAACCATGAAAAAACTTTTATTTCTTATTATCATTTTAATTTTTACAGGAAAAATATTTTCTCAAAAAAATCTGAATATTCCTACTACATTTCCTACCGAATATGGAACATTTACTTTTCCTTTAGGTTCAAAAATTATTTTAGAACTGAAAGAAAAGGGCAATAAATATGAATACCGCGTTTTGAGCATGGAACCTTACAAAGAATATTATCCTTTAAGTAAGGAGAAGAATATTTTCTCAAAAGATATTAAAGAAAATACGATTGAAGTTTTTTTCACAGGAGCTTACTATAACGAAGGGAAGGAAGATAAAGACTGGAAATCTCTTTTATCTTTAAAAAGCAATGTAAAAACATCTTTAATCTATAAAGCAGATATAAAATATTATTTCAAGGATGAATTTGAAAACACCTCTATTTCAGGAGTTTTTCCCATGGCGAAAATGAATGAAATATGGGGTCATAAAATTGATTTCATTACTTTATATGACTTTGAGAAATTAAAAAGATAAGATCAATAATTGAAACATGAAATCAAAAATAAGATATATCGAAAACAAATCTTCCGGTCATCACGGATCTGCGTGGATTGGTTGGGTTGAATTTTCAAAATCCGGACAAACAGTATATTTCAATAATAAGGCTCTTAAAAAACTTAAAATTCCCGGCATTTCGGGAAATCATTTTGATATTGAAACGGGCGAAGAATATTGGGTTTCCGGAGTGAAGAAAAATGGACAGGACAGACATCAACTTGGCGGCGGAAAGATTATGATCGACAGAAAATCTGTTCCTGAATATTTAAAACTTGTTGATTTCACCATTTTAGATGAAAACACATTTACGCTGATTGATTTTGCAAAAACCGATAAGCAAAGATTTAATGAAATAGAAAATGAAGAAATATTCTTCAAAGATACAAGTCGTCATTCAAGTTATTATGACAACAATCAACGGAAATTAATTTTAAACAGAGACTATTGAAAATTGCAACCCTCAACATCGATTGGGCAAGAAAAAAGAATTCTTCAGGAACCGCGGAATTTCTTAATCAGTTTGATTTCGATTTTCTTATTCTCACGGAAGCCATTGATCTTGATCTTCAAAATTTTCCGTATCAATATCTCTGTTCGCCGATTCCTGAAAATACCGTTTATGAAAATCTCAATTATTCGGAATATTTAAAAGGAGAAAAGGCTTTCCGGACAATTTTATACTCTAAAATTCCTTATTCGAAAAAATATGCTGTGACGGATGATAAAACCAATCTCGCTTTGGAATTCGAAACAGAATTGGGAAAAATTGTTTTCTACTGCACCATTATCGGAACTTGGTTTAACCAAAAACCTTTTGTTGATATTGAATTACAGAATACGATTCAGGATTGTCGAAAAATTTATGCAGAGAACAAAAATATTTTTATCGTTGGCGATTTTAATACCTCCTTCCGAAAAGGAGAGGAACAATTTTCAATTAATTTAAAAACAACAGAAGCTTTAAAAAATCTTTTTGAAGAACTGAACATCATCCCTGTAACTTCAGAAATTGAAGAAAATATTGATCACATTATTATTCCCGTAGGTTTTTCAGACGATACAAAATGCGGAATTTTTGTGGATAAAAATGTAGTGAGTGATCATAAAGGCGTTTTTATGACAATCTTAAATTAAAGCTATTTATCAATGTACCGTTTAAAAATCTGTTTTTCCTTACCTTCTTTTTTATTCTGAATTACCAAGACATCTTTGCTCAGTTCCTGAATTTCAAATGTCTTTTCTTTTCCCAGTAACGTAATTTTCAAATTTCCTTTGGTTCTTTCAATTTTATAAGGACCGGTCATTCCGCCAATCATTCCGTTGGAAGCCTGATCGATCATTTCAAGACTTGCCGTACTGTCTTTTTTAAAGGTGAATATTCCGGTAGAATTGCTGTTCGCAATGGATTTCTGCGACCATGAACCAATGAGCAGATCGTAATTGAATTTAGAATCGTGATCTGCATTCAGTAAAAATGCAAACAAAAAAGTAAATAGATATTTCATTGTGATGAGGATTTAATACCTAAAAATACAAAAATTCATCAGGAATTTATTCTTCCAAAAAAAAATTATGATAAAAAAACCTCACAGGTTTTAAAAACCTGTGAGGTTTGTGGCTGACAGATCAGCAATATTTATTGATTCTTCTCCTTCAGGTAATTAAAATGATTGATCAGAATCCTGATTTCATTAAATTCAAAATCACTTGGGAGAACATTTTTCCACTCCGTTAAAGTTTCTTTGGGATCTTTGTAGAAAATATCTTCAAAGGCTTTTATTTTATCTGAAGTAACCACTCTTGAAATATCAAGCAATCCCTGTTCGGCAAATTTCGCCAGATGACCAATCACGGTTTCTTTCACCAAACCTCTTTCCAGAGCGATTTCCCCGATGGTTTTTCCCTGCTCAAACAACTGGAACGTAAGAACCTGAGAAGGAACTTTTGCGACTTTCATAGTCACTTCCTTGTTGTTGATCTCATCCAGAAGCTTGGTTTCCAGCAAGTGAATTTCCTTTAAACTGTTTAAATATTCTTCAATATCTTCCAGCCAAACCCGGAAATCTTCATTATACTGTTTCAGACCTTTTGTTCCTTTAATTTCGGCATAAAAATCTTTCAGCGGACTGAAAACCTTATCTCTGATTGCGGTAAAAAAGAAGTTCACCGCACCTTTGGTTTTGCTTTCAATTTCAGACCATTCTTCTTTTTGTTCAATGAAATTATTCACCTTTTGGGAAATAACCCTTTCCAGTTTTTCGAAAATCTTGCCGAGATTGACAATTTCAGGTTTTAACTGGTTATATAATTGCTTTGTTTTAAGATGATCCAGACTTTTCGTTACGATTGAAAGATTATTCCAGTCTTCAATTTCTTTTAAAAGCCATTGAGAATCTACAGCACGAAGTACTTTCCTGATACTGTAATCGTATTTTTCGTTATTTAAAATCCCTTCTACCTGATCATTGGCAACTGTATCGGAATGAAAATGAAGGATTCTGTTGTCTTTGAAAATAACTTCAGGCGTAATCCTAGATTTCAAAACAATCCCTTCCAAAGTACGGCAACGCGATAAGGCAACATACACCTGTCCTGCGGTAAAACTTTTTCCGGCATCAATAATCACACGGTCAAACGTTAAACCCTGACTTTTATGAATGGTAACCGCCCAGGCAAGTTTTATCGGGAACTGTTCAAAGCTTCCCAAAACTTCTTCCTTAATATTCTTATCCGTATCCAGAAAATATTTTTTCTGTTCCCAGACTTCACGCTTTACGGTAATCTCTCTTTCGCTTCCATCCAGAATTACTTTAATTTCGTTTTCGTCCAACGCAGAAATTTCGCCCAGCTTTCCGTTGAAATATCTTTTTTCTCCTGAAATATCATTTCGGATAAACATGATCTGAGCTCCGATTTTCAGGTCTAAAAACTGTTCGTTCGGGAACTGGTTTTCTTTAAATTCACCAAAAAGTTTCGCTTCGTAGGTTTTGGACGTTACTTTTATTTCGTCGAGTTTTTCCTGATTGATATCGTCCGCCATTTTATTGTGCGAACACAGGTAAACATAAGGTTCGTCTCCAGAATTAAAATCCGGATCATATCTTTCATTTAGTCTTTCAAAATCTATATTCGCAGTATCTCCGTCACGGATCGCATTAAGAATAGCAAGAAAATCTTCATCCGACTGACGGTAAACTTTGGTTAACTCTATCGTAATCAACGGAATTTCCTTAATCGCATGGCTATCAAAAAAGAAAGGCGAATTGTAGTACATTTTAAGAATATGCTCATCCCTCACAACCGGAGGAAGCTGATACAAATCCCCGATGAACAGCATCTGAACCCCTCCAAAACGCTGATTATTTCTACGGATAAATCTCAGAGAAAAATCCATCATATCCAGAACATCAGATCGAAGCATGGAAACCTCATCAATAATAATCACCTCTACTTCCCGCAGAAGTTTAAGCTTATCTTTTCTGTATTTGAAATGAGGCATCAGGTCGGCAATATTATTTGCCAGACTCGTATCAATTCTTTCCGTAGTTGGTAAAAACGTTCTCAGCGGCAGTCCAAACATAGAATGAATGGTTACGCCACCTGCATTAATGGCTGCAATTCCTGTAGGAGCAACAACGATGTGTTTTTTTCTGGTACGCTTTACAAAATCGTTGAGGAAAGTCGTCTTTCCTGTTCCTGCTTTTCCCGTTAAAAATACGCTTCGGTTGGTATGTTCTATTAAGTCAAAAAAATGATTGTTCATCGTTGTCAAAATTACGGAAATGAAACTTAAAATCCTTATCTTGGCATAAGTTTTGAAAATTTTGAAACAGAAAAAAGTAATTATGCTAAAACCTCTTTCTTATATTTCTGCTGTATTATTAAGCTTTTCGGTGCTATTTGTTTCCTGCGGAACCGCAAAAGAAGCAAATGCCAATCTTCCTCAGGATATCGCAGAAAGACCTGCCGATGAAAGCAGCCAGAAATACGATCAGGCACAGCTCGACAGAATTCGGGTTTCCATTGAATCTGAAGTTACGAAAGAAAAATGTACGGATGCAACTGAATGGGCTTTCGCTCCGATGGGCGCAAAATCCTGCGGCGGACCTCAACTGTACATTGCCTATCCTAAAAAAATAGAGAAAAGTATTCTAAGCAGAATTGATGATTATACTGAAAAAGTAAAAGTATTTAACCAGAAATACGGAATTATGTCGGACTGCATGATGGTAAATCCTCCAACGGCAATTAAATGTATAAAAGGCAAAGCCGAACTGATTTACTAATAAAAAATACTCTAAAATTCTATCAGGAATTTCACTAAGGATAAAAAAGCATTACTGAAAATTTCAGCAATGCTTTTTATTTTTATGAATTTAAATTTACTGTGGAAAATTTACTTGCGAAGCAAAATTCACCATTCACCATCAAATTAAAGTTTATCCTTCAACGTTTTTCACGTTTTCTTTATACCATGAAGAATATTTCACATAATTATCTGCAATTCTGTTCACTTCTCCTTCGAGAAGCTGCGAATTGATGTCTTTAATTTTTCTTGCCGGAACACCGCCCCAAACTTCTCCCGATTTTACATGGGTTCCCTGCGTTACCACAGATCCTGCTCCAATGATCGAGTTTTCTTCCACAAGACAGTCGTCCATTACAATTGCTCCCATTCCGATAAGCACATTGTCTTTAATGGTACATCCGTGAACAATCGCATTATGACCGATGGATACATTGTTTCCGATATTCAAAGGATGTTTCTGGTACGTACAGTGTAACATTGCATTGTCCTGAACATTTACTTTATTCCCCATTTTGATGTAGTGAACATCTCCTCTAATCACCGCATTATACCAAATACTGCAGTCTTTTCCCATCGTAACATCTCCGATAATGGTTGCTGTTTCTGCTAAAAATGTATTTTCTCCTATTTGTGGGGATTTCCCTAAAAGTTCTTTTATAAGTGCCATATTTTTTATTTTGAAAATTTTATAATGCGCCAAGTTGAAAATGATCGATTGAAATCATAGATTGTAAATTACAGTGATAGCAAAAATCTAACTCCCAACTTCCGGCTTCTTATTTCTAATTGCGTATTTTTGTATCTCAAATTTAAAGAAAAAATGCGTACGATACTTATAGAGCCAACCGAAAACCCGAAAGTGATGAAATTTGTAGCAGATTACAACCTCATTCCGGGATCTTTGGAGTTGGACAGAGATTCAGATATTTCAGAAATTCCTATTGCTCAGGAGCTTTTCAATTATCCGTTTGTGGAAAGAATTTTCATCACAGCAAATTTTGTGGCAGTTGCCAAACAGGATACGGTAGAATGGGAACACGTGGCAGAAAGCCTTAAAAATGTAATTGAGGATGAATTGCTTGCAAACCCGAGAATTTATCTTCAGAAGAAGAAAGAAATGTACCAGATCTATGCGGAAATGACTCCGAACCCGAATGTAATGAAATTTGTTTCGAACAAGTTGCTGCTTGAAGGTTTTGTAGAGGTAAAATCAAGAGACGCGGCGGAAGGTGTTCCTTTAGCTCAGGCAATTTTCAATGAATTTGATTTTGCAAAGGAAGTTTTTATCTCAGATAATTTTGTGGCAGTTACGAGAGATAATTCTGTAGAATGGCATCAGGTAATGATGACGGTTCGTGCATTAATTGCAGAATACCTGCAAAACGGAGGCGAAATTTCAAATATTGAAGCCCAGAAGCATGAAAATCCGGTTGAAAAAATCATCAACAGAGAATATACAGACGACGAACAGAAAATTTCAGACATTTTAAATGAATATGTGGCTCCTGCAGTAGAAAACGACGGCGGAAAAATTTCTTTAATGGAATATGATAAAGAAAATAAAACCGCAAAAATGCTTTTACAGGGTGCCTGTTCCGGATGTCCAAGCTCAACAGCTACGCTAAAAGGCGGAATTGAAAATATTTTAAAGCAGTTTGTTCCGGATTTAGTAGAAAAAGTAGAAGCTGTAAACGGATAAAAAACATAAGCAATCAGTAATATTTTAATTATTCGTTACCCATTGCTCATTATTTATATTTTATGAAAGGAATTTTATTAGTAAATCTTGGTTCGCCGAAATCTACGGCAGTAAATGATGTAAGAGAATATCTGGATGAATTCCTGATGGATGAAAAAGTGATCGATTACCGCTGGTTCTTCCGTGCGCTTCTGGTACAGGGAATTATCCTGAACACAAGACCGAAAAAATCTGCGGAAGCATATAAAACGGTATGGACGGACAAAGGTTCGCCGCTTATCGTGATCACAGAAAAAATTCAGAAGAAGCTTCAGAAAGTGGTTGATGTTCCTGTGGAAATCGGGATGAGATATGCACAGCCGAGTATTGAAGCCGGAATTCAGAAACTGGTAGATCAGGGAGTTTCCGAAATTGTACTTTTCCCGCTGTATCCTCAGTATGCGATGAGCACGACAGAAACGGTGGTAGAAAAAGCAGAAGAAGTAAGAAAACAGAAGTTTCCGAAGGTAAAGATCAATTATATTCAGCCTTTTTACGATCGTGATATTTACATCAACTGTTTAGCAGAAAGCATCAGAGAAAAACTTCCTGAAAATTTCGACGCTTTGCAGTTTTCTTATCACGGTGTTCCGGAAAGACATATTTATAAAACCGATCCTACGAAAACGTGTAATCTGAACGACTGCTGTTCCAGAGAAAGCAATCCGAGTCATACGTTTTGCTACCGTCACCAATGTTTTAAAACAACCAATCTGGTAATTGAAAAACTGAATCTTCCGAAGGAAAAAACCATTGTTTCTTTCCAGTCAAGATTAGGAAAAGACAAATGGATTGAACCTTACACCGATGAAACACTGGAAACCATTCCTAAGAAAGGAGTGAAAAACCTAGCCATTGTCTGTCCGGCTTTCGTTTCAGACTGCCTAGAAACACTGGAAGAAATTTCCGTAGAAGGAAAAGAGCAGTTTTTACATGGCGGCGGCGAAAACTTCCATTATATTCCCTGTCTTAATGATGAAGACCGATGGATTGAAGTGGTAAAAACACTTTGCGAGGAAAAACTTCATGAGTTTTATCTGGTATAGTCCCTTTTAAATCTCAAGAACAATAAAGAAGACCACAGAAAAATTTCTGTGGTCTTGCTTTTAAAAATATTATGGTATACTATTATTTTTTAATTAAGTTCCCTGCTTTTTGTCCGTTTACGGTTACTACATAAATTCCCGGAAGCATATTACCCGGAAGCTGAATTTCCACTCTGTTTGCTCCGTCTGTTAATTTCACTTTCTCGGAAATTTCTCTTTTTCCTGTCAAGCTCATTACTTCTACTACTCCACTTCCTTCTTTACCATCGAATGAAACGGTAAATTTATCTGTTGCCGGATTTGGACTGATGGTGTATAACAATGCATCTGAAACTGCTGTTTTTCCTGCTGCAGAAGTTCCGCCTCCTACACCTACGGCATTCCATGCGTTGGTAACCTGAGTAACTTCAGCACTTCCTGCACCATATAAATCTGCTGCTGCCTGAAGAGAATATGTTCTTGCATTCAGGAAAGTAGATGAAGAAGACAAATAAGTAGTCAGTGTTCTGTAAGCAATTGCTGCTGCTTTATCCAGACCGATTCCTGTAACGTTGTAAGCAAATCCTTTGTCATTGGTTCCGCTTCCTCCGGTTACTAATAAATAGTACCAGAAATTAAGAACTCCTGAATTGGTATGAACTCCACAATAGTCATTGGTTTGGGAAGGAGTTACACAACCTGTTGTCGTGGTTGCTTTCCAGTATGTTCCAAGATAGGTATCCGGCTGTCCGTAAGCATTCGGGTTTGCCATATCTCTGATCACGTAGCTGAAATCTTCTCCTAATTTCCAACTATTCTGTGTAGGTCTTGCCCAACGTTCTATTGAATTTCCAAAGATATCGGAGAAACCTTCATTCAATGCTCCGGATTCTCTCTGGTAAGCAAGGTTTGCTGTTTTGGAAGTCATTCCGTGAGCAATCTCATGTCCGCAAACGTCTAACGCTGTAAGAGGTTTTCCTCCATTGGTAGATGAACTTCCATCACCATACGTCATTCTCGTTCCGTCCCAGAACGCATTAAAATAGTTAGTAGAATAATGCACGTAAGATTTTATCGCAAAATGGTTGTTATCAATACTCTTTCTTCCGAATTTTGTGTACAGATAATCCAAAGTCATTTCGGCACCCCAATGTGCATCGGTTGCATACTCGTCTTTGTTTGTATTAACATTATTCCATGTGTTATCCGCATCTGTAAAATCTACTGCTGAAGCGTAGCTGGTTCCTTTTTTCAGGTTAAAGGTCTGCACTGCCGTTCCGCCGTTTCTTCCGGTTTCTCTTAATCGGTAGCTTCCGTTGTAAGAATCTGATACGATGCTTCTCGTACCGCTGTATCCTGTAACTGCCGTTCCCGGAGCGTTTACTTCATGAATGATTGCATCAACACCCAATACTTTTCCGTCTTTTGCATCCACAAAAACATATTGTCTGCTTAAAGGTTTCTCTGCATAGATATCAAATTTATAGGCTAATTTTAAGTCGTTCATTTTTTCATCTGACGGATCAGAGTAATAAACTACTTCACCTTTAGGAGCAAAAGAAGCATTGGCATCATTAGATTCTTTTTTAATGAATTCTTCTTCTTCTTTATTCTGCCATTTGTAAGATTCAGCCCCTACAAATGCCATTGCATTCTGTAAAGCGATGTTTTCTGAAATTTTTGCGCTTTTCTCTAAATTTTTCGGAGTTTTAACGATCCATTTTCCGGACTCTCCTACAATCTTGCCGTCTTTTGTCTGTACAGCCATCATTCCGTATTCTACAGGAATACCATCAATGGTCTGCTGGAATCTGTGTGTTTCAAATCCCAACTGATCTTTTTCAAATCCCAACTTACGACCTTGAGCCTGAGAAAGTCTCTGCGAAGCTTCATCGAACAAAACGGGACTGCCCTGAAAAGCAGGTCTGTCTTTTTCGAATCTCATAAAATCTGCATGCAATCCGTCTTTCGCCGGAATTAATTTTGAAGGAACATTTTGCCCGAAAACAAAAGAGCATACAGCAACACTTGACACTAGGATAAATTTCATTTTCATAATAAATATTTAATGGTTTTAAATTTAATTAACATAAACTCTACACCAAATTAACGAAATAAATATTAATTATTCAATAGAAAATATATATCACAGAAAAAATCACAATTACGATTTTATAACAATTAACATTATCAATGTAAAATTTTATCTCAAAACAGATTTTATGTTAAAATATTTAATATAAATCATGCATTCTTGAATTAAAATTTTTCACTATGTAGTGCATTATAATTCAAAGTTGTTTGAATTATACAAAAAAAACTTCACTATTCTACAAAAACAAATAATCGATAAAATAAACAAATACCCCTATAAAAAAAATGCAAAATGATAAAAAAATAGTAAATAAATAAAACACCCCTTAAAAATTAAATAAATTTTTAAAATAAAATAATTTTTCATTACCTTTACCCTATCAAATAAAAAGTTCAATCTCTTAAATAAAGAAATGATGAATGCAACTGTAGAAATTCTGAAAAGTAAAATTGAGAACTTAAATTCTGAAATGCTGGAAGCTTTTGCACAAATGATAGAAAATTTTGAGACAGAAAGAACAGCAGAAATACCACAATTCTGCATGGATGAAATTCTATACAGAATTCAGTTTCATAAGGAAAACCCCAAAACCAAACTGGATTTCTATGAAAACATTTCTGAGCTGAAAAAGTTTTGTGCTTAAAATGAATATACTGCTCTCTTCTATCGCCAAAAACGACATAAGACTCCTTATGAGAGTTTTTAATGCCGAAAAACAAAATAAAGGCATGGATTTTTTAGAAGAACTAAAAGAATGTGTAAACGCAATTTCAGAAAAAGAGAAAAAGAGATTTCAGGAAACTCTTGTTGAAACAATGCAGGGCTATCCCGTAAACATTCATTATCTTTTTGAAGATGAAAAAAATATTCTGATTACAGCCGTATTCAAAACATAGATTTATGCAACTTCCAGACTATTATTATATGCAAATCTCACGGATTTATCTGTGAGGTTTTTTAATTATAGATTTTCAGTTCTAATCTTTTGTAAATAAATTAAAGCCTTAAAAAAAATTATCTCACCGGCGTTCTGAATTCACCATATCCCATTAATCCGTCATAATTTCTTCCGAAAGGAGCATAATATAAAAATGCCTGATAAAGGTTTTCCGTCTGCCAGAAATTCCCGTTCACTTCACCAAAATTCAGCGTTCCGTCAGGATTTTTTGTTGCCAGAATGTAGTTGTAAAAACCCTGCTTCAGATATATTTTTGCTACATATTTTTTTGAAGCTTCATCATACTGCATCTGGTTTTCTTTACTTGGCTTAAAATTATTAAAACCTCCCAAAACAAAAATTTCTTTGTCAGTAGGTTCAGAATCGAGATAAAAATGCACCCATGAATAATCTGCTTCCCTCGTCGCATCTCTTTCTCTTCCCAGATCATTTCTTCGGTAATACCAAGCTCCGTTTACGTCCGGCTGATACTGGTAATTCAGCGGAAAAGCCCATACCGGATGAAGATAAGTCTGGTTGACTCCTTCCAACTGCTCGGTTGCACGAACCATGTCGGCCGCCATATTCATATTTTTATTGTCAAAATAATAAAACTCGTTATTTCCGGGAAAAACCAATGACAACTGCTGAAAAAGAAGCTGGTTCCCCAATGTAGCACTTGGTTTTAAATTATTTATTGTAACATTAGGATTATTGTTCTGCATTACATTCAGTGTCATGGAATTGACATTCGAGGCTAAATCTCCCCCTTTCGGAACGGCTTTCACTTCTACCCTTTGGTTGGCTTCGGGATTTCTTGCGTCGGCAAATCTTGAAACTCCTACCGCTAAAGTTGCCGCATCCTCCACCACATAAAATCTTCTTTTAAAAAGAGGCTTCTCGGCAGAATCTTTATAAACAATTAGTTCAAAATTTCCTGAAATTTTTGGCTGCATTTTTTCATTCGGAAAGCTCAGTGTGTAATGGGTGTACGATTGCAGGGTGTTGAAAGAGTACTGAAATTTATCCAGCAAACCATTTAAACTTCCGTTGGCAAACTCGGTAAAAAACAGATTATCGTCTTCCCAGTTTCTGTTGTAATGCTTTATGGTGTATCTGTAAATTTCACTTGCGTTGGTAAGATCATCGAAACTTAAAACCAACTGCTGATTAAAATTAATAACCGGCGTTTCGTCATTGGTCTGTGGATTGAACAGTTGAATGCTCTGGATGTTCTGTCCAAAAACCAGTCCGCCCAAAGAAAGTAAAAGTAGCTGCAATGTTTTCATTATGACGAAGATAACGAAAAATCGTTTTTAAACAACAAAGTAACATATCTTTATTCATTAAAAAATGCCTGAATTTTATCTTAACCGCAAAAGATTTTACATTTTAGTTATTTATCCTAAGTTCGGGATAATTCTTATTAAACGCAAGGTTAAACAAAGAGATTCAATTATCAGGAGTTCAGCTTTTAAGATATACGAAGGCGTAAAACTTATCAAAGTAATACCATTTTTGTCTTTTTTAAATAAACGAAGTGCCTTTGTTTAGCTTACCAACTTTTAATAATTAAAAAAAATCTTTTGTTTTTCTTTGCGATAAATTAATATAATGCTATAAATCAAATATCTAAATTTATTTCTTATCCCGAACTCAGGTTATTTAAGTTTAATAATTAAATAGGAAAAAAAGCACACATAAGTTTAAAAAATCAAAGATTTTTTCTCTTTGCAGGCTTTTGAAATACTTTAAATAAATCCAATAATCTTTTGCATCTTTTGCGGTTAAAATTTAAATCAAAACTATAAGTCTGTTTAAACTTTTATTTAACCGCAAAAGTCACAAAAGATCTACTATTTTTTATTTGAAGCTGATCATTATAAATGAAAAAGCTCACAACAGTTTTTAAAAATCTTTGATTTTTATTCTTTTGAGCGCTTTGATTATTCTAAAAATTCGCTTTAAAATTATCTTTTGTCCCTTTTGCGGTTAATTCTGAAATTAGTTTAAACAAGTTTTATTTTTAAACAAAAACTTTTGTAGCTACCTTTGTTTTAATAAAAAAATATTCAGAATATGCTTCAGATTCAAGGTTTCGTATTCAATTTTGCAAGCGAAAACACTTATATCCTTTATAACGAAAATAAAAAAGCATGGTTATTTGATCCCGGAAATATGAACGGACAGGAAACCAAAGCGATCGAAAGTTTCATTTCAGAAAATGAACTGACAATTGAAAAAATTCTTTTAACGCACGCTCATATTGATCATGTTTTAGGCTTACAATGGGCTTTTGACACGTATAAAGTCCCTGTTCTGATGCACAGAGAAGATAAGGAAGTGTTGGATATGTTCCAGATCAGCGGGATGAGGTTTGGTTTTGAGCTGAATCATATTAATGTGGAAATTCAATATATTAATGAGGGTGACGAACTGGAATTTGACGGAGAAAAGTTTAAAATCTATCATGTTCCGGGACATTCTCCGGGGAGTGTGGTTTATCATAACGAAAATCAGAAGTTCATTATTTCAGGGGATGTTCTGTTTGAAGGCAGTATCGGAAGGACTGATCTTTACAAAGGAAACTACGAGCAGTTAATTGAAGGAATCAAAACCAAACTTTTCATTTTGGATAACGACACTCAGGTTTTCTCCGGACATGGAAATCCTACGAAAATCGGTTTTGAGAAGGAGTATAATCCGTTTTTTAAGTAAGAGTGTTTGAGTGTGGGTGAGCTAAGAGAGTTTAGATACGAACCGTTCTGTTTTAATCTAAATTGATTTGCATTTTGTTACAAACAAGGTTGTTTTAAACTACATTCATTTGCATTTGATTACAAACAAGATTCTTTCATATAAAGTACTGTTCACTCACGATTAAACAGAAATAAAGAATTAATGACAGAAAAATTCCCTGCTATAAACAGTACGCTTGATCCCGTGTATCTCGGATATCTTATTCAACAAAAATACGGACTGAGCGGTAAAACCGAGTGCCACATCTTTCGGCTTGCCATGAATCATTTGTACATGGTTCATGATGAGGAAAAGAAATTTGTTTTCAGGATGTATACTCATCATTGGCGGACAAAATCTGAAATTGAGGAAGAACTAAAGCTTCTTCTTCATTTAAAAGACGCAAACGGGCAGGTTGCTTTTCCTATTGCAGACAAATTCGGCGACTATATTCAGAAAATTGAAGCACCGGAAGGAAAAAGGTTCGGGGTTTTATTTTCTTATGCGAAAGGCATAAAAACGGCAAAACTCTCACCTGAAACAAGTTTTCTGATCGGACAGGCTTTAGCCAGAGTTCATCAGTCGGCAGAGCATTTTGAACTGAACAGGATTTCTTATGATTCAAAAAATCTGCTTACAGACCCTGTTGAAAAGATAAAAAAATTCTTTAACGATGGCAATTCCGAAGTTATTTTTCTGGAGAAATTATCTGAATTTTTAAGCCTTAAATTCGAAACTTTCGACAGACAGCAAATGAGATACGGAAGTGTACATCTTGATGTCTGGTTTGATAATCTGCATATTGATAATGAAAAGGAAGTTACTTTTTTCGATTTTGATTTCTGCGGAAACGGCTATTTATGTTTTGATATTTCCTACTTCCTGTTTCAGCTTTTGGCAACGAACCTGAACGAGGAAGAATATCGGGTAAAAGCAGAAAGTTTTTACAGGGTTATGAAACGGTAACAGCAATCAGCAACGAAGAAAAAAAGTTCTTATCTTACGCCTGTTTAGCTGTCATGACGTATTACATCAGTGTGCAGTGCGACAGATTTGAATTCTGGACAAATATCTTCCTGAATGAAGATCATCTAAAAAGGATGGTTGGAAATTTAAAACGATGGATGGCTTATCACAAAATTGAAATTGAATAAACTTCATAAAACAAATAACTAAAAATATGGAACAGGAATTAAACAAATACATTGGTACCGATGGAATTATTGAAGTACAAAGCAGAGAACGGAGTGCCTGCAAATTATTATCCACAGAACGTACAGATCACTCTGTTATTTTAAATTTTGAAAGTATTTTTCCGGTAAGAGAATTAAATTTTAGTGATGTTCCAGATTGGAATATTGAGCTTTCCCGAACAGCTTTTGGAAAAAACTTCACTTTCATCGTTGACGGACAGATTGAAGAGCCGGATAACAATACAATAAGATTTACAGAAAACGAAAGAAATTTAACCGTTACCATAGATTTTAATGAAAGCACGGTAAAAGAAACGATGCTAAAATACATTGATGAGCTTATCCCGAAAAAATAAATAAGGTCTCTATGGACAAACTGGAGAAAGAAATTCTGAAAAGGGCTTCTTATATGAACAACTCAAAATGGTTCAGGTTACTGACAGAAATGCAGGATGCAGAAATTAACATTCAGTCTGCATATATTAAGTTTCTGCTTAACGACAGAAAATACAAATTTCATCTTGGAGGTTTTAATGAGAAAGGTTTTGGAGACGTAAGCGAACTGGAACCATTCAGATTTAAAGAAATTGAATGGATTCTGATTCCTGAAAGACATGAAACAGAACGTTGGAACAGAAATGAAAAACTGACATCAGAATTTTTTTTTCAGCCGATAGAAAAAATTGAACAGATCATAAAGAATATGGGACTGTTGGAATATGAAATAACAGAAGAGGGACTGAGAATTTTTGGATATAAATAAAAAGTTACCCATATTCTTTCAAAACAACAATTGTAAATAAACTAATACCTAAAATTTAAAATTATTAAACATGAACAAAGAAGAACTGATAAAAAAATTAGCAGGAGATTCATTTAAAGAATATTTAGAAGCATGCAGCGAATTGCCGGATTATGCAAAAAATGGTGTAGAACTGAATCAGGAAATCATAGAACGTGCATTATTTGTCAATCTTTTTCCTTTTTGGGCAAACCATCAGGATTTGAAAGATAAATATGATGAAATAGCGAATGAGCTTCCCAACCATTCAGACTTACTTCAAACCGACCAAAAGTATGATTTAATGGGACTTACTGTTTTTGTTAACGGACTCATGAATGGAGTTTTCGATGTATCGGGATTTTTATGGGCTAGTAATGGATATATGAGCAGTAAAGTCTCCTGCGATTCGATATCAGAATATTATAAAGAGCAGGGCAAGGATAAAGAAGCAGCCTATTTTCAAGAACTCGGCGAATGGTTCTTGACAATCTATTCCGCAACAACCGATGTATTCCGGGCTATTATGAATATCAAATCATGGAATGAGCAAATGGTGATTGGTCTTACGAATTTCTTAAATAAAAGCTTAAGCCAATATGGTATTTTCGAATGGATCTTAAGCGGATTATACGAAGCTGTAGACGACCCGTTAATTAAAGAAAAAGTATTTGATCATTATATTGATTCCTTCAAAAAAGCCAGAGAAAACCTGAAAAAAGAAAAAAATAAAGAAGGAGCAGATCAGATTACCGGGAAATTGAAAAATTTGAGAAAATTGGCTAAAGGACAAAATGTTTAAAGTTTAGATAGTAATAATATTGTAATGTATTCTTTTAGGAAAAATAAATTTTCATCATTAAGCGAAGCACTTGAAAATCCAAAGAATTGTAAAAAACTAAGTCTGCCGTTTATAGAATACAATCTAAAGGACAAAGGTGCCATTTTTTCGCAATTTATCAACTTGAGAACCTTAGAAATTCAGGCACATCCTTTTATTTATAATTTGGATGATTTTGAACTTCCGAAAGAAATTGCTGACTTGAAAAAACTAAAAAAGATTTGGCTTTTAAATCTTCCGTTTAAAACCTTTCCAGAGTGGATCACTCAGATAAAATCATTAACATACTTGATGATTAGAGGAAATGACATTGAGACAATTCCTGAGACAATATCGCAATTAGATCAATTAAAAACATTACGTATTGAAAACTGCGAACTGAATAAATTACCAAAAACCCTCAACCAAATGTTAAACTTAAAATATTTAGGTTTGAGCGAGACAAAACTTAAAGATTTAAATCCTGATCTTTTTCCAAAAAATTTAAAAGAAATAAATTTATCCGGCTCAAGAAGATACAAAGATGATGATTTTGAAAATTTGAAAAGAGCCCTGAAAAAGACTAAGATATATTAAAATAAAAACCGTCAGAAAAATCCAGACGGTTTTATCAATTGTATGAAGAAAGTAATTTTAGAAATCCAGCGTAATAGAAGCTCTTACGGCAGCACCCATAATTGGTCTTGCCATAATAATTCCGTCTCCCGATGGAGATCCGGCTCTTGGATCACCTTCTGTAATTCCGATGGTATTAAAGATATTGGTTCCGTCCACTGCAAAACGGATTTTGCCTAACTGATAAGAAGTTCCCGCTCCAAATTCTGAGAAAGAAGGCAGAGTCTGCGCATTTTTCTCATCCTGAAAACGTTTTCCGTAGTAATTCATGCTTACATAAGCTCTCCATTCTTTGGTAAGATTTACCGCAGGAGAAATATTAAAGTAGAATTTCGGCATTCTTCTCACGGTATTTCCGTCATAATTGAATGTAGATCCATCCGCATTTCTTCCCGTGAAATCTTTGTATTTCGGACTTTGAATCGTTCCGTTGAAAGTTACTTCAAACACGTTGTTGAATAATCTTGCGTATCCTTCCAGCTCAACTCCTAAGTTCGTGGTATTTGCAAATTTGTTCTCTGAGCTTCCGTCTGAATACACATCGGTAAATGAAAGATTTTTCAATGTAGAATAGAACGGAATTACCGCCACATCAAACGTTCTTGAATAGTACTTATACCCTACTTCCAACTGATTGGTTGTTACTGGCTTTACAACAGATAAATTATTCATATTGTTGTAGTACGCTTCCTCATTAGGCGATCTGAAACCATTGGAGAAACGGGCATACACTGCATTTTCTTTATTGATTTTATAATTCAGCGCCGTTGTGAAAGAAACTTTATTCACATCAAAATTCCAGTACGTGTATTTATTGCCTAAAACAGACATATTTTCGTCCGCAGTGGTTGTTGCAAAACTGTGCGTTCCGTCAGTAGTCAATCCGGAATTGTTAAGATTTCCGCTCGTTGTGTTCACCCCGTAACCTTTATAGAAATCTCGGCTATAACGAATTCCTCCGTTAAAACTAAGATCATCGGTAATGTTGTAATCCAAATTCAGATAAAGATCATTCAGACTTCCCTGAATCTGAGAATCTCTCAACAGGAACGACATATTGGTAACTCCGTTGTACGTTTTAGAATAACCTACACTGTTTGGCGTTAATGAAGTATCTACCAAATTCAAAAGTTCCGGTTTATCTGAGGCTGTGGTTAAAATATTGCTCCAGTTCCAGTATTGATGGGATTTCCAGTTAGATTTGTAGAAACCTGCCGTCACATTCCCTTTATCAAACTTATAACTGAACTGCAAATCGTTGACGAAATTATTCATCTGCTTATCAATTGCCCAGAATCCTAATTTCTGAACGTAGCCCGGATTTACCACCGCTCCGTTGCTTACCATTGAATATTGGAATGTATTTCCTGCAATTCCTGCTCCTTTGGCGAAATCAGCCGCGCTTTGAGGCCCGCCTGCAGGGAAAATTCCTGTATAATTCATATTGATATTGGTATATCTTGTCTTGTTCAGAACAGAGAAATTGCTACCCAAATCATATTTGAATTCCGCTCCTAAAACATCAACTTTCGGATGAATTCCGTCCTCTAAATTTCTGCTGAAAAAACCTCCGCCCACTTGTGGAATATTCAACTGACTGATGTTTCTGTAACTGTACGTTCCGTAATTGGCATCAAAACCGGAAAACTCTTTCAGATCATTTCCGTTCTGCACCAAAGGAATCGGAAGGAAGAACGTATTTCTGTCATCCAGTTTTTTGTAATAGATTTTAGCATAGCCTTTATCGAAGACATATTTCAGATTCATTCTGATCTGTCCGCCCTGATTGGCTTTAAAACCTGTCTTTCTGATTCCGTCATCTGTTCTGTAAAAACCTCCTACATTGAAGAATAATTTATCCTGAACCAAAGCTCCTCCTACATTTACATCAGTACGCATTAATCCATAAGTACTGGTTTCCAGTTTTGCCGTTCCTCGGAAATCGTTTCCGCCTTCTTTGGTAATAAAGTTAATTAAACCTCCCGGAGAATTGTTCGCAAAAATAGAACCTGAACCTCCTCTCAAAGCTTCTAATCGGCTTACCGAATTGTCTACACGGAAGAAATTATCTGCATTGGCAAACTGTAATGCTCCGTCTTCAAACACGGGAAGACCATCTTCCTGAACCTGTACAAACTCATACGCTCCCGCAGAAGGAATACCTCTTGCGAAAAGGTTGTTTCCTACTTCACCACCGGAAGTTTCTACCGCAAAACCGGGAACACGCTGCAACAAAGCTGCTGCACTGATCGGGTTTTGTTTCTGGATTTCTTTTGCTGTAAAAGTAGAAATCGCCGTACTCGATTCTATTTTCTTTTTCGGGTTAGAGTTACCCGTAATAACCACCTGTTCGATGGAAGCCGATCTCGTGGAATCTTTAGGAGTTTCCTGAGCGTATGCATTGTTGTAATACAAGGTTGCAATACCGGCAAGTAAAAACATCGATCTTTTTTTCATAGCCTTATTTGATTTTTATTTGTTAGTTTTAATTCTTTTTTAATTTGAGATACACTCCGTTTGTCCATCCGAAACCATCCTGATTAGGATATTCTCCGCCTCCTGCAACGGTTTCGATGTCTAAAGCATTGTATTTTTCCATCAGTTTTCCGGTGTTTTTGTACACTCTTTCCACATTGCTGCACCAGTTGTTTTTAATTTTTTCAGCCAGATCATCAAAACCGTAGTTTTTCATCGACTGATAACCCAACCACTGATACGGCGCCCAGGCGTTTGGAAAATCCCATTGCTGACCTGTGTTTTGAGTCGTCGTTACCAAACCTCCCTGATACAGAAATTTTTCTTCAATAATTTTTGCAACAGCTTTTGCCTGATCTTCACTCGCGATTTTCAGGAATAAAGGATAAAGAGCAGCAATATGTTCAGACGCTGTGTTTGTGTTTTTTTGAATATGATAATCTTTGTACGTTCCGGAAGTTTCGTCCCAGAAATACTGATCTATTATTTGTCTTCGCTTTGCTGCTCTTTCAGAATAATCAATTTCTTTTTCATTTAATTTTTGAAGCGATGAAGATTTTGCGAGTGTTTTTTCCAAATGCCATAAAAGGCAGTTCAGATCAACTTCAGCAAGATTCAACGTTTCAATAGTCTGTATATGTTCTCCGTCTGCAAACCATCTGCTGGAAAAATCCCAACCCGATTCGCAGGCGCTTCTGATGTTTCGGTAAAATTCTTCTCCCGCATTTTCACTGTCTTCAATATCAATTAAATAACTTTCAGGGCGCGGTATGTTTTCAGCATCATAATATCTGTTCAATACATCTCCGTGAATTGTTTTCACTACTCTGTTTACCGCCGAACCATTTTCCAGTTTTTGCGTTCCGTTCATCCAGAAAGCATATTCCTTTTCTAAGGTGTCGTAGTATCTGATGTAGATATTTTCGTCTTTTGTTGTTTCGAAAAGCAGATCCAGCATCAACGAGAAATAGGGCGGCTGAGAACGGCTTAAGAAATGAGTGCGGCTTGCATTCGGTACAAATCCTACATTCTGAATGAGATAAGAACAGTTTTCAATAATATTTTCCATCATTTCCACTCTTCCGGAAACCTGAAGCCCCAACATGATGTAATAACTGTCCCAGTAGAAAAATTCATTGAAACGACCTCCCGGAACCACATACGGTTTTGGAAGTTTCAGTAAAGTCCCCTTTTCCTCATAAGCTGTTCTTGTCAGTTCATCCCATAATTTTTCAATATGTTCCTCAATCGGAAGATGATTTTCTCTCTGAATCGAAATTTTAGCTCCTAAAAAATCGAAATTTGACAGGACAAATTCTTTCAGATTAAAATTCTCTGACTGTTTTTCTGCTTCATATTTTGCATTAATTTCTTCGACCGGAAACAAAGGAACCGCATCCGTCATCATCTTCTGATCTTCAAAAACCTCTGATCTCTGTACATCATCAAAAAGAGCCTGAATTTCATGTATATATAATTGCTTGTTCATTTTATTTTTTAGGATTTATTTTTAATTTGTTCATAATAACTGCTGAAACAATCAACAGTGAAAGCGGTATTAATGAAAGGTAAAATGCCTGCTGTCCGCTGAATTCCTGAAACACAAAACCTGTAATAATCGATCCGATAGTTCCTCCGATTGCCGAGAACACGACAATTAAACCCGACATTGCGCTGTGTAAATATTTGGGAATCGAGGCTAAAATCACCGAGTTGATGCTTGGATAAATAGGAGCCAATAAACCGCCCATCAAAGGAAATAAGTAAACAACCAAAGGAGCATTTAACCAGGTCGTTCCCGCATCAATATTAATATTGTGAGTTAAAGGCAGAACCAATAAAATACTTATGGCAAAACCTACCACGCAAAACGAAACCACATAAATCCAACTGAATTTTTTAGAGAAAAAACCCGAAAGAAATCTTCCCAGTGCGAAAGCTCCCGCCAAAACCGCTCCCGCCTGAATACTCATGGAAGTCGGAACTTTTAAAATTTCCTTGTAAAAAGTCGGCGTCCAGGTCTGGAAACTCTGCTCTACCAAAACAAAAAGGAAAGCGCACAATAAAAAGAACAGGACTTTTTTATAGCTGAATAAACTCACACTGTTTTTCAGATCTCCCAACAAATCTGTTTTCTCACTTTTCGCTTCGTTTTCATTTAATCTGGTAAAAAACAGGAACAGAAAAGACAGAGCCGAAAGTCCTCCTAAAACCCAATACACATTCAGCCAATGGGTCGATCTCGGATTGTGGTCGTCTATGAATAAGCTGAATAAAACATTTCCCAATAATACGCCGATCATAAAAAAACCTTCCAGATAACCCATAAAACTTGAATGCTCCTTATCTGAATCCGTTACCAAACCGATAGAAGTGAAAACGGAAATCTTAATTAACGCAAAAGAAACCCCGACAATCGTAAACAATAATTTGAAAAACCAAAACGCATTGGCAAAAGGCATTACGAAACACATGCAGCTCACCAAAAGCAAAGCGATCAGCATAGATCTTTTAATTCCTATTTTGGGTAAGAACGAAGCCAGAATGAATGAACAGATCGCAATCGGCAGATCTTTAAAACCCTCCAGAACACTTGCTGAAGATTTGGAGATCCCGAAATTCTGCTGCATCTGTAAAATTACTGTTCCCACGGAATTCAGAAGAATCGCGAAAACAAAATAATTTAAAAATAAAACTGCCTTAATATTGAAATTTTTCATTCATATAATTTCTTGTGGGCTAAGATATATTCATTTGCCTTAACATTAATTTAACATCATAAATGAATATTTGAACTATATTAATATAATTATTATTTTAGGCTTCAAAATATGATTAACTAAATGAAAGTCACTTTTGAGCGCGTAATCCCCGATGA
Organism: Chryseobacterium urinae; assembly: GCF_030518295.1. Classification (NCBI taxonomy): domain Bacteria; kingdom Pseudomonadati; phylum Bacteroidota; class Flavobacteriia; order Flavobacteriales; family Weeksellaceae; genus Chryseobacterium; species Chryseobacterium urinae. Next base: position 91,506 of record NZ_JAULSJ010000013.1, on the reverse strand, counting down.
AAAGAGTTCTTTTCGCACGATTCACAATAATTCACCGATCTCGGAATTTAAATGGGAATACCATTATCATCCCGAAATTGAGCTCGTCTGTGTAGTTTCCGGGAGCGGAACAAGGCACGTTGGTTATCACAAAAGCAATTATACGAACGGAGATCTTGTGTTAATTGGTTCCAATATCCCCCACTCCGGTTTTGGACTGAATTCTATCGATCCACATGAAGAAATTGTTTTGCAGTTTAAAGAGGAGATCCTGCAGTTTCCACAGGAGGAAGTTGAAGCAAGATCCATTAAAAATCTTCTGGAGCTGTCAAAATACGGAATTCATTTTCATGATGAGGTTCACATCAATATGCTTCCGAAACTAAAGCTGATGTTGAAATCTGAAGGCTACAAAAGATATCTTTTATTGCTGGAAATTCTTTTTGAGCTTTCAAAATGTGATGATTACGAACTTCTGAATAAGGAAATTATGCCTTACACGATTATTTCCAAAAACAAAACAAGACTGGAAAATATTTTCACTTACGTGGAACATCATTATGATAAAGAAATTGACATTGAGGACGTCGCCAAACTTGCCAATCTTACTTTACCTGCATTTTGTAATTTTTTCAAAAAAGCAACCCAGATTACCTTCACCGAATTTGTGAACCGCTACCGCATCAATAAAGCCTGTTTACTGATGGCACAGGATAAAAGTATTTCAGAATGCAGTTATAGCTGTGGTTTTAATAACGTAACGTATTTCAACAGAATGTTTAAAAAATATACCGGAAAAACGCCTTCCGAATTCATGAAAAATTTTCCACAGAACAGAGTGAATGTAGATTTAAAGGTAGAAGAAAAAGTAAAAGTAAAAGCAGGTTTTTAGCAAAATAAATTGTGGATAACTCTGTGGATAAAATTGTGGATAACTTTCTCAACTAAAATTAAACAATTTATTTTCAAATTATTACAAAACAAAAAAGCTATTCAAAAAGAACAGCTTTATGTATTTGAATTGCAAAGCTATCAACTGACAGCCCGCAATTATTATCAGTCAAAAATTACTTCCACTTGATATTGCATCCCATGCTCGGTTTCTGAATTTCTTCCTGTGGTTCTCCCAACAAAAGATTTTCGAAAGCAATAATCAGATCTTCTCCTGTTACTTCTTTGTGATTTCCCGGTCTGGAATCGTCCATCTGTCCTCTGTAGATCAGATCCAGTTTTTCATCAAAGAAAAAGAAATCCGGTGTGCAGGCTGCATCATACGCTTTTGCGATTGCCTGACTTTCGTCGTATAAATAAGGGAAATCAAACTTTCTTTCAATCTGAAATTCAATCATCTTTTCAGGAGAATCTGCGGGATATTTTTCCACATCATTCGAGTTGATGGCGATAAATTCAATTCCTCTTTCGTTGTAATCTTCATACAGTTCGGTTAATTTATCAATTACATGAAGAACAAACGGACAGTGGTTGCACATAAAGATCACCAAAGTTCCTTTTTCGCCTTTCAGTTCATCCAAAGACTGAATTTCGTTACTTTTTGACGGGTTCGGAAGCTCAAAAAAAGGAGCTTTTGTACCCAATTCGATCATATTTGAGGGAGTATTCATAACTTTTTTATTTGGTTACAAAGATATAGAATTTCTTGATTATTATAGTATGGAGGATGGATGCGAGAAGATGGAAGTCTCAGAAATTACAATCGATTGAATGGGACTATAAACTCTATTAATTTTTACAATAATTAAAATATCAACACATTAAAAATACTTCCAGCTCCCATCCTTCAAGCATCCAGCCAAATTAAAAACATCTTCAAAATCTTACTTTAAAAGTTAAAGCGTAAAATTTGTTTGGAAGATATTCTCAAAAGTTTGTAATTTTGCTAACACTGTTAGTAATTAAAAATCATGGGTCTGCACGAACGTCGGCAACGGGAAAAAGAAAATATACGCGCCAGTATTCTGGATGCTGCGTTTTCTTTGGCTAAAACCGAAGGATGGGCATCCCTTTCCATGAGAAAAATTGCTGATGCCATAGAATACAGCGCACCGGTGGTTTATGATTATTTTGAAAACAAAGAAGCGATTTTGTATGAAATTTCGCTGAATGGTTTCAACTGTTTACACATAGAATTACTGAAAGCCCAGAGAGAATATGAAGCTCCTGACGAACAACTGAAAGCTATTGTGGATGCTTACTGGAAGTTCGCATTTAACAACAAAGAGTATTATCAGCTAATGTTCGGATTGGGAATGCAGTGCAGCGGAAAAGGAATGATGAAGGAAGAATTTTCTTCTTTCCAGAATATGCTTTACGAGTGTACATACGAGATTATTAAGAAAAACGGATCAAATCCGGATAATGCCTGTCATATGTCACACGCCTTATTTTCAGCAGTTCATGGCTTGATATCAATTATGATGATGCGTAATGACGATATTCCTTCTACCATGAACAAAACGACTTTAGATGAAACAGTTTCTGCTTTCATTAAGTCTTTATAAATTTTTTTGAACTAAAAATTAACACCGTTAGGAATATTAACATCCATTAATGTAAATTATTCATTTAAACCGAATTAAAAATTAAAAAACCAATCTTGCAGAATGTAAACAATTAATTATTGATCTTTTTTTACTTTAACAATTAACACCGTTAGCAAAAGTAACACACTTCACACCTCATATAAGTCATATTTAACCAACATTAAAAAGTTCTTCTCATGGAAACAACGATCTGAAAGTCGACATTAAGAATTCTGTAATTTTTTTTGAACTAAAAATTAACACCGTTAGAAAAAATAACAGAATTCAACTTAAAAACATCACTACTTAATCTAACACTTCATTAAAAATTAAACTCAAAATGAAAATATTTGGAAAAATAAGATTCATTGTACTTCTCTCAGGAATTATCCTTTTACAAAACTGTACAAAGGTTGCAGAAGGAGCCAACGCTGCTCCACCCGCTCCAGAACTGCCCGTTTATACCGTCATTACATCTCCGGCAACAACCTATCAGGAATTTCCTGCCGCTTTGGAAGGAAAAAACAACGTGGAAATCCGGTCTCAGGTCGACGGATATTTAGATAAAATCTATGTGGAAGAAGGCGCTTACGTAAGAGCCGGACAGCCATTATTTAAAATAGATTCCAGAGCTTACGGAGAGCAGATGAATATGGCAAATGCCAACTTACAGGTTGCCAATGCCAATATCCAGAAAGCTAAAGTGGAAGTTGACAGGCTGGAACCTCTTGTTGCTGCAAAAGTCGTTTCTGAAGTACAATTGAGAACGGCAAAAGCAAATTACGCCGCCGCAGTTGCCGCCGCTTCACAGGCGAAAGCTTCCGTTGGAGGTGCAAGAATCAATATCGGATTTACAACCATTACGGCTCCGGTAAGCGGATACATCGGAAGAATTACTCACAAAAAAGGAAGTCTGATCTCCAGAACAGATGTGAATCCGCTGACTTTACTATCAGACATCAGCGAGATATATGCTTACTTTTCTTTAAGCGAACTTGATTTTATCGCTTTTCAGAATAAATATGAGGGCGCAAGTTTAGAAGAAAAACTGAAAAATATGCCGATGGTGGATTTGGTGATTGCCGACAACAGTGTCTATCCGCAAAAAGGAAAAATGAGCATCGTAGACGGACAGTTCGACAAATCTACAGGAGCAATCAGCGTTCGTGCAGTTTTCCCAAATGCCAACGGAACGTTGAGAACAGGAAATACAGGCAGAGTTCGTATGCCTCAATTGATATCAAATGCAGTAGTCATTCCGCAGGAATCTACGTTTGAAATTCAGGATAAAACCTATGTTTACGTGGTTGGCAAAGACCAGAAAGTAACCGGTAAACCTGTAAAAATCTCAGGAAAAACTGAAAACTACTATTTCATTTCCGAAGGAATAAAACCGGGAGAAAAAATCGTATTCACCGGAATCGGAATGTTAAAAGATGGTGCTTCTATCAAGCCGAAAGCGATTTCATCCGACAGCTTACTGAAAGCAAAACCATTATAACCGTTTAAACTTCTTTAACCACAAAAGTCATATAAGATTTTAAACACTTAAGTTATTGTAAGTTAAAAAGCAATCGCTCAATAAGTATATGTAAGTTTTTGAAAATATTTGATTTACATTTTTGTAAACTTTTTAATAACCTTAAAAAATTACCATTGTTTTTTGTTCCTTTTGCGGTAAGAATATCGTTTAAACCACATTAAAAAATAAACTTCTTATGTTAAAACAATTTATAGAAAGACCGGTACTCTCTACCGTGATCTCCATAATACTTTTATTATTGGGGGCACTCTCCCTCTTTAATTTACCCATTGCTCTCTTTCCGGATATTGCTCCGCCGAGCGTTCAGGTAACGGCATTTTATCCGGGAGCAAATTCGGAGGTTGTCGCACGTTCTGTAGCTACGCCTATCGAAGAAGCAGTGAACGGGGTTGAAAACATGACGTACATGACTTCCAATTCCAGTAACGACGGTACGATGACGCTGAATGTCTTCTTCAAGCAGGGTTCTGATGCAGATAACGCAGCAGTAAACGTACAGAACCGAGTATCGAAAGCAATGAGCCAGCTTCCGCAGGAAGTAGTTCAGGCAGGAGTTTCTACGCAGAAAGTACAAAACAGTATGATCATGTTCATGGGGTTATCCAGTAACGATCCTAAACAATATGACGAACTTTTTTTACAGAATTATCTGAAAATTAATATCATTCCGCAGATTCAGCGTATTCCCGGAGTTGCTCAGGCGCAGGTTTTCGGAACGAGAGATTATTCCATGAGACTCTGGCTGAAACCGGACAGATTAACAGCAAACGGACTTTCGCCTCAGGAAGTTCTGAACGCAGTAAAAGATCACAATTTAGAAGCCGCTCCCGGTCGTTTGGGACAGGGAAGCAAGGAAACTTATGAATATATTTTAAAGTATAAAGGAAAATTAAACAAGAACGAAGACTACGAAAACATTGCTATTAAAGCCAATACAGACGGTTCATTTTTAAGATTAAAAGATGTGGCAAGAGTAGAATTCGGATCTTATACCTATACAGCAGCTAACAGAGTGGACGGGAAACCGGTAGCCGGATTTGCGATTATGCAGACTGCCGGTTCCAACGCCAACGAGATCTTAACAGAAATTGAAAAACAGGTAGACCAGTTCAAAACAACGCTTCCAAAAGGAGTGGAACCGATCATCATGTACAATTCTAAAGATTTCTTAGACGCGTCGATTCATCAGGTTGTTGAAACTTTAGTGATTGCATTTATCCTTGTATTCATTGTGGTGTATATTTTCCTTCAGGATTTCAGATCTACTTTAATTCCTGCCATTGCGGTTCCTGTTGCGATTATCGGTACCTTCTTTTTCTTACAGTTATTTGGTTTCAGTATCAATATGCTGACTTTGTTTGCCTTGGTACTCGCGATTGGTATTGTGGTGGATGATGCAATTGTGGTGGTAGAAGCCATTCACTCCAAAATGGAACATACCGGAATGCCTGTGGAACAAGCCACCACAAGTTCGATGAGTGAAATTTCCGGAGCCATTATTTCCATTACTCTGGTGATGTGTGCCGTGTTTATCCCGGTTGGTTTCATGCAGGGACCTGCAGGAGTTTTCTACAGACAGTTTGCCTTTACACTGGCAATTGCCATTATGATTTCTGCGGTGAATGCCTTAACATTAAGTCCGGCTCTTTGTGCTTTATTATTAAATGATCCTCAGGGAGAACACGGTGAACATGGCAAAAAAACAGGTTTCGGAGCGAGATTTTTCAATGCTTTCAATACGAGCTTTAATAATTTAACTAAAAAATATATTTACAGTCTTAAATTTTTAATTAAAAACAAATGGGTTGCCGTCGGAGGACTGGTTTTGCTGACTGCCGCAAGTGTTTTCTTAATTAAAAAAGCACCGTCAGGATTTATTCCTACCGAAGATCAGGGTTTCATTTTGTATGCCGTGAATACTCCTCCGGGAAGTTCACTAGACAGGACTCACAACGCAACAGAGCAGATCGATAAAATCATCAACGGTGAAAAAGCGAAAAAAAATCTCTGGGTTGCAGACGGTCTGAACTTCATCAGCAACGCCAATGCTTCTCCGTATTCCGCAGGTTTCATTAAATTAAAAGACCATGATCAGCGAGGTGAAATCAGTGATCCCGATCAGATTGCAGCAGGATTAACAGGGAAAGTTTCGCAGGTGAAAGATGCCAATGCATTCTTCTTCAACTTCCCTACCGTTCAGGGATTTGGTAACGTTTCCGGTTTTGAATTTATGCTTCAGGACAGAACGAACGGCTCTTTGGAACAATTAGGAACCAACACTCAGGCTTTCATTGGAGAATTAATGAAACGTCCGGAAATTGCCTTCGCGTTTACAACGTATGCAGCAGGAAATCCTCAATTCACGATTGAGGTGGATAATGATAAAGCCAATCAGTTAGGAGTTTCAATTACAGAATTAATGCAGACAATGCAGATCTATTACGGAAGCAGCTTTGTTTCAGATTTCAACCGATTCGGAAAATACTACAGAGTAATGGCTCAGGCTGATATTCCTTACCGTACGGATGCAAATTCTCTGGAAGGAATTTATGTTAAAAATAAATCAGGCGAAATGGTTCCTGTAAAAACATTGGTGACTTTAAAAAGAAGTTTCGGTCCTGAGACAGTTACGAGAAACAACCTGTTCAATGCTGTGACGATCAACGGAACACCGAAGCCGGGTTACAGTACCGGAGATGCGATTAAAGCAGTGGAAGAAGTAGCCCAGAAATCACTTCCGAGAGGTTATGGGTACGAATGGACAGGAATCACCCGTGAAGAGATTAAAACAAGCGGACAGACTACTTTTATCTTTATGTTAAGTATTTTGTTTGTCTATTTCTTACTGGCAGCTCAGTACGAAAGTTACATTCTTCCGTTTGCCGTTATTTTAACGATTCCTACAGGTATTTTCGGAGTATTTGCTTTCACAGGACTGGCTGGAATTGATAACAACATTTACGTTCAGGTCGGATTGATCATGCTGGTCGGATTATTAGCGAAAAATGCAATCCTTATCGTAGAATTTGCCGTACAGCGAAGAAATGCGGGACGATCTTTATTAGAATCCGCTCTTCAGGCTTCGAGATTACGTTTAAGACCGATCTTAATGACCTCGTTTGCCTTCATCATCGGGATGCTTCCGTTAGTTTGGACTCAGGGAGCCTCTGCAAAAGGAAATCATTCCATCGGGATGAGTACTGTGGGCGGAATGTTAACAGGGGTTGTATTCGGAGTATTCATTATTCCTGTGATGTTTGTGATTTTCCAGTATTTACACGAAAAAATGCCGAGCAGAAAAAAGAAAAGACTTCAAAGACAGAAACTGGAGGAAGAACTTTTAGCTGCCGCTCATTAATATATGATTGACAAAACTTTGAGAATTTAATATTATTTGAACCATTAAGATTTTGATTAAGGAGTTTAGAATATTAAGTGAGCTACGCTTTAGCAGAATATTTATTAAAAAATCTATTTGATTTTCTTAATTAAAACTTAACTCCTTAAATGCTTCTTAATGGTTCAAATAAAAAATAGAGAAGAAACTATTCAAACTAAAATCATAAAAAGCAAAGCATTTTTTCCTACTAAAGACTGCTTTGAAGAAATTTCTCAAAGTTTTGTAATCCATTAAAAATTTAAACCTTTATGAAAAGAATAAAAAATATCATCATCACTTTTGGACTGGCTTTGGTTTCAGTCTCCTGTGTGTCGAAACTGGCATACAAGGAGCCTGAACTGGAGCTTCCCGAAACCTTTAAATATACAGCAACAGCCGATACCGCAAGTGTTGCGAACCTGGAATGGAAACAGTTTTTCAGCGACCCGATGCTGCAAAACTTAATCGAAAAAGGAATTAAAAACAATTACGATTTACAGATTGCTTTAAAACAGGTTGCTTCTTCACAGGAGAAATTAAAACAGGCAAAATATCTTCAATATCCCGATGTTGGTTTCGGAGTTTCCGCACAGATCTCAAAACCTTCCAAAAACAGCATGAACGGACAAAGTCTGAACTTATTTTTAGGAAAAAGCTATGTTGAAGATTACAATGCAGCGTTCAATTTATCCTGGGAAGCTGATATTTGGGGAAAAATTAAAAATCAGCAGGAAGTTTCAAAAATGCAGTATCTGCAGACTTATGAAGCAACAAAAGCCATTCAGACACAGGTTGTTGCAGCCATTGCGCAAGGATATTACAATCTGTTGATGCTGGATAAACAATTGCAGATTGCCCAATCTAATCTGGAACTCAGCAACCGTACGCTTTCCCTTACAGAAAAATTATGGCAAAGTGGTGACACCACTTCTTTAGGCGTTCAGCAGGCAACGGCTCAGAAACAATCGACTGAACTTTTGATTACGCAACTGGAACAAAATATTGCGATTCAGGAAAATGCTCTGAGTATTCTGGTGGGTGAAAATCCAAATAAAATCGACAGAACGATTGAAATGTCTGATACTTCTTTACCACAGGACATTTCCGCAGGACTTCCCGCAGCAATGGTAAGCCGTCGTCCGGATGTCCGTCAGCAGGAACTGGTTTTACTGGAATCCAATTCTATGGTAGGAATTGCGCAGGCAAACATGTACCCTTCCTTAAAAATTACGGCAAATGGCGGCGTCAATTCATTTAAGATTGATAACTGGTTTCAGATTCCGGCTTCATTGTTCGGTTCTGTTTTGGGAGGACTGACTCAGCCGATTTTCCAGAAAAGACAATTGAAAACAGATTTAAATGTGGCTAAAATTCAGAGAGAGAAAAACGTATTGGCGTTCCGTCAGTCGGTTTTAAATGCAGTGGGTGAAGTTTCTGATGCTTTGGTTTCCAATGAGAGTTTAAAAGTTCAGGAACAAAAAGCAACGGAACAGGTGGCAACCTTAAAAAACGGAATCAAAAGTGCCGAAATGCTGTACAAAGGCGGAATGGCAAACTATTTAGAAGTAATAACAGCTCAGGGAAATTCACTGCAGGCAGAGCTTAATCTGGCGTCTGTGAAAAGGCAGAGATTGAGCAGTATTGTAGATTTGTACCGGGCTTTAGGAGGCGGTTGGAAGTAGTAAATTAAAATTATATTGTTATGGGATGCAGTCTTTAGGGGCTGCATTTTTTTGTTTAAATTAAATTTTTTAACCGCTCGCATTGTCATTCTGAACATAGACTAAAAATCTACGAACGTAGCTCAGAAATGGAGTGAAGAATCTATAATATTTTCGTAGAGATTCTTCCTTCGTCAGAATGACAATCTGCGAAAATTTTGAACCATTAAGAACATTTAAGGAGTTAAGTTTAATTAAGAAAAAAATCAAATAGATTTTTCAATCAGCACTATATTAAAAGCGAAGCCAATCTTAATATTCTAAACTCCTTAACAAAAATCTTAATGGTTCAAAAAGATTTATTTTTGAAATTCATCATTAATATAACCAATCAAACCATCAAAATTCTCCCGCGAATATCCCAGTTGCAGATAATGAATATCATCCGCTTTCCGATACCAAGTCAATTGTCGTTTTGCGTATCTCCGGCTGTTTTTTTTAATTTCGGAAACGGCAAAATCAAGATCCCATTCTCCATCAAAATATTTGAATAATTCGGAATAGCCAACCGTATTCAAAGCGGTGAGATGTTTAAATTTCTCCAGACTTTTTGCTTCTTCCAATAAACCTTTTTCCATCATCATATCCACTCTCCTGTTAATCCGGTCGTACAACTCTTCTCTCGGCGCTTCAATTCCGATCCGGACGGTTTTAAAATCTCTGGAATCCTGCGAAACAGCTATTAGTTCAGAATATTTTTTATTCGTCTGCCAAATAACGTCGATAGCCCGCAAAAGTCTTCTGTGATTGTGAAAATCGACTACCGCAAAATATTCGGGATCGAGTTCTTTCAGAATTTCCTGAAGTTTTTCGATTCCTTCTTTTTCGAAAATTTTCTGTAATTTTTTCTGATTGTTTTCATCCGCTTCAGGCAAATCATTCAACCCTTCAATCACCGCTTTTTCATACATCATGCTTCCGCCCACCAAAATAACGGTTTCATATTTTTCAAAAAGTTCATTGAGTTTTTTTAAAGCATCTTCCTCATATTGCCCGATCGAATAATATGCTTCCACCGAAAGATTTCCGATAAAATGATGAGGTGCTTCGGCAAGTTCTTCAGCAGACGGTGAAGCTGTTCCGATTTTCATTTCCCTGAAAAACTGTCTTGAGTCACACGAAACAATCTCTGTACTGAAATGTTTTGCCAGATCAATTGCCAGTCTTGTTTTACCAATTCCGGTGGGTCCTACAACAGAAATTAAATTTTTCTTTTTCACCGCGCTAATTTACGAAAATGAGTTTATTTAATTGGCTGGAAGATGGGGAAGAACAAAGATGGATGTTAAAATAGGTATTCAATAATATCCACAACAATCTTCCCGCCCCCTTCTTCCCTATTCCCTCTTCCCTCTTCCTTCTTCCTTCTTCCCGCCTCCCTCTTTCAACATTAGCCAAACTATACAACTTAATTGTTTATCTTTGTAGGACAATAAAAAACTATGATTTTATCAATGACCGGCTTTGGTAGAGCCGAAGACGTTTTTGAAGGTAAAAAAATTACCATCGATATTAAATCACTGAACAGTAAAAGTTTTGATTTAAATATCAAAATTCCTTTAAGATATAAAGAGAAGGAATTTGAGGTAAGAAAAATTCTGAACGACAGAATAATCCGTGGAAAAGTAGACTGCTACATCAATATAGAAAATCTTGAGGAGTCCAACGATGTGAAAATCAATAAAAGTTTAATTGATTCTTACATGAAGGAGCTGAAAAACATTGCTTCAGACGGACCCGATTTTGAATATCTGAAAATGGCGGTAAGACTTCCGGATGCGATTACTTCAAGACCGGACGAATTATCCGAAGGCGAATGGGAAGCTTTGGCAAAAATTGTAAATGCAGCAGTGGATCGTTTTGAAGAATTCAGAAGAACGGAAGGTAAAATTTTGCATGAAGAGCTTGAAAGAAATATTCAGAATATTGATAAATATTTAGGTGAAGTTATTCCGTTCGAAGAAGACAGAATTTCTGCCGTGAAGGAACGTTATCAGAAAACTTTAAAAGAATTTGAGAACGTAGATGAAACGCGTTTCTATCAGGAAATGGCTTATTTTACGGAAAAACTGGATATTTCGGAAGAAAAAGTAAGACTTTCCCAACATTTGAAATATTACAAGGAAGTAATGGACAATGAAGATTTCAACGGTAAGAAACTTGGATTTATTTCTCAGGAAATCGGTCGTGAAATCAACACATTAGGTTCCAAAGCCAATCATTCGGAAATTCAGAAACTGGTCGTGATGATGAAGGATGATTTAGAAAAGATTAAAGAACAAACGTTGAACGTACTATAAATTAGTTGATGGTTTTTAGTTGATGGTTGTTGGATTTTTTACTGCTATCAACTATAATCTATCAACCAACAACTATATGAATAAAGTTATCATATTTTCAGCACCTTCAGGAAGCGGAAAAACAACACTGGTAAAGCATTCTCTGGAGGTTTTTAATGAACTGCAGTTTTCGATTTCGTGTACAACGAGACAGCCGAGAGGCAGTGAAGTTCATGCGGTGGATTATCATTTTTTAACGCCCGATGAATTCAGACAGAAAATTGCGGAAGATGCTTTTGTAGAATTTGAAGAAGTGTATACCGACAAATATTACGGAACATTAAAATCTGAAGTAGAAAAGATCTGGAATCAGGGAAAAGTGGTTATTTTTGATGTAGATGTAAAAGGCGGAATTTCCTTAAAGAAGTATTTCGGAGAACAAGCTTTGTCGATTTTCATTGAACCGCCTTCCATTGAAGAATTGGAACGAAGATTGATCTCAAGGAACACAGATGATGCAGAGACAATCAAAACACGTGTTGAAAAGGCAGAAGAAGAAATGTCTTACGCAAAGGAATTTGATAAAATCGTCATCAACAGCGATCTGAACGAAGCAAAAAAAGAAATAGAAAGTTTAATAAAAAATTTTATTGGAAGTTAAAGACCGGATGATGGAAACGGAAAGCTTGAGGTTTATTATAAAACGTCAAAATTCTAATTTTTAATTCCTATTTTTTAATTTCTGATTCTAAAACATTGAGGTTGATATGAGTACCGAAACATTAGAAAAAGCTAAATCTGCGATCCCTGTAAGAGGATTTCTGGATATAAAAGATATAGCAATTCCTCAAGGAGAAGAGCTTGTACAGGCAATTCTTAAATTGAAAAAAGAAAAAAACGCCGTTATTCTGGCGCATTATTACCAACCCGGAGACATTCAGGATATTGCTGATTTTCTGGGAGATTCTCTGCAACTGGCAAGACAGGCAAAAGATACGGATGCGGACATGATTGTTTTCTGCGGAGTTCATTTCATGGCGGAAGCGGCGAAGATTCTGAATCCGACTAAAAAAGTAGTTCTTCCCGATACAATGGCAGGATGTTCATTAGCAGACGGATGTTCCGGAGAAGGTCTGAGAAAAATGCGCGAACAGCATCCAAATGCTTTGGTGGCAACCTACATCAACTGTAACGCAGAAACGAAAGCGGAAAGTGATATTATTGTTACCAGCTCAAATGCTGAAACGGTAATTGAAGCTTTACCGATAGACCGACCGATAATTTTCGCACCGGATAAAAACTTAGGGAGATATTTATCTCAGAAAACAGGACGCGATATGATTCTTTGGGACGGAAGCTGCATCGTTCACGAAGCATTTTCTATGGAAAGAATTGCAAAGCAACTGGCTGAGAATCCTGATGCAAAATTAATTGCACATCCTGAAAGTGAAGAAGCGGTTTTAAAGCTGGCTCATTTTATAGGTTCCACTTCTGCCCTGTTGAATTATGTTGAAAAAGACGACTGTCAGAAATTCATCATCGCTACAGAAGAAGGAATTCTTCACGAAATGAAAAAACGTGCTCCTCATAAAGAATTAATTCCTGCTTTGGTTTTTGATGAAAGCTGTAACTGCTCGGAATGTTTCTACATGAAGCGCAATACCATGGAAAAATTGTATTTATGTATGAAATATGAGCTTCCGGAAATCAACATCGATGAAGATTTAAGATTAAGAGCTTTAAAGCCCATCGAAGCGATGCTTGATCTTTCTAAAAGTATAAAATAAATAAAAGCACTGTTTTGACAGTGCTTTTTTGTTTTTAGTTCCAGTTTTCAAAACAGTCTGCGCTTACATCTACGCACATCTGGCAGTTCTGTGATAATGAGAAGTAACTTGCACATGAAGCTGAATATTCCGGACCGTCCCCGTAATTATTCTGAACAGGACATCCTCCACAGTTTGTTGCTCCTTTAATTTCTTTTAATTTTGATCTTGATAGTTTTTTCATAATAATTATAATTGAGTTTTTAACCTTCTAATATTAAGCAGCTATTGGGATTAGACGGATCGTAGTTGTTAAGATAAAGACATACTCTTCTACCTCTCAGATCTGTACATACCGCACATCCTTTTGGACCACAATCCGAATCTACCACACAATTGTCTGTAATACCTCCGCTGATTGAACGCAGATTCTGCCTGTTCAGTTTTTTTAGATTTTTCATAATAATTAATTTGTTTTGGTGAATGCCTAAAATTAATAAAAAAACACAATAAATCACCTTTTATCGATAAATTAATTCTTATCTAGTAAAAAGCATTTATAATAAATCATTAAAAATCTAAAATTCAGAAACTTAATAACAAAATTTGTATTTTACAGGATGTTGACTGTATAAAAAAATTAGTTACAATTTGTGAAACTAATTCAACCAACCAAGTTAATTATTCAAAAAATTTGTACATTTGTTTGTACAGTAATGAATTTATTAATAAAAATATCAGATATTTCCACTCCGATTTTCTCTATTTCGGAAGTATCTTTTGTTTCTATTATTGCTACAACAACTACAACTACCCCATAACGGGGTGCATTTTCACATATCATTATAAGCCTGCGTACTCTTTTTCCTAAAGAGTAAAATTCAATTTTCTATAATTAAAAAACAAATAATGAAAGTTTTAAAATTCGGGGGAACTTCAGTTGCCCATTCACAAAATATAATGTTAGTAGAAAACATTATTAAAAAAGAATCTCGGAACAACAGAATTATCGTTGTCGTTTCAGCACTTCACGGGGTTACAGATCAATTGATAAAAGCTGCAGAAGCCGCTTCTCACAACAATGAAAATTATATTCACATCCTTAAAAATCTTGAAGAAAAACATTTAGACCTTGTTAAAGATCTTATTCCTTTTGCAGAACAGAGTTCATGGCTTAGTTTCGTGAAAAAGTATTTTAATGATATTGAGGACATCTGCAACAGCATTTTTATCCTGAAAGAGTTTACAGACAGAATCAAAGATAAAATTACATCGTACGGTGAATTTCTATCTTCAAACATTATCACAGCAAGACTAAAGTCAAATGGTTCGGATGCTTTCTGGATGGATTCTCACATCATTACAGACAGCAATTTCACCAATGCAAAAGTAAATTTTGAAGCTACAGAAGAAAATCTGACAAAATTTCTGAATGAAAATAAAAATCAGATCATTATTACTCCGGGATTCATTGCGAAAGATGCAAAAGAAAATGCCACAACATTAGGCAGAGGCGGTTCAGATTATACGGCATCAATCATCGCCTCTATAATCCATGCAGATGAACTTCAAATCTGGACCGATGTAAGCGGAATGATGACTTCAGATCCGCGATTGGTTTCCCATGCAAAACCTATTGCTGAAATTTCATATTCCGAAGCGATGGAACTTTCTCATTTTGGGGCAAAAGTTTTGTATCCTCCCACCATTCAGCCGGTAATGGTGAAAAATATCAATCTGAGAATTAAAAATACTTTCGATCCTGAAGCTCAGGGAACATTGATTTCTCATCATGTAAAAAAATCTCATTTAGGAAATGAACAAATTGCTGTCGGTGTATCCAATATGAGCCACATTGCTCTGCTTACTGTAGAAGGAAGCGGGATGATAGGCATTCCCGGAGTTTCCGCAAAACTATTTCAATGCCTGAGTCAGGAAAAGATTAATGTCATTTTAATTACCCAAAGTTCTTCAGAACACTCTATTACAATTGCGATCAGCGAAAAGGACATATTAAATGCAAAAAGTGCCATTGATTCTGCTTTTGAAGATGATTTAAAGCTCAAAAGAATTGATCCGGTAAAAATAGAAACAGATCTTGCGATTGTTGCTTTGGTGGGAGAAAACATGAAAAGCAGAAGCGGCGTAAGCGCCAAAATGTTCGGTTGTCTGGGAAATAACGGCGTCAATATCAGAGCAATTGCTCAGGGATCATCAGAAAAAAACATCAGCATTGTTATTTCAGAAAAAGATATTACAAAAGCGGTTAATGTATTGCATGAAGAATTTTTTGAGTCCGAAATTAAACAGGTACATCTCTACATCTGCGGAACAGGAAATGTGGGAATGAAATTAATTCAGCAGATCTATAGCCAGAACGACTATCTTAAAGAACACCTTCTTGTTAATTTAAGAATTGTAGGATTATCCAACAGCCGTAAGATGATTTTCTCAGACAAAGGAATTTCAGAAAATGAATTTACTGGCTTCGATCAAAATGGTCAGGAAGCTTCTGCGGAAAAATTTGCGCAGGAAATTATTTCAAGAAATCTAAGAAACTCTGTCTTCGTAGATGTTACCGCGAGTTCTGAAGTTCCGAATATCTATGAGCAACTTCTGAAGAGAAGTGTAAACATTGTTGCGTGTAATAAGATTGCCGCTTCTTCTGATTTTGAAAATTATAAAAATTTAAAAAATACAGCCAGAAACCATAGCTGTCAATTTCTGTTTGAAACCAATGTGGGAGCAGGATTGCCGATTATCGGAACAATTAATGATCTTATCCGAAGCGGTGATAAAATTACTTCGATTCAGGCGGTTCTCAGCGGAACTTTAAATTTTGTCTTCAATAATTACGACGGAAGCAGAACATTTTCTGAAATTGTAGCTCAGGCTCAAAAAGAAGGTTACACAGAACCCGATCCCCGACTCGATTTGGCGGGAACTGATGTTGCCAGAAAAATTCTGATTCTTGCCAGAGAAGCAGGTTATTCCATTGAATTTAATACCATTGAAAATGAAAGTTTTCTTCCTGAAGAATGCATGAAAGGAAGCGTAAACGACTTTTATGATGCACTTTACAAATATGAAGATCATTTCAGGAATCTTTTGGAGGAAGCAAAAAGTAAAGGCAAAATTTTAAAATATGTTGCTGAATTTAAAGAGGGAAAAGCAAAAGTAGGACTGAAACATATTGCTCCGGAAAGCGATCTCTTCCACCTGTATGGAAAAGATAATATCGTAATTTTCAAAACGTTGAGGTATTATAAACAGCCTCTTGTTGTAAAAGGAGCGGGAGCCGGTGCAGAAGTTACTGCAAGTGGTGTTTTCGCAGATATTCTCCGTTCAGTTTAAAAGTTAGATTATGAAAAAAGTTAAATTAAAAATTCCGGCTACCATTGCCAATCTGGTTTGCGGATTCGATATTTTAGGAATGGCAATCCATGAACCGTTTGATGTAATGGAACTGAAACTGCTGGAAACCTCTGAAATCATCATCAGACACACAGACGATTTCGGACTCCCGGAAGAAACGTCAAAAAATGTTGCCGGAAAAGTTTTATTGAAAATTCAGGAGGAATTAAACCTTAAAAACGGCTTCGAGGTAATCATTCATAAAAAGATAAAACCCGGAAGCGGATTGGGTTCCAGTGCGGCAAGTGCAGCAGGAGCCGCTTTTGGAGCCAACTGGTTACTGGGAAATATTCTCTCTAAAGAAGAAATGATTTATTTTGCCATGTTCGGTGAAGAATTAGCTTCAGGAGTGAAACATGCAGACAATATTACACCCTGTATTTTTGGTGGAATAACATTAATCAAATCTTCAAATCCTATTGATATTATTCCGCTGAATTCTCCGGACTTATTTGTAACAGCGGTTCATCCGCAGATTGAAGTAAAAACTTCTGATGCAAGACAGATTCTGAAGAAAAATATTCTTCTAAAGGATGCCATAGAGCAATGGGGAAATATTGCAGGTTTGGTTGCCGGAATTCAGAACAATGATTTCGGACTGATCGGAAGAAGTTTAAAGGATGTTATTGTAGAACCCGTAAGAAGCCTTCTGATTCCTAAATTTAATGAAATTAAAGAAAAAAGTCTCGGTTTAGGCGCTTTAGGCGGAGGGATTTCAGGTTCCGGACCTTCCGTTTTTATGCTTTCCGAAAACGAAAAAATTTCATACGAAATAGCAGAAATGATGAAATCTGTTTACAGTAAAATCAACATTGAAAGTTTCGCGTATGTCTCTAAAGTAAATCCTAAAGGAATAGAAATTATTGAAGAATAAAAATCAGCATATGAAGTATTACAATTTAAAAGATAAAGAAGAAGTTGTTGATTTCAAAACAGCTACCATAAAAGGACAGGGAAAAGAAAAAGGACTGTTTTTCCCAGAATACATCCCATTATTTGAAAAAGATTTTATTGAAAATTTAGATCTTTACAGCGATGTAGAAATTGCCTACCGATGCATGAAAGATTTTGTGGGCGATGAAATTCCTTCAGAGATTTTAAAAGAAATCGTTTCGGAAACCATCAATTTTGAAATTCCGTTGAAAAAAATCAATGAAAACATCTGTTCTTTAGAGCTTTTTCATGGACCAACTTTAGCCTTTAAAGATGTGGGAGCCCGATTTATGAGCCGCTGCCTCTCCTACTTTCTGAAAAGTGAGAATAAAAAAGTAACGGTTTTGGTGGCTACATCCGGAGATACAGGAGGAGCCGTTGCGAATGGATTTTATAAAACTGAAAATATTAATGTGGTTATTCTTTACCCAAAAAATCGGGTAAGCGAAGTTCAGGAAAAGCAGTTAACGGCACTTGGCGAAAACATTTCTGCTTTAGAAGTTGACGGCTGCTTTGATGATTGCCAGAATTTGGTAAAACAGGCTTTCTCGGATTCAGAAATTAATTCAAAATTATTTTTAACGTCTGCCAATTCCATTAATGTCGCAAGATGGCTTCCTCAGCAAATTTATTATCTGCTCGCGCTGAAGCAATGGAAAAAAACAGAAAATGGAAAACCTGTTATTGCCGTCCCAAGCGGAAATTTCGGTAATCTGTGTGCCGGAATTTTAGCTTATTTCCGGGGACTTTGTGTAGAACATTTTATTGCTGCGTGTAACGAAAACGATATTATTCCCAACTATTTAAGAACAGAAAAACTACAGATAAAAGAAACAGTAGCCACACTTTCTAACGCAATGGATGTAGGAAATCCGAGTAATTTCGTGAGAATTTTAACGCTCTTCGGGAATAAGTTTCAGGATTTAGCGGATATGATTTCAGGATATTCTGTGGATGATGAAAAAACATTAGCTGCGATTAAAAATGTGCATGAAAAATACAGTCATCTGCTCGATCCTCATGCTGCAGTTGCGTATGCTGCTATGGAAAAACACTTTGAAGACAATCCTAAAAAGGGCTTTATTCTGGGAACCGCTCATCCCGTAAAATTTCCTCAGGCAGTGGAAAAAGCCATTCAGACTTCAGTAGATTTACCCGAGTCTTTAGAATTATTAATGAAAAAAGAGAAAAAAAGTATTGAAATAAATCCAGATTTTGCAGAATTAAAACGATTTTTGCTTACAGAAATTTAAGAGCTATGAGCAGGATTTATTTAGAAAATGTAAAAATATACGCTTACCACGGTGTTCTTCCGGAAGAAAATATTGTTGGTACCTATTATATTGTAAATGCAGAACTTCATACCGATCTCTGGAATGCAGCAGCTTCTGATGATCTGAAAGATACCATCAGTTATGCAGACATCAATGATATCATTCATGAGGAAATGAAAATAAAATCTAAATTGCTGGAACATGTAGCAGGAAGAATCATCTTTAAAATTCATGAGACATTTCCGCAGATAGATTATATCAAATTAAAAATAACGAAAACAGCTCCGCCGATGAAAGGCGAAATGACAGGAGCAAGTATTGAGCTTGAAAAAAGTTTTAAGCCTTAAATTCTGATATTCATTTATAAAAAATCACACAATTGAAAGTTGTAAAAATAATATTTCTTCTGTTTTGTACGGCTGTTTCGGGACAAACAACGATGAGTTCTGAAGTTCCGAACTATAATTTTCCGAAAGTAAAATCCAGTATAACGATGCCGGTTGCCATTCCGCTTTCAGAAATCAGCAATATGATTAATGCATCGGTAAAGGATCTGATTTATCAGGATGATTCTTACACGGATAACGACAATGACCAGTTTAAAGTAAAAGTCTGGAAAACCGGCCCTATTCGTCTTGCAGGAGGAACGAATCAAAATATATTAATCGAAGTTCCTCTGAAAATATGGGCAGAAAAAGGCATCGGAACATTGGGACTTTATACGTACCAGAATACTACTTTTGAAACGGTAATGTCTTTTAATGCGGTATTAAATTTTCAGAATAACTGGACGATCACGACCAACACAAAACCTAACGGTTTCCGATGGGTAACCAAACCGGTTCTGGATTATGGAAGAATAAAAATCCCGATCACTTCTCTGGTGGAAAAGAGTCTGGTGGAACAACAGCAAAAGTTCTGTAAAACCATCGACAGCCAAATGGCAACCCAGCTCAACTTTCAGCAATATGCCGTAATGGCGTGGAATGTTTTCGCACAGCCTTTTAATATTTCTGAAGAATACAAAACGTGGCTGAAAGTTTCTCCAGTAAAAGTAAACATCACTCCTCTAAAATTTTACGCCAACCAGATTGATACCAACATTGGAATTGATGTATTTTCTGAAACATTTACGGGAAATCAGCCGGGTTCTGCTCCTGCGATAAAATCGGCTCCGGGTTTCACATTTATTCCGACTTTGGGAAACCAGTTTCTGCTTCAGACAACCGCCAATATTCCGTTTACAGAAGCGACCAATATTGCGAGAAATATGTTTTTGAATAAGGAATATGATGTAAGAGGTTCATCCGTAAAAATTAAAGACATTAAAGTATACGGCGTTGATGATAAGGTAATGATAGAAGCGGAAACCGAAGGGTATGTAAACGGAAAAGCGTTTATTTCAGGTATTCCGGTGTATGATGAAGCCAAAAAGAAAATTGTATTGTCTAACACAAAATTCAACCTGAAAACGGCAAATTTCCTTCAAAAAACAGCTACTCTCCTTTTCAAAGGACGAATCGTAAAAATGATTGAAGAAGAATACGGAATTCCTACTCAGGAATTGGAAAACAGTTCAAAGAAAAGTATTGAAGAAGCATTCAATAAAGAATATTATAAGGGCTTAAAAATGAACGGAAAAGTATTCAGCCTCAAACCCAGCAAAATCCTACTCAATCCTTACGGAATTACTGCCGTTATTGATACTAAAGCTACCTTAAAATTAACACTAACAGGAATTTAAAATTTATAAAAAAACTAATATAATCTTATGAAACATTTAAAAATTGTAGAATTCAATAGATCCAGTAAAGGAAAAAGATTTGTAAATTATATAATAGATCTTATTATTTTTTACATATTACTCTCATTAATCTTTGCTGTTTTAATCTTGATAAGTCCTGCTTTCAACGGATGGCTTTCAAATGCAGGTGAAATCGAACAAAGACTTCTAAGTATCGCGTCTTATGCTACTTATATGTTTTCAGTGGAAATGGTAACTGGAGGGAGAAGTGTTGGGAAGTTTATTACAGGTACTAAAGTAATAATGATTGACGGAACGAAACCTACCTTTGGACAGTTACTTTTAAGAAATATTTTCAGATCTATTGTTTTAATAGATCAGCTTTCGTTTTTAGGAGAAAATGGATTTCATGATTCCTGGAGTAATACGCGAGTTATTGATATTAAAAATTATGAGACTGAAAGACAGGCAAAAAGCGAAATAGAGAGCATTGGCACGAAAGAAATTGCTTAAAAATTTTTGTTCGAAAATAAATTTTACTATATTTGCACACCTCAAAAATGGTAAATGGTACTTTGGCCGAGCGGCTAGGCAGTGGTCTGCAACACCATCTACAGCGGTTCGAATCCGCTAGGTACCTCCAAACAAAACCCTAACTCATTTATATACAATGTTTTAGGGTTTTTTATTTAGTGTTTTTCCCCACATTTTCCCGACAATTTATCATTTTACAGATTTTCGCAACTGAAAATAAAAACTTCCCAGAAAAACTGAGAAGTTTCTAAAACTGTTAAAACGAATGTAAATTGAAGTTTTAAAGCTACAATAAAACTATTTTTCCTGATATGATCTGAGTCATAATAAAAAAACCTCTCACTAATGAGAGGCAAACTTACTGAGATACTAAAACATTTAAATGTTATTTGTTAAATTTAGTTATTACTATTCTTGTATCATATGACTCTGGTCATAGAAATAGTTCTAATTTAAAAACGAAAAACAAACCCACAATCAATTGAAATACAAATAATTAAACAATACACTTAGAAAAAAATTAGATATTGCATACAAAATTTCTTCGTCAGGACACTTCTTTTTTCACTTAATAATGATTAAATTTGCGTAAACTAAAATCATGACATTTAACGAAGCATTAAAACACAAGAAGAACATTTTAAAAAATTCCAGCGAGTTTACAAAAACACTGTACGATTACATTATTATTCCAAGTATCGACGAAGAAGGCCTTAAGTACATTGAAGAGTTTAAAAAATCGCCCGATTTGTTTATGGATGAAAGCTGTAAAAGGTACAGCAGTAACGACAGGTTTAAAGTGTTCTTATTTGCCAAAAACCAAAACTAAAAGCTTCTATTCTTCTTTCTCTCTTGCTATCTTTTTTAAACCAATAAAAAATCCCCGTATTTCTACGAGGATAAAAACTAATAACCATGAAAACTCAAATTAAACATGAGTGACTGCAAATTTATGAAATGTTAGTTTTACATACATCTATATGAAATATTAATTTCATCAATTAACAATTTTTATTAAAGATTAAAAAACTGTTAATTTCATTATAACAGGATATATTTTCTTTTTTACCTACCCTAACTTTCTTTTATTGCTGTAATTACCGGCATATAACAAATTAACCATTCTACAATCATCGAATTTTTCTATAATTCATGTTTTAACATTTATTAACAAACCAAAAAAAATAAGCCTTCATTTCTGAAGGCTTATCATGTGTAAATTATTAATTATTTTATTCTTTAATGAACTTTTTCTGTACAGTTCCTTTAGAATCCTCAATATCGATTACATACACTCCGTTTATCAGGTTATGAACGTCGATCTTATTGTTTAAGATAATACCGCTTGATACCACCTGTCCGGCTGAATTATAGATCTTATAATTCCCTCTCGCACTAATGTTCTTAACATTTAATATTGTGCTAACCGGGTTCGGATAGATTAATATATCAGACTGATTGATTGAATTAGGAACCGGAAGCTTAGAAATTCTTACCGTGTAATCTTCTACTTCTCCATCTGGGAAGTTGGTACAATTTACCGGAATAATATCTTTGCCCATTGCCACTCTCATCACTACATATTTGTAGTCTACCAGACTGATGAATGCATCTGCAGGCACTGTAAAGGTTGTACTTGCTGTAGGATTATTGTTTGGTCCGTCCGCAAGGATTCTTTCGTTGATATCGAAGTATCCGTTTCTGTTGAAATCGATCCAGACTGCAACTCCTGCTTTATTGTTTCCTGCTAATTTTTTATCGATCAAGATCTTGTTGTTCGTAGATCCCTGAATCAGGTCGATAAATTTAGTTGTCACTCCTGTATAATCTGTATAGTTAGATCCTACGGAAGTATTCGTCATCTGAGGTTTGCCGTTTGGCGTTACTGTAACTTTAGAAATATATTCTGAAGTTATAGCTCCAGTAGATGCCATCTGACAATAAACAATTGTTGGCGTTGTGAAGAAGTAAGGAAGTGTATACGTTCCCGGAGTTCCGCTGCAAACGTTGGCAACCTGCATCTCATATTTAGTCAGCTCCAATAAACCTGTAAGGGTAATTGTATTGGTATTAGACGGAACCATTGTCCAGCTCGGAATTCCTACTTTTCTGTATCTTAAGATATAAGTAGCACCTGGGAAAGGATCCCATGTTACCTGTGCTGTTGTCGGAGTGATCGCTGTAATGGTAAGTCCCGGAGGAGGCAACTGACACGTTCTTTCCGTTGTAAATACTTTAGGATTAGACCAAGTATTAACAGTCGTTTCACCGTTACAGATATTTGCCACCTGTACTTCATATGTAGTGTACGGAGTTAATCCGGTAAGTGGATATGTATTTAAAGGAGGTGCAGTAATACTCACAGTAGTCCATGTTCCTGTACTTACAATTCTATATCTGATTACATAAGTAGCACTCGCCACAATAGGAGCCCAAGTTACGATTGCAGAGTTTGTGGTAATATTACTTATGGTTACATTCGGAGGTGTAGGATCACATCTTGTAGTAAACACAGCCGGAGTAGCGGTACCTTCGGTATTGTTACAAACTGCAACTACCATTACATCATATTTTGTAGCCGGATCTAAACCTGTAGTTATGGTGTAAGATGTAGCCGGTGGTGCTATTACAACTGAGGAATTCACCCATGCTGTTGTTCCGTTCTTTCTCCAGTATACTTTATAACCCAGGTTATCAGGAGAAGGAGTCCAGTGTACAGTTGCTGCATTATGAGCAATTGCATCCACATATACATTGGTAGGTGCTGTTGTAGAACATGGCTTAATGATAAATGTAAAATCTACATAATTACCATAAGGAGCCGGTCCGCAAGGCGTAATTGTACCAATATAAGATGCTGCAAATCTTGCACGGTAAGATCCCGAAGGACGACCTACCGAACTTACTGGAGCGTTGGTTACAGAATTTACATAACCCCCTGAATAATAAACCTGCTCAGTAGCCGGATCAAACACCAAATCATTATTCCAGTCGATCCAGATATAATAATAATAAGAGCTTGTTCCTGCATTCATCGAAACGTTAGCAATTCCTCCAGGCAATACAGAGAAACTTGTCGCCGAATTATTTACATATGCACTGTAACTTGTAGCAGTATAATT
Organism: Chryseobacterium urinae; assembly: GCF_030518295.1. Lineage (NCBI taxonomy): Bacteria > Pseudomonadati > Bacteroidota > Flavobacteriia > Flavobacteriales > Weeksellaceae > Chryseobacterium > Chryseobacterium urinae. The sequence continues at coordinate 67,278 of NZ_JAULSJ010000013.1, read as the reverse complement.
CAGATTTGTAAATCCGTTTGTAGAAGTAATTGTTTTTAAATAATTTGTTGTTGATGATGAACCTCCCGTTGGCAAACAATAATTTGTATACACCGTACGAGGTCCGGACCAATAACTAATATCTGAAGTACTACATCTTGCTCTTACCCAGAAATAGTACGTTGTGCTTGAAGCTAATCCTGTTACCAATTGACTAGGCCCAGGAACTCCGGTGAACTGAGGAACAGTTGCTGCGGTAGGAGCAACTCCTGTAGTGTTGTAATAAACATCATAACCATTTGCCGGTGGCGTAGCCGGAACCGTCCACTGTATTGTTGCACTTGATGTTGTTGCGTTTGCAATCACAAGACCAGTTGGAGGCAGACACGTAGGAGGCGCTACAACAGATAATGTAAAATCTACATAATTTCCATATGCAGCAGGTCCGCAAGCACTGTTTGCTCCAATAAATGATGAAGAAGCACGAACTCTGTAGTTTCCTAAAGCCTGCCCTGCAGGGATGGCAATATTTGCAGTTGCAGTTGATGTATACGTTGTTGTTGCCAGAATAGTTTCTCCCGGATCATTAAAATCAAGGTCATTATTCCAGTCCACCCATACATAATAGTAATAAGTACTTCCACCAGATGTCGCTAAATTTGTTGTTACCGTAAATCCTGGAGAACTCAAAACAACACTAGGAGTATTTACATACGCCTGATACGACGATGCCGTGTAAGCTAAATTAGTCCATCCACCAGTAGTCGTAATATTATTCAGATAATAAGTAGTAGAAGAAGAACCTCCTGTAGGAACACAATAGTTTGTGTAAACCGTACGAGGTCCGGACCAATAACTAATATCCGAACTGCTGCATCTTGCTCTCACCCAAATATAATACGTTGTACTAGCTGCCAAACCGGTGATCAACTGGCTAGGTCCTGTAACACCAGTATACTGAGGAACAGTTGCTGCTGTAGGAGCAACTCCGGTTGTATTGTAATAAACATCATATCCGTTTGCCGGCGGTGTAGCCGGAACCGTCCACTGTATTGTCGCACTTGAAGTTGTCGCATTGCTGATAACAAGACCAGTTGGAGGTAAACATGTTGGAGGCGCTACAATAGATAAAGTAAAATCTACGAAGTTTCCATACGGAGAAGGCCCGCACGAAGTATTAGCTCCGATAAATGATGATGAAGTACGAACTCTGTAATTTCCTACAGCCTGTCCCGCAGGAATAACAATATTCGCAATTGCAGTTGCAGTGTAACTTGTCGTTGCCAGAATTGTTTCTCCCGGATCATTAAAATCAAGATCATTATTCCAGTCTACCCATACGTAATAATAATAAGTACTTCCACCTGATGTAGCTAAATTAGCCGTCACCGTATTTCCCGGAGAACTCAATATTACTCCTGGAGAATTTACATAAGCCTGATAAGAAGTAGCGGTGTAAGCAAGATTGGTCCATCCACCGGTTGTCGTAACATTATTTAAATAATATGTAGTGGAAGAAGTACCGCCTGTAGGAGTACAATATCCCGTATAAACACTAATAGGTCCAATTAATGAACTTTGAGTTGTTGAGCTGCACTTTGCTTTAATCCATACATAATACGTGGTATTAGCAGCTAATCCCGGTATAGTATAACTTGTAGATGTTCCTGCAATACCTGTAATCTGTGGTGTAGCAGGAGCCGTTGTTGTCGTACTGTAATAGATCTCATATCCATTTGCAGGAGGCGTTGAAGCAGCCGCCCAAGTAACCGTAGCACTGTTTGTAGTAACTCCCGAAGAAGCAAAACCAGAAGGTCCGAAACAAGATGGCGGAGTCCATGTATAGATAAGTCCATCCGAAGGCATCCCCGGAGTTGCAGCGGTTGTATTGAAAGATTGGGTGCTGCTGTTCGCTGTTGCCAAAGTAGAAGCCGTAAACAAAGCAGTGGTAGCATTCAGTCTGTGATTAAAATCGGCATTCGTAGCCCCTCTTAATCCCGCCTGAATCGTTCCGCTTACAGAAGTAGTACCCGCAAGATAACTTCCTCCTTTATATACTACTGCAATCGTGTTTGTAGTTTCTCTAAGTCTGATCTGAAAAGAAAAAGTATAAACACTGGTTGTAGAAGTAGAATAAGAAGGTCTGAAGTCTGACCATTGTACTACAATCTCTCTGTTTGGCGCTGTACCTACAACAGCCCAACTGATGCTTCCAGTTTTAGAAGCAATATTAAAAACTGAATTTAAGTCTCTACCCCATGCAGAAACAGCTCCTGCATAAGCCTCCGTGCTGGAAATCGGGCTGTAAGTAGCCGTTCCCGGAGCGGTTGCTCCGAAAGTAATAAATCCGTTTGTTGAAACATTGATGGAAGAATAATTGCTTCCGTTAAAGGAAACAGGAAAAGGAAGAGTAACCGGATAAACAACATTGTCTAATGATGCCGCACCTGTGTTCCCTGTTGCTGTTGCCAAAACCGTTGCCGAACTTGGCAAATCTGTATAGGTTCCCGTAGATTGCGAAAAACTATAAGAATTTACCTGTGCACTCAGTATATATGAAAGTGCCAAGAAAAAAAACAATAGATATTTTTTCATATTAATACATATTAAATCCTCTTAGGATATGAAAGTTATAAATTTTACTTAAGAAATCTTCCTTCGGATAAGAACTATCCGGGAAATTGAGTTTTTGATAAAATTGAAAAAAAGTAAAAAAATTCACCATAGGCAGAAAATTTATTGTTATACTGCAAATCTAATTCGTTTTTTAATAATATATAGTATAAATTACAATCTTTTTGCAGAAAACGCATCAAAATTTAACTATCTAAATCATTCACACAGTCAAATTTGTTTTTTAATAACGTTATCTTTTCTGTTTTAGTATAAGTGTTTTATGAATTTGTAAATTCAAATTAAATACGAAGAACTCAATACATATAAAACAATGCTTTATTGTCATAAATAAAAAAGCCCCCTTACTCAGGAGGCTTAAAATACTTGCTAATTTGTAAATAAGTCTGCACTACTCTTCCCAGGCAATAGGAACATAAATGGTAACATAACCATCCGCATCCACTTGCGCTTCAGAAACCTCTGCTGTTACAGAACCATAACCTACCCATCCTCCCTGTCCTTGTGTCGCACTGAAGGTATACGTTCCCGCAGGAAGACCATCAAAATACTGAGGCAAAGACTGCATTCCGCTTCCGCCATACGTTTCAAAAGTTTCTCCGGTTACCGTATTGGTTGCTACAAAATTTCCAAGATCATAGCTTCCCGAAAGTGTTTTAGAACCATTCTTATTCTGTAGTCCAAAACGGATTTGATAGGTTTCTGTCTGAGAAATGTTTTTAGATGGTGAATATTTTTTTTCAGAATCACCTTTAATTGCCGAAAAAGAACTTACGACAGCAATTACGCCTGCAAAAAGCATAATTTTTACAATTGATTTTTTCATAATACTGTAATTTGGTATTTCAAAGATAAAGAATTCATATTAATTAAATTTTAAGCAAAAATCAACAATTTTTAACAGCATAAAATCCATTATGGATAAAGGGTGTACATTAAAAATTTAAGATTTGTTAAAAAATTTTAACATTGCTTAACTGAATTTTGGCTTCAAAATTGAAAACAGTATAACATCGAAGTTGGATTGACTTAAAATCCTTATAAAAATTTGAGTTATGAAAAGTATAGTATTAACAGGATTGATGTCGGTATTTTTACTGACTGCCTGTAAAAAAGACGACCAGATAGCACAACAATCTTTGGAACAGCAGAAAATGGAGTTCCAGATGAGACAGTTGGAAATTGAAAAACAAAAATTAGCCATTGAGAAAGAAAAAATGGCTTATGAAGCACAGAAAAAAGCAGACAGCGTTTTAGAAGTACAAAAAGCAAGAACTGCTGCCGCCAATGCAAAACCGCAAGTGATAAGAGAAACACGTACCGTTTATAGAGACAGACCAAGCCAAAGCTCAGGTTCGAGTAACGGAAGTTATGCCAATAACGGAAGTTCCCAGACAACTGCTAAGAAAAAAGGGATGAGTGAAGCGGCTAAAGGTACCATCATCGGTGCTGTAGGTGGAGCGGCTTTAGGAGCTATTGTTAATAAGAAAAGTCCGGGAGCCGGTGCAGCCATTGGTGGGGTAATCGGTGGTGCTACAGGATATACTTTGGGTAGAGCGCAGGATAGAAAAAGCGGTAGAGTACAGCCAAGATAAAATTATATTTTCATCATAAAAGAGAAAGATTGCTTATTTTTAGGCAATCTTTTTTTATGATTCTACTTTTGCTTTCCACACTTTTACTCATTCCTGTTTTAATGGGAACAGGGAAAATTGTAGAAAATTTTTCAGGAAAATTAATTGAAGGAATATCAGGAAAAATTCTTTTAGGAATTCTTGGAATAAGTTTACTGTGGACAATTGCTGCTTTTTTTATCCCTTTAAACAGCTATGTAGAATTTTCTACAATTGCCATAGGATTGATTTATTTTTTTAAGGATAGACTTTATAAAGATTTTACAGCCTTTTCAAAAAAAGATTTTTCGCTGATTGCTGCAATTTCATTAATTATTGTATACTGCGGATCTTTTTACCCTTATATTTTAGACCATTTCGGATATTATGTTCCCACCATAAAATGGCTGAAAGAATTGGGTTTAATAAAAGGTATTTCAAACCTCGATCTCACGTTGGGACAAATGTCGGTATGGCATATTTTTCAGGCGGGATTTTCCAATTTTTCCGATCCGTTTTTAAGAATCAATTCAGTTGTACTGATTATTTATACCTTATATATAATAGAAAAGAAAAGCTGGATTCAACTTTGTTTTATTCCGGTTTTACTATTGTTCTGCCAGTCACCAAGTCCAGATTTGCCTGTTATTGTTTTTGCACTCATCATTTTAAATGAAATTTTAAAACAAAATAAACAAACCTCTCTCCTGTTCGCTTTTTCAGTTTTTGTTTTTATCATCAAACCTACTATGATCTGGCTGCCGGTTTTGAGTTTCCTCTACTCCATTTTTATTGTAAAATCTGGTTTTAAAAATCTAACTTCAGGAATTTTAATCGCTTTACTGTTTTTTATTAAAAATATCTATACTTTCGGATATCCGGTTTTCCCTGTTTCAATAATAGATTTAGGAGTAAACTGGAAACCCAATCCTGAAATTTTAAAAATATCTTCTCAGTTTGCTATTCAGAAAACATACGACATGCAGTATTCGTATGAAGAAATTCAGAAATTTTCTACCATTGATTACATCAGAAACTGGCTTTTTCTCAATGGAATCAAAGCAAAAATAAATCTTCTTTTTATTGTAAGTCTGATTATTTTCGTTGTTTTTACCTTCATCAAAAAAAACAGAATCATTACTTTCATCTGTATCTCGCTGATCGTTAAAAGTGTTTTGGTTCTTCTTTTTTCAGCGCAGTACAGATTTTTTATGGATGTCTTTTTCGTGATCTTCTTTATCCTTTTCACAGATTATTTTAACCAGAAAAAATCAATTACTGTATTTTCTGTTTTAAGCATCCTCTTTATTAGCTTTTTAACTTTCCCGAATATTTTGCAGACGTATTTTCCAAGTTTTAATCCCGGAAACTTTATGGGAAAATTTGAAAAAGAACAGTTGTACAACCCTTCGGTCTATGAAAGCACAAAGTTTGATTCTTTAAGGGTTGGTAATTTAAACTTTCATGTTTCGGCAAATTATCCTTTTAATTACGATTCTAAACTTCCTGCTATTTCCGCAGGCTACGTTTCACAGGATGAAAAACTCGGGATATTTCCTCAATTAATTGATGATAAAAACCTGAAAAAAGGATTCGTCTGGAAAAAATTAAATAATCAGGAAAGAATACAGGCAAAATCTGTTATTTATACTATCAATCCTCTCGGTAAATAGATCATATTTCGGGAGCCTTTTTATCTGAAGAAAAAGCCTTAAATTTGTAGTATGTTAAATACTTTAGGTAATCTTCTCAGTCTTACAACATTTGGAGAAAGTCACGGTCTGGCTTACGGTGGAATCATTAATAATTTTCCGGCAGGTTTAACGGTAGATTTCGATAAAATTCAGTACGAATTGGATCGCAGAAAACCGGGACAGTCTGCCATCGTAACCCAAAGAAAAGAAAGTGATACAGTGAAATTTCTTTCAGGAATTTTTGAAGGAAAAACAACAGGAACTCCGATTGGCTTCATCATCGAAAACGAAAATCAGAAATCAAAAGATTACGATCATATTGCAGAATCTTATCGTCCGAGCCACGCAGATTTTACTTATGATCAGAAATACGGATTGAGGGATTATCGCGGCGGCGGAAAATCTTCTGCAAGAGAAACCATCAACTGGGTGGTTGCCGGAGCTTTAGCAAAACAGTTTTTATCGGATATCGAGATCAACGCATACGTTTCTTCCGTAGGCGAAATTTTCTGTGAAAAACCTTATCAGGCTTTGGATTTTTCGAAAACCGAAAGCAATGAAGTGCGTTGTCCGGATGCGGAAACGGCAGAAAAAATGATCGAAAGAATCAAAGAAATTAAAAAAGAAGGAAACACGATTGGCGGAACGATTACCTGCGTGATTAAAAATGTTCCTGTAGGAATCGGCGAACCCGTTTTCTCAAAACTTCAGGCAGAATTAGGCAAAGCCATGCTCAACATTAATGCAGCAAAAGGTTTTGAATACGGAAGCGGTTTCTGTGGTGCAAAAATGACGGGGAAAGAACACAACGATCTTTTCAATGAGAATTTTACCACAAAATCTAATCTTTCAGGAGGAATTCAGGGGGGAATTTCCAACGGAATGGATATTTATTTCCGTGTGGCTTTCAAACCTGTGGCAACGATTTTAAGACCTCAGGAAAGTGTGGATAAATACGGAAATCCGGCAATTGTAGAAGGAAAAGGACGTCATGATCCGTGCGTTCTTCCAAGAGCAGTTCCAGTGGTGGAAAGTCTGGCTGCGTTTGTTCTGGCAGATTTATTCCTCATCAACAAAACAAGAAACATCAATAATTTTTAAACATCATAATTTTAGCAGTGAAAAATTACTGGGAAAAAGGCATCTCTTTCGAAGAGTATGTGGAAATAGGAAAACAGAGATTAGAAAACCCTTCCGATCAGCAGGAAGCAGATTATAAACCTTATTACGAACTTGGACTTCAGAGAATCGACAGAACGTTAAAGAAATATGTGGCGGATGAAGAACAGCTAAAACAGTTAGAATCTAAAAATTTTGACGGTAAGATTTTAATTATTTCTGAGGTTTGGTGTGGTGATGCAAGTGCAACCGTTCCTGCTTTGGTTAAATTTTTCGAAGGTAAAAATGAGGTTCGTATTTTCCTGAGAGACAGCGACAAAAGTTTAATCAGTCAGTTTTTAACGAACGGAACCGAATCCATTCCGAAAGTGATTATTCTGGATAAAGATTTTAACGTTAAAAATTCATGGGGACCGCGTCCGAAATTCGGAACAGAACTTCTGATGAAATACAAAGCTGATCCTGAAGTATATACAAAAGATCATTTCTATAACGATCTTCAGGTGTATTATGCGAAGAATAGAGGAAAAGACGCTGTTCAGGAAATTTTAGAATTGTTGTAATATGTCGAAATTTTTCAGATTTTTTGTTGTAATTCTATGCATTTCGAATTTTCTGAATGCTCAAAATTCAAAGCTTGAAAATAAAGAATTATTTTTTTCAAAAGAATATGAAAAATTTTCTCAGAATGAGGACTACAACAGTAAAGAATCTCAGTCTTTACATTTTTCTGCAGAATTCAAGAAATTCATTTCCGAAAATCCTGAAATACTGTCGTATAACTTTAAAAAATTAAATAATAAAGTAAGCATTATTACCTCCGAAGATAAAAAACTCAGATTTTATGTTTGGGATACAGAACTGGGAGGAACAATGAAAAGTTTTGATCAGATTATTCAATACTCCTCAAATGGAAAAGTAAAAACCATTTATAATAAAGAACAGTCTGATACTCCTTATTTTATTTCGGAAATTATAAAGGTTCCTCTTAATAATCAGATGTACTATCTTGTTATTTCTAACGGGATTTTCTCTACGAAAGATATGGCTCAGGCAATTCAGGCATTTACAATCCGAAAAGATCAGTTAATTGATTCTGATAAGATTTTTAAAACAAAAACAACAACTCTCAATAAAATTCAGGTTGATTTTGACTTTTTCAGCGTTGTTGACAGACCGGAACGTCCGCTGAAACTAATTACATTTGATAAAGACAAATTGTATATTCCAATTGTTAATAAAGACGGTGTTGTTTCAAAAAAATTTCTGATTTATCAGCTTAATAATAATTACTTTCAATATATTGGGACAAAATAAATAATAGAGATTTAATGAAAAAAAATATAATTTACATTGTACTGATCGCAGTTATTGCCGTTATCGCATTTATTCCGGGAGTGAAAGACAAACTGCAGGAAGCATTTTTTCCGGTAGCCACCATTGAAAACGCGGTACACATCAGCGAAGAAGATTATGATATCGATCTGAAAGGAATTAATGTTCCGAGTACCAATCTTAAAGCTTTTAAAGGAAAAGCGGTTTTCCTTAATTTCTGGGGAACATGGTGTCCTCCGTGCCGAAAAGAATGGCCTTCGATCCAGAAACTGTATGATACCAGAAAAGATCATGTAAATTTTGTTTTAATCGCCATGGAAGACAAAGAGGATGCCGTAAGAAAATTTCTGAAAGAAAATAATTACAACGTTCCTGTATACATTGCGCAAAGTCCGATCTCGGAGAAAATCCTTCCGAAAGTGTTTCCTACAACCTATTTGCTGGATAAAGACGGACGAATTTTAATCAAGGAAGATGCCTCAAGAGACTGGAACACAGAATCTACCCATCAGTTTATAGATAATATTATTAAATAATTTTAACTAAATTTTGTAAATTATTGGTACAGAATTTGCGAAATTTACAGAGTTAAAAAAAATTATTTAAACCTAAACACAAAATGAAGTATTCTAAACTGAATCTGGCAAAAGAAGCGATTAACCACAAAGGTTTCGTAAAAAAAATCCCTGATATTTTCAGAATGATAAAAATGTGGAGAAAAGGAGAATATCCTATGAGATCCATCGATATTATTCTGCCGTTGTTAGGATTGTTATACGTGATCTCACCAATAGATCTTCTGCCGGAAGTTGCCGTCCCAGTGATCGGCGTTTTGGATGATCTTGCTGTTTTATCACTTGCAATTCCAAAGCTGATAAAAGAGGTAGATAAATTTCTTCTCTGGGAAACCGAGCAAAAATATAATTCAGGCACCACGAAAGTAATTGATGCCGAAATTGTAAAATAATTTGAAAATAATATTTAAAAGCCATTCGTTGTACGAGTGGTTTTTTTATGGAGAAATGATAAAGGCGAATCCTAATTTTTAATCTCGCAGATTTTATTGATTTCGCATCGCAGATTAATTTTGTGTCATACGTGAAAACATTCGTGTCATTCGTGTTAAAAAAACAGAGCAAAATTCACAATTGACATTTAACATCATTTCCTTAAATTTGCAACATCTAATAAAAAATAATGGAAAGTAAAAAAGAATTCTTTTTGGAGTGCTACAAACTGGGCATCATTAAATTCGGAAGATTTACCCTGAAAAGCGGAATCGAAAGCCCTTTTTATGTAGATTTAAGACCTTTGGCTTCAGATCCGAAAATTTTAAAAAATTTAGCCAATTATTTACTGGATATGCTTCCTCTGGATAATTTTGATCTGATCTGCGGAGTTCCTTATGCAGCACTTCCGATGGCTACAGCGATGTCTCTGGAAAGCTATATTCCGTTAATTATTAAAAGAAAAGAAGCGAAAAACTACGGAACTAAAAAACTGATCGAAGGAATTTACCAGAAAGGACAAAACTGTCTTTTGGTGGAAGACGTGATTACCTCTGGAAAATCTTTAATTGAAACCATTGCAGAAGTTGAGCAGGAAGACATCAAAGTTGCAGACATCGTGGTGGTTTTAGACAGAGAACAGGGCGGAAAAGAGCTTCTGGAAAGCCGTGGTTACAGAGTTCATACACTGTTCAATATTTCTGAAGTCTGCACCATTCTTCGTGAAAACGGCGAACTTACGGATGATGAAGTAAAAAGAATTCAGGATTTTTTACAGGGAAACCATATTCAGTTTGAAGAAAAAATAAGACCTTCTTACGAACAGAAATTAGAAACTGCACAACATTCCGTTTCCAAAAAATTACTGGAAACTGCTTTAGCAAAACAGTCTAATTTAATCGCTTCTGCAGATGTTACCACGACTCAGGAATTATTAGATTTAGCTGAAAAAGTGGGGCCACACGTTATTGCTTTAAAAACTCACATCGATATTATTTCGGATTTTGAATACGAAAAAACCATTACTCCGCTAAAAGCTCTTGCTGCAAAACACAATTTCCTTTTAATGGAAGACAGAAAATTTGCAGACATCGGAAACACGCAGGAACTTCAGTTTACAAGCGGTGTTTTTAAAATTACAGACTGGGCAGATTTTGTAACTTCTCAGGTGATCGGAGGTTTTGAATCTTTAGACTGCTTCAAAAATGTAGGCGTTGTAGCCATCATCGGAATGTCTTCGAAAGGTGCATTAACAACAAGTGCTTATCGTGAAGAAGCGTTAAAAATAGCTTCATCTCACCCGAATGTTATTGGAGGAGTATCTCAAAATACGCTTCCTGAGGAAATGTTATTATTCACGCCGGGTGTAAATTTAGCCGATTCAGGAGACGGAAAAGGACAGCAGTACAATACTCCGGAACACGTTTTTAAAACACTTCATACAGATTTCATTATTGTAGGAAGAGGAATTTATAAAGCTGAAAATGCAGAACAGGCAGCTCAGACTTATAAAAACGAAGGCTGGAAAGCATATTTAAATTCTTTAGAAAAAAAAGCAGTTCAGCAGTAAAATCTTTGCGGAATCTCTGCAAAATAAGCTATATTTGATACTTTATCAGGAATTTTGAAAAGAATCAGTATTTGTCTTATTTTGTTTTTAGGTGTTGCAGAAGTTTCTGCACAGAAAGATAGTATTTACATTGGGGCTAAATTATCTCAGGATAAAAAGATGCTTGATGTAACCGAAGAAATTGTGTATTTCAATAATTCGGAGAAAGATCTCAACACCATTAAGCTTTTGAATTGGGTCGCCGCTTACAACAGGCGCGGAACTTCTCTGGTCTACCGAAAACTGGAAGACAGAAATACCGATCTTCATTTTGCTAAAAAGAATGAGCTTGGTAAGCTGCTGAATTTACAGGTTAAAAATTCAGGCGAAGAAATTCCTGTAGGAGAAACTTCAGAGGAAAATATTTTTCTTCCTTTGAAAGAAACTTTGAAACCCGGAGAAAAAGTAAAACTTCAGCTTCAATATCAGATTCAGCTTCCTGATAAGAAATTTACAGGATACGGAACTTCTGATACCAACGTAGCGTTAAAATATTTTTTTATTGTTCCGGATCGCTTTGATCCGGACAATATTTCCAAAAGAGATTATGCCGATATCGAAGAAACCGTAAGTTATAATACATTCTGGACGGTAAACTTAGATCTTCCGGTTAATTATTTTGCAGAAAGTAATCTTTTACAGACACAGATCAATTCTTTCAATGGTTATCTGGATTCTGATCCTGAGTTCCTGATTTCACAAAATGAATATCCTTCCATTAATATCAATACCAACGATATTCATACGGAAATTAAGTTCGGTTACAATTTAAAGCCTGAAGAAAAAGAAAGTCTGGAATTTTATCTTCCTTTACATTTAAAATTCATCAAAGAAAGAATCGGTTCTGTTCCTGAAAGAATTTTTATTTCAGATAAATTCAGAAATAAAGAAGATTTTTTCGGAAATAATGATATTGCTTTCTGGAAATTCAGATTCCAGCTTTTTACCGATGCCGAAAAAACAGATCTTGACTATTTCGGAATTGTTGCCAAAAAAGTTTTAGACGAAATCACCATTACCGATAAACAGGATCATCACTGGTTCCGAAACGGGCTGAAATCTTATCTGGAAATTCAGTACCTCAAAAAATTCTACGCAGATACTAAATTGCTGGGAAATTTACCTGAAACGAAAATTTTCGGGGTAAAACCTTTAAAATTATTTCATGCTTCGGATGTAAAACTGACTGAAAGATACGGTTTGGCGTATCAATACATCATGTCTCAGAATCTGGATCAGAAAATTGATGAAAATTATTCTGACCTGAGTAATTTTAACGATATGGCGATCAGTAATTTTGAAACTGGAACGCTTTTCAATTATTCTGCCGACAAAATGGGCTACGAAAATTTTGAAGCTCTTGTAAAAAATTTTATTGCTAAAAATACCGACAAAGAGATTGATCCTGCTGATTTTTTAAAAGAATTAGCAGAAAAAGATAAAAGAACATCTTACCTTCCTGAATTTCTTGAACATAAAAACAGGGTAAATTTCAGACTGAGAAAATTTAAAAGAGAAGGCGATTCTCTAAATGTAACCATCCAGAAAAATACTGCTGCAAACATTCCGGTGAAGTTGCAGACGACATCAAAAAACGGTGAAACCACAGAATATTGGGTTGAAACAGATGAAAACCAAAAGGAAAAAAAATTCTCAATTCCGGCTTTAGATACCTATAAAATAACACTGAATGACGATTACATTTTCCCGGAAGACAATTACAGAGATAACTTTTTGTATGCAAAAGGTTTCTTTTCCAATATGCGTAAAATAAAGCTTAAACTGATTAAAGATATTCCGAATCCTGAGTTCAATGAAATATACATCAATCCGAGAGTACGTTTCAGCAATACGTACGATAAATTTCTGATCGGATTTAACTTTAAAAATCAGTCGTTTTTCGATCAGAAATTTCTGTATTCCATTACTCCGACTTACAGTACCGGAACAGGAAAACTGACAGGTTCGGGAGCCATTGCCTATTCTTTTCTTCCGGCTGAAAGCATCATCCGAAGTCTTACTTTCGGAGTTTCAGGCTCTTATTTTCACTATGATTATGATCTTGCCTACCGAAAAGCTTCTATTTATTCAAATTTAAATTTCCGGAAAAACCCGAGAAGTACGGTAAGCAGAAGCTTAGGTATTTCTTATAACTATTTTGAAAGAGACCTTAATGCGTTAATGATTGCCAATAACGACTATGACCGGTATAATCTCTGGAGCGTTGGATATGGCTACAACGACAGCCAGAGTATTCATGAAAAAAGCCTGGGTGTAAGTACACAGTGGATGGAAGATTTTCATAAAGTAACCGCAGAAGGTTTTTACCGATGGGAATTTGCGCCAAGACAAAAACTGAGTGTACGATTATTTGCAGGATATTTTATTAAAAACAATACCAGAAACAACACCTTCAATTACGGAATTTCCAGAGTTTCAGACTACTCGTTTTCTTATAACTTACTGGGACAGAGTGCAACAGGCGGAATTCTTTCCCAGCAATATGTTTTGGCGGACGGAGGATTTAAATCGTTCATTCCCGGAAGTGTAAATAAATGGATCACTTCAGTAAACGTAGATACAAGTGTATGGAAAATTTTCCACGTCTATGCAGATGCAGGAGTTTATGACAACAAAAACCAATCGACGAAATTTATCTGGGACAGTGGCGTGAAAGTAAGAATCATCCCCGATTTTCTTGAAATCTATCTTCCGATACAATCTTCTTTAGGTTTCGAACCCGCCTTTAAAGATTACGGAAAAAGAATACGATATACTTTAATTCTTAATCTGAGCTCGATTATTAATGCGGCAAGAAGAGGTTGGTATTAAAACTGAAAAAAAAATGACTATAAAAAAAGCCTCAGATTTCACATCTGAGGCTTTGATATTTTGTATTAATTCTTTATTACAGAACCAAATTAGTCTTTAAGGATTTTTTGAGAAACCGGCTTATTATTTACAGTACCTGTTACAATGTAATTTCCTTTTTGTAATTCAGCAACGCTTACAGATTCATTTTCTTTTACAGAAGCTGTTTTAACGATCTGTCCTAGCATGTTGTACACTTTTATATCTTTAGCATCAGCTCCGAAAGTAATCTCATCATTTTTAACAAAAGTATTTTTAACGAAGTTACCTCCTTTTACAGTAGATAAATCTGTAACAGCTAAGGTTCCTGATGTAGAATTTTGTGGAGTTGGTGCACCCGCAGCAAAATCAGTATTATTATTATTCGTATCTCCTGAAATTCTTGCTACAGAGTTTGTATTTGAGGGAGCCGGAGCGGGTCCTGCACCTTCATACTGGCTTGCTGTTGTTCCAAATCCAACAAAATCAAGTACATTACCATCAGTAGGCGAAGTAACTTGTGTTGCATTACTTGCCAAAGCAACTTTTCCTGCCGTTGCTGACATTGCAAAACCAGCAGTAGTATTAGTTCCTGTTCCGAAATTTGTAGGAATAGGAGCAATATAATCGGGAGTTGGAAGGTTTGTTGTTCCTGCGTTACCCAACGCTTCCTGAACAAGATAAGTTTTACCAGGTGCTAAAGTAATATCGGGTAAAGTATGATACTGCGCAATAGCATTAGCAGCCGATCCATACTGTAAGGTTGCACCGCTTAATGTTACAGTTGTTGATCCAATATTCTTTAATTCAATAAAATCATTCTTATAAGTAGAGCCACTATTTCCTCCACCACCGTAGATTTCATTAATTACAATCTGGGCGTTCGCTAAAGCTGTTATCCCAATAATACTCAAAAAAGTAAAGATCTTTTTCATTGTTTTAAAACTTTAATTATTAATATTTTATACGAACAAATTTACAAAAAAACCACCATTTAAATTAAATGGTGGTGAGTATTTAACAAATTATTAAAATTATTTTTTAATAATTTTCTCAGAAACTTTTTTACCGTTTAGTATTCCCGTTACAATATAGTTCCCTTCTTTTAGTTCAGAAACATTTACAGATTGATTCTCTTTTACTGAAACAGACTTTATCATTTGTCCATTCATTGTATAAATTTTCACCTCTTTAGAGTCTGCTCCGAAAACAATTTCATTATTTGTTATTAAAGAGTTTTTAACAAAAGTCTCTTTTGCTTTAGATAAATCGTTAGCAGATAATGTTCCTCCCAATTGCGTCCATGAAACATCATCTAAAACAATCTGTCTACTTCCTGTTGATCTAAATTCTATAACAACATCTCCAGGAGTATTTACGGTTACAGATCTTGTATAATTCGTATCCATTGCTGCTAATGAATAATTATCTACCTGAATATTATTAACATACACAGCCATCGTTCTGTTAGCACCAGTTCCTGCAGTAAAATAAGATCTTACAGTATAAGTAATTGTACCCACTCCGTTTGCTCCTGAATTGGCTTTTACATTTCTTGTTCCACTTGAGTCAAACCCAACGGAAGTTCCTGTAACGTTATCTGTAGAGGTAACTTTTCTTGCTCCTGAATATGTCCAAGTAACTCCATTATCTCCAGAATAACTTCCCCCGACATATGAACTTGCTGATGCATTTAAATTTGTAAATGATTCAGACCCTTGTGCAAAAGTTAATCCTGAAAAGCCAATTAAGGCTAAGAAATAAAGTTTTTTCATGACTTAAAAAATTTAATTATTAATAATTTACAGGCCAAAAGTACACCATTTTTTTTTAGTAATGCAATAATTAGGTTAATTTTCTGTTAATAATACTAAAACCCTTTCCATAAAGTATTTTTAAGTATTTTTACGCTTTATTTTTAGAGATTTGCGAAATTTTATTCTGATATTCGTGTTGTTGTTCGTGGGCATATTTTCAGGAAATGCTCAGGTATTTACATGGAAAAATCCCAATCTTCCGCAAGACACTCTTAAAAATGACAGTCTTAAGCAGGACAGCATTCTCGCAGCCAGATTTGAGCAGGATATTTTCGCAAAAGACACGCTGGATTTTGTAAAAACCAACAACCGCATCATTGTAGATGAAGGAGTTTTGGCTAAAAACGATAAAAAAAGATTTTTAGGGGAATTAAATTCCAAAGGGTCCATCATTCGCGGGATTACGTTTGGTAACAATCAGGGGCAGTCTGTACAAAGTTCAATGGATTTACAAATTTCCGGAAGACTTTCGAAAGATGTGACTATTCTTGCAAGTATTTCGGATCATAATCTCCCGATTCAGGCAGATGGATATACACAAACGCTTGAGGAATTCGACAAAATTTATATGCAGCTTAATATCAAGGATAAATCGATATTGAGAGCGGGACATCTGGATTTGGTAGAAGCTAAAAATTATTTTGCCAAATATCAGCGAAGAAGCATGGGACTCGAATTTCAGACGGAATTCGGGAAAGAGAATAAAACCTTTGTGGATGTTTCGATGGGGGTTGCACGAAGTGAATTTCACAGAATCCGTTTTCAGGGAGTGGAAGGAAATCAGGGACCTTACCGTTTAACCGGAAAAAATGGCGAACAGTTTATTACCTTAATTTCGGGTTCTGAACAGGTTTTCATCGATGGTATTCTCATGAAGCGTGGTGAAAATCAGGATTACATCATCAATTACAACACCGGAGAAGTTACCTTTACGAGTTTCCGACCGATTTTCCAGCAGAATTTCATTACGATATCTTATAATTATACCAACAGAAATTATTCCAGATATTTATTTACCGGAAAAGTTGAGCATAAAAGGGAAAAACTGAAGCTCGGACTGAACTGGTTTATGGAAAACGACAATAAAAATGCACCGCTTTCTTTAAATCTTTCACAGGAAGATCAGCAGATTCTTGCAGATGCCGGAAACAATCCAAATTTAATGTATGCTCCATCAGGTGTGGTTACAGAATATGATGTCAATAAGATTTTGTATAAGCTGGTTCAAAGTTCGGGAGGAAATTATTATGAATTTTCAACCGATGCCACACAAACATTGTACAGCGTTTCTTACACGTATTTCGGGGCTAATTTAGGAGATTACAAAATTACGCAGACCACCAACAACGGACGTGTTTTCGCTTATGTTGGTCCCAACATGGGAGATTATCGTGCCGTAAGAAAACTTCCTTCTCCGGAAAAATCGCAGGTATATTCTGTAAATTCAGAATATTTATTGAAAGACGGAAAAATTGGAGCGGATATTTCTTTGAGCAATTATGATGTCAATTTATTTTCATCAAAAGATTCTCAGCAGAATATAGGATACGCCTGGAGAGTTTTCGGAAACAAAACCTTCACCAAAAACAACTGGAAAGGAACTCCGAATTTCGAATATCAATACATAAACAAGCAGTTTCATATTTTAGACCGAATTAATGATGTGGAATTCTCCAGAGATTTCAACCTTGCGCAGGAATTCAGCGGAAGAACGCAGAACAGATTTATTTTCAGCTTTTTGAACAAATGGAATAATAAATCAACATTAAATTACCGAATCAACTATCTTGATGAGCAGGAAACATATAAAGGAATAAAGAATGATCTGGATTTTGGGTGGATCAGCGGTAAATTTTTCACAAAAGGAAATTTATCCTATCTGAATACCAATGCTGTACTTCAGGACACCAAGTTCATCAGAGGCGGGGTTTCCACAGAGTTTACCGGTAAAAAAGGAAGCTGGGCGATTGGCGGAAGCATGGAACACAACGAAAAGAAATACAATGATACGCAACTGATGGACGTTACCAGTTTCAGCTGGAAAGAAATTTTTGTTCAGAAAAAAATCGGAGACAGTACAAGAACCAAACTTTTGGCAAAGGTTTATATGCGAGATAATGATTCTGTGCGGGACAACCGACTTCAGAATATGAATAATATTTTGGGAATTATGGCAGAAAGCCAGATCATCAAAACAGAGAAAACAACGTTGAATGCCCTACTCCACTACAGGAAATTCTTTTACCAGAATCAGGATGTGGATCTTTCGAGAAACAATGACTTCGTTGTCGGAAATATTCTTTATAATCAGCAGCTTTTCAAGAACGGAATGCGTTTGCAGGCGTTCTATGAACTTGGGAACGGACAGGAAGCCCAAAGAGAGTTTCAGTATATTAAAGTGACGGACGGACAGGGAATTTATAAATGGACGGATTACAACGGAGACGGTGTTCAGCAGCTTGATGAATTTGAAATTGCCGAATATTCGGATTTGGCGCAGTACATCAGAATTTACACGAATTCCGTCCGATATATTCCTTCCAACAAAAATAAAATTCAGCTCGCGTTATTTGTGAATCCGTCGATTGTTTTTAATTCTGAAAATAAATTTTTAAAACGCTGGAATTTCAATATTTCATTAAACTCACAAAATTCATTCTTCAAAAAAGACAAAGTTTTGGTTTTGAATCCTTTTGAGAAGAGTGATGACATGATTCTTAAAAATCAGAATATTCTGGCTTCCGCACAATTCAGTCCGACCGACAAATCCGGCTGGAACGGAAATTACCGTTTCATCTCCAATGATAACCTCATCAATGCGAATTTCAGTAATGAGGAGCGCGAACAGGTTTCGCATTTCCTGAATATCGGCTATTGGTTTAATAAAGAATTCCGTATCGACTGGGAAAATTCGGTTCATGATATTCAAAATTCTTCACAGTTATTTTCTACAAGAGATTACCGTCTGAATAATTTTGAAACAAAACCAAAAGCAACCTATAAGTTTACCGATGCCATTCAGGCAGAACTTTCTTCGGCATTCCGCCAGAAACAGAGAGTGGATGGAGAAGAATTCCTCAAAGCTTTTGACGTTACGGGAACCATTCAGTGGGAACGCAGAAAAACGTCCATCAGAGGAAATTTCTCGTTCATTAATAATACTTTCAACGGTAACAATTTCAGTATTGTCGGAAACCAGATGTTGGATGGTTTAAAACCGGGGAAAAACCAGGTTTGGAGTGTATTCATTCAGCAGGCGATTAATTCTTTTCTTCAGCTAAATTTAAACTACGAAGGCAGAAATTCCGGAGACCGAACGATTCATATCGGAAGTATGCAGGTGAAGGCGAGTTTTTAGAGTCGGAGGGGTTTTGAGTTGGAGAGTTTAAGGGTTTGAGTGTTTTAGATTTCTTGCTTAACGTTATAATTTTCCGAAAGATTTTCGTTTTTTACATTGCTTATTTTACAGCAATTACATTAATAGAAATTATCAAATTCTGAAATGCTCAGAAATTCGTAAATTTGCACCATGATAAAAATTGGCAATATAGAACTGCCGGAATTTCCACTTTTGCTTGCACCGATGGAAGATGTGAGTGATCCGCCGTTCAGAAGACTTTGCAAAATGCACGGAGCAGATTTAATGTATTCGGAGTTTATCTCTTCGGAAGGGTTAATTCGTGATGCCATCAAGAGCCGTAAAAAGCTTGATATTTTCGATTACGAAAGACCTGTCGGAATTCAGATTTTTGGAGGTGACGAAGAAGCAATGGCAATGTCTGCAAGAATTGTGGAAACGGTAAATCCGGATCTGGTTGATATCAATTTCGGATGTCCTGTAAAAAAAGTGGTCTGTAAAGGTGCAGGAGCAGGAGTTTTGAAGGATATTGATCTGATGGTTCGTCTTACCAAAGCCGTAGTGCGTTCTACAAGCCTTCCTGTAACGGTAAAAACGCGTTTGGGTTGGGACAGTACTTCCATTAATATTGATGAAGTGGCAGAACGTCTTCAGGAAACAGGCATCAAAGCATTAACCATTCATGCGAGAACCCGTGCGCAGATGTACAAAGGGGAAGCTGACTGGGAACATATTTCAAGAATTAAACAAAATCCTAATATAGAAATTCCGATTTTCGGGAACGGTGATATCGATTCTCCTGAAAAAGCGTTGGAGTACAAACAAAAATATGCGTGCGACGGTATTATGATCGGTCGTGCAGCGATTGGTTATCCGTGGATTTTTAACGAAATCAAGCATTTCTTTAAAACCGGAGAGCATTTGCCGGCTCCTACAATCGAAGACCGATTACTGGCTGTTCGTCAACACGCAGAATGGAGCGCAGAATGGAAAGGCGAAAGATTAGGACTGGTGGAAATGAGACAGCATTACAGCAATTATTTCCGTGGAGTTCCTCATTTTAAAGATTTCAGAAAGAAATTTTTAGAAGTGTTTACTTTAGCAGAAATGGATGCGCTGATTAAAGAAACGCAGGAGTTTTATACTGAATATTTAGCGCAACAGGCATAAAAAAATAAACCATCAACAGTAAGTTGATGGTTTTTTATTTTCACTGTTAGTTTTTTCCTTTCCTTTAGTATCCTTCCGAAGCTGATTGATTTTTAATTAACGCCAATGCAGATGAAGTTCCTATTCTTTTTACACCAAGACTGATCATTTTTTCGGCATCTTCCGGAGTTCTTACTCCTCCTGCTGCTTTTACAGGAAGTTTTCCAGCGTTTTCCAGCATGATTTTAATTCCTTCAAAGGTTGCTCCGTTGGGTTTTCCTCCTTCTGTCTCATAGAAACCTGTGGAAGACTTTACGAAAATTTTAGACAAATCGTTTTCAGAAAAGTTTTCTTCTGCCCAACCTGAAATGTTTTTGGTAAGATCAGCAATTTGCCCATCGTTTAAAGCGGCAATTTCGATGATCCATTTTGCAATTTTATGATGTTCCAGACAAAGCTTTGTACATTGTACAAATTCATTCTTTACAAGCTCAAGATCACCTTTAGTATAAGCACTGTAATTGATCACAAAATCCAGTTCATCTGCTCCGTCAGCAATTGCTTTTTCAGCCTCTGCAAGTTTTTCATCTACAGAATAGGTTCCTTCGTGAAAACCGATGACCGTTCCTACTACAACATCCGAATTCTTTTCCTGAATATACTTTTTAATTTCATAAACATAATCGGGACGGATCATCACGGCAAAAATACCATGATCTATCGCTTCCTGCGTAAGTTCTATATCTTTCTGTAAAGTTTCTTCCTGTGACAGCCCCGACTGTGCAGGTGTTTTCAAATATGTTGAATCCAGATATTGTGCAATATTCATAATTTATTATACTTTCAGTTGTCTGTAAATACCCTGTTCCAAAGATATGAAAGTTTCTGTTCTTATCACCCCTTTCAGTTGCTGAAGCTTACTCAGAATCTGCATAAGATGGTCGTTATCTTTACAAAGAACTTTCAGGAAAATGGTATAATTTCCTGTTGTGTAATGGGCTTCCACCACTTCATTAATGTCTTTAAGAGATTTTACCATGTCGGGATAATGACTTGGCTGATCCAGAAATACGCCGATGTAAGAAATAACTTTATAGCCGATTTTCTTAGGATTTAAAAAGGAAATTGAATTTTCAATAACCCCTGCCTGTTCAAGTTTTTTAATCCTTTGATGAACTGCTGTTGTAGATATTCCTACATTTTTTGAAATATGAGCTAACGAGGATTTTGCATTATCCATTAACATATAGATAATTTCTTTATCGATTGAATCTAACTGATAACTCGTGTTGTTTGAATTTTTCATTCTTTCTACTTTATTTATGTTTTTTACGTCTGTTACAAATTCCTGAATTTTATAAAAACCGGAAAATGATCGCTATAACCACCCAAATACCTCGTTCCTGCGTAGGTCCTGTAGGGTCTGCCTGCAAATTTTCTGTCGCGGCTGCTGAGTTTTTCAGAATTGAATATTTTCGCCTCCTGAAATTTCAGACCATGGTCATCATCAAAGAAAGACTTCGATAAAATGATCTGGTCATACAGCAATCCCGATTTATAATGAAAAGTAGAATAATTTCTTGTGGAAAACAGACGCTGGAAAGGATTTTCCAATACTTTTTTTCCTGCATCATCAAAAAGAATTTTTACTAAATTTTCATCATCTGGGTTTTCATTAAAATCACCACACAGCAATACGTTTTCTTTATCATTCTGTACAATCTTAAGAATTCTCTCCCGAATCTCGGAAAGGATAAAGTCTCTTTTCGGTTTATTAACGTCTTTTTCGCGTTTAGAGGGAAGATGCGCGATAAAAACATTAATAATTTCGTCTTTATATCTTACTTTCGAGTAAAGAATGTCTCTTGTTGTATCGTAATTTCCTGTGTTTCTGTTTATAATTTCAAAAAAGAAAGTAATGGTTTCTGAGTCTATTACTTCCACTTTATTTTTATCATATAATAAGGCTACATCTACCCTTCTCTCGTCCATAGAATTGTAGTGCACAATTCCGTATTGCGAATTGAAAGGTTCCATCTCCACAAGATCTTCCAGAACTTTCCTTCCGGAAACCTCAGAAAGACCAATCATAAAAGGCAAAACACCGTTTTCCTCCTTCATCAGCCTGAAAACATGTGCAATCTTGGAAAGTTTATTCCTGTATCTGCTTTCATCCCAATTTCTAAGTCCTGATATTGTAGGATCTAATTTATGCATCGGCTTCGGATCCGGTAAAAACAGATTTTCAACATTGTAAAAACTAAACAGCTCCATTACCACACTTTTCAGATTTCAAACAATTCCTTTTATAAAATTGATTATGTAAATTTATTATTTTATTTAATATATCGTTAATAATTTTAACAAATTTCAACAATTAATTTTATCATTCAAATATAGACAATTAAAAGAATATTTTAAATCAGATAAACAATTTTAATTAAAAATATTATCCATAACACAAAATTCACTTTTAAGTCTAAATAAAAACTGTTTTTAAAATTAAATTTTTTGGTAGAAAAAATTCTATGAACAGTTAGGTAAATGAAAAATTTTCAACCATTTCTTCGCAACGGCAATCAATTATCGTTGTAAAAATTTAAAAAATTTGGCGGTTTCTAAAAAACGATTGTTTTTGTCTATTTTAAAGCAGATCGGGGCGTTTTTCCGTGGTAATTCTTACGGCTTCATCATGTCTCCATTCTTCAATTTTGGCAAAATTTCCGCTCAGTAAAACTTTAGGAACTTCCAGACCTTTGTAAACTTCTGGTCTTGTATAAATTGGAGGAGATAAAAGATCGTCCTGAAAACTATCCGTTAAAGCACTTTGTTCATCATTCAGAACACCCGGAAGCAGTCGGATTACAGAATCTGCAAGAACGCAGGCTGCCAATTCTCCGCCGGTAAGAACATAATCTCCGATTGAAATTTCCTTTGTGATATGTAGATCTCTCACGCGCTGATCAATACCTTTGTAATGACCGCATAAGAAGATCAGGTTATTTTTAATGGAAAGTGTGTTGGCAATTTTTTGATTCAGCGTAACTCCATCCGGTGTAAGATAAATCACCTCATCGTATTCTCTCTGGGATTTTAATTCTGAAATACAATTGTCTAAAGGCTCTACCATCATCACCATTCCTGCGCCGCCGCCGTAAGGTTCATCATCAATCTGTTTTTTTTTGTTGATTCCCCACTCTCTCAAATGATGGAAATGCACTTCTGCCAAACCTTTATCAATTGCTCTTCTTAAAATAGAAGTTTTAAACGGACTTTCCATCAGTTCCGGAAGTACGCTTATTATATCAATTCTCATTGTACTGTTTCGTTTTTCTTATTCGGCAAAATTATCAATCTTAAAGAAGAATCTTTGTTAAAATAGCTCCACATCCAGTTGAAGAACACGGCAAGCTTGTTTCTTACACTCAAAATAAGCATTAAATGTAAAAACATCCAGAAATACCACGCCAGAAATCCCTGAAATTTAATGAATGGTAAATCTACAACCGCTCTGTGTTTTCCGATGGTAGCCAGAGAACCTTTGTCATCATACTCATACTCAACCCATTCATTCGGATTTTTCTTTAAAAGGTTCCTACCTAAATTTTTTGCCTGATTAATTGCTACGTTTGCCACCTGCGGATGACCCTGCGGATATTTCGGAGTTTCCATATACGCAATATCTCCGATTGCAAAGACATTATCGTAACCTTTTATTTTATTGTATCGGTCTGTAATGTATCTGTTTTTTATTAATTTTTCGGCAGGAAAACCATCTACAACATTTCCTGTAACGCCGGCTGCCCAGATTACATTATTGGACGGAATGGTTTTTCCGCTTTTCATATACACTTTATCGCCGTCATAATCTGTAACGTATTCCTGGCTTAAAAATGTAACGCCTAAATCTTTTAAATATTCTTCAGATTTTTGCTGAGCTTCCGGACTCATTACCGCCAAAGGCTTCTCTGTGGAACTTACCAGAATAATCTTCAGGTGATCGAAATTCATGTATGGATAATCGCGCGGAAGAATTTCTTTTTTCATCTCCGAAAAAGCTCCTGCTAATTCTACTCCGGTCGGTCCGCTTCCTACGATTACGATATTCCAGTTTCCGTCGTCGCTTCGGCTCTTTTCTAGAATCAGCTTTTCGAAAGTCATTAAAACATGATTTCTGATGCTGATCGCTTCCTGAGTATTTTTCATGCCGAAAGCTTTCCCTGCAAGATCATTATTGCCAAAAAAATTGGTTTTACATCCTGTTGCGATGATGAGTTTATCGTAGGTAAATTCCGCTTCGTCGGTGATGACTTTATTATTTGCGGTATCAATTTCCTTAACCTCCGTTAAACGAAATTGGGTATTTCTGGAACGCTGAAAAATTTTTCTGAAAGGAAAAGAGATATTGGAAGGTTCTATCCTTCCGCATGCGACCTGATAGAAAAGCGGCTGAAACATATGATGGTTTACCCGATCCAGAACAATAACCTTTTTGTTCTTGTTATTCAACGTTTTCGCAAGCTGCAGCCCCGCAAAACCTCCTCCTATGATGATGATCTTTTCGCGTGTTTCCATAGTACACAAATTTACTGATTTTATTTAGCATTTAGAAGTGAAAAAAGTTAGTTTTGTAAATCTTTATTCACAAACGATGTACAGCAAAAAAACCGCCAAAAAGATCCATCAGAACCGTCGGAAAAAATATCTTTTCCGCAGAAAAATCGTACTGGCTATTTTAATTGTTGCGCTTATCGGAACAGGATTGTATTTAAGGCAGTCCATAAGTTACTATTACGCTTTATATTTCAATAAATTTACTCACAGAAAGCTTCACAACAGTGAAACAGAAGCGCTGAGAATTCAAAAAATCCTGTCCAATAATTTAGATAAAACTTACGGGTTTGATATTTCACATTATCAGAATAAAGAAGACATCAAATGGGACAGCCTTACTATCGGAAACAAAACCATTCCGCTGGAGTTTGTGGTGATGCGTGCAACGATGGGAAACCGAAATGCCGACAAACATTTTTCTGATTTCTGGGAACAGGCAAAAAAACAGAATTTAATCCGCGGAGCCTATCATTTTTACAGAGCAGATGAAGATCCTGTGATTCAGGCGAATAATTTCCTGGAAAATGTAAAGCTCGAAAGCGGTGATCTTCCGCCGATTTTGGATATTGAGAAAATCCCGAAACGCAAAACGAATAAAAAACTGGTTGAAGACCTTAAAGTGTGGTGCAAAATTGTAGAGGAAACTTACGGAGAAAAACCCATTATTTATACGTATTATCATTATTACAAAGATTTTCTGAAGGGCGAATTTGATGATTATCCGCTCTGGCTAGCCAATTACAATGATGTTCCGGCTCCGTCACCCGATGCAGACTGGGATTTCTGGCAGTTTACAGAAAACGGAATCGTGCACGGAATTAATACAAAAGTAGATCTGGATATTTACAACGGAAGTTCGTGGTCTTTGAAGAGGCTGGCTTTGGATTGATTTTTTTCCGGTGATTTTGCAAATTTTAAACATCTGAAACTTTGGCTGAAGCCAATCGAAAAACCTTATATTGTTAACGGGCTGAAGCCCGTTTCTATTGATGAAAACATCAAACTAAAACCTGTGTGAATTCTTTATAAAACTATTTAAACGGCTTTCTTTGAATCCATTCTGTTTTTGGAGAAATGGAAGGAAAAATAGTTTTCAGGAAAGGATTAATCATGAAATTATTATGCTTAATTAAACCAAAAATTTCAGTCGGCTCTGCTCCGATCGTTGATTTGATCTCTAAAGCTGTTCTTCCGAAAATAATTCTTTCAAAACGATGATGAATTCCAAATTCCACCATATCGAAAAGCATATTGAGATAGATCTGCTTTTGTTTCTGACAGTCTTTTTCGTAGCCTAAAAAGTACGTATCAATATCTTTATTATTGAGGATCATGGTATAAAAACCAATTAGTTTTTCATTCGAAAAATATCCGAAAAGCCTGAAATTTTCTCCATGATTTTCTTTCATGCTTTCAAAATGATTTTCTCTGAGAAAAAAAGTATTGAAAGGCGCGTTTTCTGCCACATTCTGATAAAGAACATTCATTTCAGACTTATATTTTCTGATCATGTCTAATTGGAGTTCTTTTTTAATGATTCCTTCCAGTTTCTTTTTGGCAGTTTTGGCTCTTGCCCTGTATTTCTTCGAAAAATCATTGATATAATCATCAAAATTATTCCAGTTTTCTCTTATCCGAAGAATCATGTTCGGCTGAACGGAAAATCTGAAATATTTCCGATGCTTTTCTCCTTCAAAGTATTTCACAAAATTCGACTGGTAATCTTTATATATAATTAAGGATGTTGTTCTTATTTCCTTCTGCATTGTATGAACGGATTCTTCCAGAAGCGGAATCACTTCTTCGGAAGTAATTTTTGAAGCATCAAAAT
Organism: Chryseobacterium urinae; assembly: GCF_030518295.1. Taxonomy (NCBI): domain Bacteria; kingdom Pseudomonadati; phylum Bacteroidota; class Flavobacteriia; order Flavobacteriales; family Weeksellaceae; genus Chryseobacterium; species Chryseobacterium urinae. The sequence continues at coordinate 40,669 of NZ_JAULSJ010000013.1, read as the reverse complement.
AAAATCCGTTCTGTCCAGTAAGCATATTATTTCCCAGAATCATCACATCTTTACCGAATTGTCTTGCCATAAAATTCCTGATGCTGCAAAACACCTCATTTTTCTGGAAAGTTTTATGCTGAATAAAATTTAGATACTGAAACAAAGCTCCGCCAATCAGTTCATTTTCTTTGAAAAAACCGACAAAGAAGCATTCCATGTTTTGCGGTCTGGAATTTTCTAATGCACGAAAATATTCTTCGGAAAGCAGGATATTATGATTTCCGATTACCAGATCCCAGTTTTCCGGCAAATCGGCAACTGAATGATAAATTTTTAAAATATATGACATAAAAAAGGCTACGCAAAAGTAGCCTTAACTTTTCTAATTCTTGTAATTATTTCGGAGTTGTCCAATGAAAGCCTTCCGGAGCATACCAACCGCAGATAATTCCGCCCATAATGGTAATGCAGACCGTCCAAAAAGCAGCGTTAATTAATGTATATTTCCACGATTTTCTTTCGAACATCGCATTGATTGCAATCATGGGAAGCACGAATAAAAATCCCGTCATGGAAGAATGCAGTGCGCCGTGACCAAAGGATCTGTAAGCCATTCCTTAGTCTTTCATGAAGGCATGATAAGACGGATTGGCGTTCATTTCATCTCCGCCGACCATTCCGAGCGCGCCAAACTGATGAATCGTTACAAATTGTAAGAACAAAGCCATTAAAGCTGATAACATGATGGAAAAAATAAAAACTCCGATCATGGAACCCTTCATTTTCTCTTCGGTTAAACCGACTTCTTTCATCCATGCTTTTCCGAAAACTTTAGGATGATACCAGATAAATCCCATTAATAAAGGGACAAGTGCGGCTGCAAAAACAGCCCAGTAGTTGATTTGCATCATAGTTTTAATTTTAATAATGTTAGGAATATAAATCTACATCAAAAATCTATTAAATAATACATTAAATTTAATAAATATTTAATTTTAACTAAAATATTATAATTAAATAAAACCAAAAGCAAATATAATCCAATACATAAGACAATTCATTATTGTTTTAATATTTAAAAAAACGCGTGTAAGGCTTCGGGATTGTATTTCTGCTTTTTCTGATACATTTTCGTACTTTTGCGGCTCAGTTTAAGTTTCAAAATCTAACCATCAAACTATAATGAATTACGTTTCTGCCGAAAATCTTACCAAATCCTACGGAATAAAAGTTTTATTTGAAAATATTACTTTTCATGTAAACGAAGGAGATAAAATTGCCATTGTTGCCAAAAACGGAAGCGGAAAATCTACCCTTCTGAAAATCCTGATGGGAAAAGAAATTGCAGACAGCGGAACGGTAATCATCAATAAAGACATTCAGGTGGTTCTGTTTGATCAGGAAATAGATTTTGACCCGACTATTACGATTGATGAGTTTATGATGACTCTGGATTCGGCTCCGATTATGGCTCTGAAAAATTATCATCAGTCTCTGCATTCCACAGACAATGATTTTATTGAAAAAGCTCTTCTTGAAATGGAAGCGCATAAAGCATGGGATCTGGAAAACGAAATGAAGCAGATTCTTTCGCAGCTAAAAATCACCGATCTGGAAGCTAAAATGGGAACACTTTCCGGTGGACAGATCAAACGTGTTGCTTTGGCAAAGCTTTTAACAGAAACAAGAGCTGAACACCGCCATACTTTATTAATTATGGATGAGCCGACCAACCACCTCGACGTTGAAATGGTGGAATGGCTGGAAAGTTATCTGAGTAAGGCAAAAATTACTTTATTACTGGTAACGCACGACCGGTATTTCCTCGACAGTGTTTGCGATACGATCTGGGAAATGGAAGACAGGAATCTTTACGTTCATAACGGTTCTTACGCCACATATCTTGAAAATAAGATGATTCGCGAGGACAACACGAATGCTACAATTGATAAAGCCAACAACCTTTATAGAAAGGAACTGGAATGGATGAGAAGGCAGCCGAAAGCAAGAACTACAAAATCCAAATCCAGAATTGATGCATTTTATGAAACAGAAAAAGTAGCCAAAACAGACACAAGAAAACAGGGGTTAGAGCTTGATTTTGAAATGAAAAGGCTTGGAAATAAAATTCTTGAGCTTAAAAATATTGACAAAAGTTTTGGAAGTAAATTGTTGCTGAAAGATTTCAGTTATTCTTTCCAGAGAGGTGAAAAAGTAGGAATTGTTGGAAAAAACGGAGCGGGAAAATCTACTTTATTAAATATTATTCAGGGGTTTGAAAAAGCGGATAAAGGAGAGATTGAAACCGGGGAAACCATCCATTTCGGATATTTCTCGCAAAAAGGCCTTACTTACAAAGAAGATGAAAGAGTAATTGACTTCATTAAAGAAGTTGCCGAATTTTATCCTTTAGCCAACGGAAAAAGTCTTTCAGCATCGCAGTTTTTAAGATTGTTTTTATTTGATGATCAGACGCAGTACTCCCCTATTTCCAAACTTTCGGGTGGTGAAAAAAGAAGACTTCATCTGATGTATATTTTATACCAGAATCCGAACTTTTTAATTTTTGATGAGCCTACGAATGATCTGGATCTTCCGACTTTAACGGTTCTTGAAAACTTTTTACAGCAGTTTCAGGGTTCATTAATCATTGTGTCGCACGACCGGTATTTTATGGACAGAATCGTAGATCATATTCTTGCTTTTGAAGGAGAAGGGAAAATTCGTGATTTTACAGGTAATTTCTCCGAATACCGCGAAGCGAAAAGCAAGGAGGATGCTTTGGAAAAGTCCGTTTCCGTAAAATCTGAGCCTGTAAAAGAAACCGTTCCGGCTGCGAACAATACAAACATTAAGAAGAAAAGACTTTCCTTTAAAGAACAGCGTGAACTGGAAACCATTGAGAAAGAAATGCCGGAATTAGAAGAAAAAAGAGCGAAAATATTAGACCAGCTTAATAATGAAGCAGATTACGAGAAAATATCCAAACTTTCTGCCGATCTGGAATCTATCTCTGAAACTTTGGAAAACCATGAAATGAGATGGCTTGAACTTCAGGAGATTTTAGGTGAAGCGTAGTTGAGTTTGAGGGTGTGAGAGTTTGAAAGTTTTAGGGTGAGAGTGTTTGAGGGTGAGAGTGTTTTAGAGTGTGGAAGCGTTATATTTTATTGATGTAATTTTTTTTACTCTAAAAATCCTGCTTTAAGATTCATAACTCTAACTCATTAAAACCCTCAAACTCTAAAACTCTCTCACTCTAAAACTCTCACACCCTACAACTCCAAGACTCTACAAGTAAATCACTTTCTCCTGTTTTGCACTTTCCACAGCCGCATCGATGATTTTCATATTTTTGATAATTTCTTCCGCAGGTGAAGGCAATGCGTATCCGAAAACGATAAATTCATAAATCTGCTGATAGTAATTCATGTAATTTCCCGGTTCGCTTGAAGTGAGGATTCTTTCAGTTTCTTTATTTTCATTTAGATAATTCAGCATCCCGTCGGTTTCCGTTAAAGGTTTTGTCCATTCTTCACCATATTCAGGAATGGCTCCTGCAACGAGTTCATTTTCCTGATTATCGGTTCTTTCCTGCAAAAAGCTTCCTTTTTCTCCGTGAACGGCATAAGCAAAATGCGCTTCTTTGGTGAATACCGAAGATTTCAGCCTTACTCTTAAATCATTTGGATAAAACAAAATAATTTCAAAATAATCGTTGGCAAATTCTTTTCCTTTCATGGAAAAAACATCGGCAAACAGTTTTTCGGGAAAACCAAAATACTGAACCGCCTGATCCACCAGATGCGATCCTAAATCATGCAGCGAACCCGAACCTACCGCTTCAGGATTTTCTTTATGTGCTTTACCACTCGGCTCAGTTCTGAACCTATCGAAACGGATTTCCACCTCCTTGATATTTCCGAGTTTTCCTTCGTTGATGATTTTCTGCACCTGAAGATAATCGCGGTCGAATCTTCTGTTCTGATAAACGCTTACAAATAATTTTTTCTCTTCCGCCAGTTTTGCCAGTTCTTCTGCTTCTGCAACATTTACGGTGAAAGGTTTTTCAACCACTACATTTTTCCCTGCTTCAAGTGCCATTTTTGCATATTCAAAATGTGTCTGTACCGGAGTATTCACAACCACGAGTTCGATATCGGCATTTTCCAGCATTTCTTCTACGGAACAGTAAATTTCTGCTTCAGGATATTTTTCTTTAGATTCTTCCTTATTTCTTTCCACGATCGCGGAAATAAAAAATCCCGGATGTTCTTTCAAAAACGGGGCATGAAAAACTTTTCCGCTCATTCCGAACGCACAAAGTCCGACTTTTACTAACTGCATAGATTTATTTTTTAACAAAGATATTTAATCTAAAGTTCTCATCCCTACTAAAATAAGGGAAAACACAATTTCTAAATTAAAGATTAATGATAAAAATCAGTTTATAATTTTTATTAATTCTAAATAATAATATACATTTGCACTTTATTTAAAACCACTCTAAATAACAATAGACTATCATGAAAAAGCAGCTAGCCACAATAGGATTAGTATTCGCAACCCTTTCTTTGGACGCGCAGATGAAATACGTTGAAGCTGATACCATTAGAATCCAGACTATTGAAGACGTTAATCTTCATAAAACCGGAAATCCCAACAAGGCAAGACCATTATCTACCAAGTCTAATCTTACGATGATGGAAACACCTCAGCCGATTGCGATTGTTACTCACGAAATTATTGAGCAGCAGCAGGCAAAACAACTGAGCGATGTTCTGCAAAATGTGAACGGAATTTATGTAACTTCTTCCAGAGGAAATTCTCAGGACAGTTTCGGAGGACGTGGTTTCATTCTGGGAAATGATAATATTTTCAAGAACGGTTCCCGAGTTAACAGCGGCGTTTTCCCGGAAGTCAGCGGACTGGAAAGAGTGGAAGTTCTTAAAGGTGCGAATGCAATGCTGTATGGAAATACGGCTGCAGGTGGTGTTATTAATATGATTACTAAAAAGCCTAAATTCAACTTTGGCGGAAGCGTGGGGATGAATGCGGGAAGCTGGAATTCTTATAAACCGACAGTAGATCTTTATGGTCCTCTTTCAAAAAATATTGCTTTTCGTGTGAACGGAGCGTATGAATATGCAGAAAGTTTCAGAGATGTGGTACAATCTGAAAAGTATTATTTCAATCCTTCGTTTTTATTTAATTTAAGCGACAGATCACAGATCATCGTTGAGGCAGATTATCTTAAAAATGATTTTACTCCGGATTTCGGAATTGGATCTATTACGCAGCGTGACGGATATACTTATCAGATGAATAATCTTCTTCCGAGAAATGCTTTTTTAGGAGCTGACTGGCAATATCAGAATGTAGAGCAGGTTACTGCCAATGTTACCTTCAATCATCAGTTTAATGAAAGATGGTCTTTAAACGCTACGGCATCTTACCAGAATTACACGAAAGATTATTTTTCTACGGAAAGAGTGCAGTGGGGATACGAAAAATCAACTGACAGGCTTTTCTGGAAAAGACCTTTGAACAGAACGTATAACGAACAGAATTATACTTCGGCACAGGTAAATTTAAATGGTGAATTCAATACAGGAAAAATAAACCATAAGGTGTTATTCGGGGCAGATGCAGATTATGGAGTTGGAGATTCTTATACTTACTATAATCCTACCAACAGACTGGCTTACGGAAACAGCTATCTGTATGGAACCAACGGAAACAGCAATGGTATTCTTTATCTGGACAATCCTGATTCCTGGGCAAACGGAAGTGCTCCTGCTGCTGAAAGGTTAGAGAAAAACAGAATTAATACAAGAAGAATCGGAGTGTATGCTCAGGATTTTATCAGTCTGACGAAAGAATTTAAAGTTATTGCAGGATTGCGTTGGTCTTATATTGAAAATATGCCAACGATCAATACTAAATTTAAAACCGTTACAAGCGGTTTAGTAAATCTGAATTCTACCACAGGAAAATCGCTGGTTAACAACTCTTCGTCATCCGATCAGGCAATATCTCCGAAATTAGGCTTTGTATATATGCCAAACGATAATTTTTCCGCATTTGCAACCTATACAAACTCTTTTGTTGCCAATGTGGGAAGATTAAGAGACGGAGAAGCTTTAACGCCAACCAACATCGATCAGTATGAAGTGGGTGCCAAAAAGAATTTCTGGAACAATGCTTTAGCGGTTAATCTAACGGTTTACCAGATTTTATACAGAAATTATTATCAGAATGCATTGGATGATAAAGGAAATCCTGTAGATCCGACAGGACTTACCAAAGATTTTGCAGGAAAAATGAGAAGCCGCGGAGTTGAGCTTGATATTACAGGAAATCCAACAGAAAATTTATCCATTATCGGAGGTTTCTCTTATAACAATTCTGTATATCTGGATACTCCGGAAGCTTTCGGATATGTAGAAAACCAAAGACTGGTAAGAACTCCTGCAACTACTGCGAATGCATCGGTATTTTATAAATTCACAAAATTGGTTCCGGGCTTGAAAGTGGGAGCCGGAGTATACTACATCGGAGACAGACTTGCCGGATGGAATGATACCAAAACAGGAGCTAACAGTTTGCAGCAGAGAAACGGGGTAAGCAGAATTTTCGAATTAAAAGATTACACAACGGCTTCTCTATCAGTTGGCTACGACTGGAAGAAATTCTCTATTCAGGGGAAAGTCGGAAACCTGTTTGATGTAGAGAATTACACCGTTCACGAAAATTATTCCGTGAACCCGATTACGCCGAGAAACTACTATGTTACATTAACGTATAGGCTGTAAAAAAGAATCACAATAATTTCTTCATGTAAAGTGGGAATTGCAATTTTGCAGTTTCCACTTTTGAAATTTTAAAAACAAAAACAATATATATGGATAAGATTAAAGACACAAGAAGTTTTATGAGAATCACGCACCGTTATCTGGGCTATTTCCTTGCCGGAATAATGGCTGTTTATGCAGTAAGTGGTGTTTTGTTAATTTACAGAGACACCGATTTTCTGAAAAAAGAAAAAAAGTACGATAAAGTTGTAGAAAAAAATCTTGACGAAAAAGCACTGGGAAAAGAATTGAGAATTAAAGGTCTTGAGGTTGAAAAAACAGAAGGAACAGTTTTAAAATTTAAACAGGGAACTTATGATGCTGCAACAGGACAGGCAAAATACACGAAGAAAGAACTGCCATTTGTACTGGATAAAATGACAAAACTTCATAAATCGCAGTCTAAAGACAGGCTTTCTCCTTTAAATGCTTTTTTCGGATTTTCTTTATTCTTTTTTGTGATCTCAAGTTTCTGGATGTTTAATCCTAAAAGCAAAGCTTTCAAAAGAGGTATAATTTTCACCGTTGCAGGTCTTGTAGTGTCGATTATTTTGCTTTTAGTATAATTTTAAAACTAAAAAAAAACTCCTTTCCATCGGCATTTCATAAGAGTTATACCTTATTTGTTATTATCATGATTTCACTACCTATTGATTAGAATGGCACATTTATTGATTTTCTGAAATCACAAATGATATAAACATTAAAATATTAAAATAATAAATTATGAAAAAGTTAATTTTTACAGGAATAATGGCAGTAGCCGGCTTGGCGGGAACAATGAATGCGCAAATCCAGAAGGGAAACTGGTTGGTTGGTAGTAGTTTAATATCAAGTAATTTCGGTTTAAACACCGGTGGTGGTTATAACATTGCTATTCAGCCTAAGGGAGCATACTTCATTGAAGACAACGTAGCTGTCGGTGGTTATGTAGATTTAGGATTCAACAAGGTAACTAACGGTTCTCCTACAGAATTTACGTATGGAGTGGGTGCTTTAGGACGTTATTTTCTTTCTCCGGGAGAAAAAGGAGTAGATAACTTACTAAACCACGGACGTTGGTTCTTAGAAGGAAATGCAGGGATCGGAGGAAGATCTGTAGAAAATGCAGACTCTACAACAGGTTTCGATTTCGGAGTAGGTCCTGGTTATTCTTACTTCATTACCCCAAACATTGGTCTTGAAGGTTTAGTAAAATACAGAGGAAGAGCAGGATTTGGTAGCGAAGGTTTAAATTCGAATATCACATTCAATTTAGGTTTCAGCATCTACCTTCCTACATCTAAAGCAAAACAAATCGCAAATGATGTAAAGTAAGATTACGATCCAATCACTTCACATTCACATATACACTACAATTGAAATCGCCTCGAAGTTTTTCGAGGCGATTTTCGTACAAATTAAAACTAAACTATAAAAAATCAAATAAATCATGTATTCGGTTGTGGCGTATATCTCAGATACGGCTTTATTTCTTTCACTCCTTTCGGGAAAATTTTTCTGGCATCTTCCGTAGAAATTGAAGGCGGAACAATTACGTCATCTCCGTCTTTCCAGTTAACAGGAGTCGCGATTTTATGAGAATCTACCAACTGAAGAGAATCCAGAACTCTCAGAATTTCATTGAAATTTCTTCCGGTAGAAGCAGGATAAGTAATAATAAGCCTTACTTTCTTTTCCGGATCGATAATCAGTAAAGAACGAACGGTTGCCGTTGCAGAAGCGTTCGGATGAATAAAATCATACAGTTCAGAAATCTTTCTGTCCTTGTCTGCAATAATCGGAAACTGAACTTCCGTATTCTGTGTTTCATTAATATCTTTAATCCAGTTCTGATGATCTTCTACTCCATCCACACTCAGGGCAATTACTTTGGTTCCTCTTTTATCAAATTCTTCCTTCAGTTTTGAAGTATACCCAAGTTCTGTGGTGCAAACCGGAGTATAATCTGCGGGATGCGAAAACAAAATTCCCCAGGAATTTCCTAAATATTCGTAAAAATTAATATCCCCTGCAGAAGTTTCTGCCTGAAAATCGGGTGCGGTGTCTCCTAGTTTAATTGACATAATATTTTGCTCTTATTAGTCTACAAATTTAGTAGAGTTTTTGGAACTGGCAAATTTTTTGTTGAAAAATTATATCTTTAATCAAAAAAATTTTTATTCATGGAGAAAAGTGGTTTAGGCTATATTGATGTTGTATATAATGTAATACAGAACTGGTATGTAAAATTTGCAGAAATTACTCCAAAACTTATTGTAGGGATTCTTGTATTTTCTTTCTTTTTATTCACCAGTAAATATCTCAGTCAGGGCGCTGTAAAACTTTTCCATAAATTTTTTCCGAAAAGCAAAAAAGAAAGCTCACTGGTTACGTTAATCAGCGTATTCAGATTCCTGATTATGGTAATGGGAACGTTTATTGCGCTGGAAATTATGGGTTTCAGCGGTTTCCTTTGGAAATTCATCGGTAGTTTGGGTGTTGCAGGGGTTATTGCAGGGGTTGCCCTGAAAGATCTTGTTTCCAGTATATTCTCAGGAATGCTGATCGGAATTGATAAAGCCTTTAAAGTAGGAGATTATATTACGATAGGAACACACTCCGGAACGGTACAGGAAATTGGTTTTTTAACAACGAAAATTATAACGGACGACGGTAAGAAAGCTTACATCCCGAATCAGGTGGTTTTTAATGCTCCGTTTTACAATATTACCGCATCCCCTCAGCGAAGAATTATTTTGAATTTCGAAATTCCTGCCGATGAAGATATTTCAAAAGCACAGAAAGGTATGCTCGACATCATCAAAAATCTCGAAAATGTAGATAAACTCGATACTGCAGAAGTTATTTTTACAGATCTGAAACAGGGCGTTTTTAATATTCAGGCTAAATTCTGGATGAAAGTGGGTGCGAATATGGTTCAGCTTAAAAGTGAGGCTTATTTGAAGATCAAACAGCGCCTTGACAAGGACGGAGTTCAGCTTGTAACGCCTACAAGCATCAATATTACGAACGGAGATCATTTAATCAACGAAAATCAGGACTAAATAAAAAGCAACCAATTAATGGTTGCTTTTCTGTTTTTATGAATCAGTAATTTATTTTTTGATGATTAATTTTTCTGTGATTTTTTCTCCATTTTCCAAAACCAGAGAGATCAGATAATTTCCATTCATCAGATCATTAACTTTTACTTGAGTTTCACCTTTGAAACTGCCTTCTTTAATTAATCTTCCTGATGCATCGTAAAGAGTATACTCTGCTTTCTGAGAAGAATTTTTAAGTCTGATATTAACTACATCATGAGAAGGATTCGGATAAATCGAGAAGTTTTTCACATTGGCTTCTGCCGTTGCGAGAACAACCTGAGTAATTGAGAAACTTGTTGTATTAAGTGCATAGTAAATATTTCCTACCGCTTTCACCATAATTCTTGCAGACGAAACATTTTCATTAGGCAGCGTAACATTAGCTGAACCATTGTTCGGAACACTTGCTGCCAACACAGTAGGGAACGTTAATCCTCCGTCTTTAGACAGCAAAATAGATACATTCTGAGTGTTGATGGTTCCTGTATTGGTTCCTGCAACATTCCATGTAACCGGAACGGAGGTATTTCCGTTATAATTTGTTCCTGTTGTTGCCTGTGAAGTTACCGTGAAAGGTCCGTCGTTGGTAACCGTTACCACCATTACATCTCTTGCTGCCTGATTTCCTGTTGCCTTATTATCATTCACCAAAAGAGAAAAATTCAAAGTTCGGGCAACACTTGGGGTAACTTCCCATTTCGGAATCAAATTATTCGCCACAACGGAACTCAGCACCGGAAAATATCTGGACGGAGAAACCGTTGGAGTTAAAGAACGGTAAACCGGTCCCACTGTTCCGGTAGAAACCGGAGGCTGTGTATTGCTTGTATTATCATATTGTTCCCAAAGATATGTTAAAGCATCTCCATTCGGATCTGTTCCCGTTCCCGTTAAAACAAAAGCGGTACTTTTCGGAATATTGTAATCGGCTCCTGCATCTGCGGTAGGAACTCCGTTATTGTTGTTAATTTTGGCAGCACAATCTGTCCCTCTCTGCAAAACAGCATACATTTCAATTACACTTGCTGCATGAAAGTAGGGATCACTGTTATTCTGCACATTATTGGTAGCTCCGCAAATTCCCGCATAAGCCATAATCGTAGATCCGCTTCCCGGTTCGTAAGCTGTTGCGTTATTGAAGTTCCCGGCGCATGAAGAAGTTGCCGCTCTGAAGGTGTGGTTGGCTCCAAACTGATGCCCTATTTCGTGCGCAACATAATCGATATCAAAAGGATCTCCAATCGGAGCTCCCGAACCTGTAACGCCTCTTGCTTTACTGCTGGAAACACAAACTACTCCCAATCCTGCCAAACCGCCACTGTTTGTTCCGAAAACGTGACCGATATCGTAGTTTGCAGATCCGATAACCGCCGTTGTATTGGTCTGGTTTTCGTTAATCATGCTGTTTGGGGTGCCATTGGTAAATGGATCTGTTGAGGCATTGGTATAAACCAACAGATTATTGTTTGCGATCATCACCATGGTTGTGGAAATTGTTTTTTCATAAATTCCGTTTACTCTGGTCATTGTCGTTGCCATTGCAGCCATTGCCAGAGCAAGTGTTCCGCCATGAAAAGTGGTATATTCTCCTGTCGCAGAAAGAGCCAGTCTGTAGGTTCGGAACTGTCCGTCCGAAACCAGAGGCGCTTTATTCGCCGTACCGTTATTTTTTAAGTTACCCAGTTCGTTTTCAATATGACATTCAAAAAGTCTGTCATTTTTTGGAAGATCTTTTCTTTTGTATAAAATAAATGCTGAATTGTCCTTAGTGTAGCTGTCGAGATAACTTACTTCCCAGTTATCAAAATACATGACACTGATTCCGGTAGAAGGTGTCACACTGAAACGGATCGAGTTTTCGGGATGATTTTTTTGCCAACCTGTATAGGAACGGATTTCCGGGAATTTTGCCTGCAGTTCAGGTTCCATTACGGATGCTTCCTGAACGATGTAATCTCTTATTTTCCCATCAGAATCCGGAAATTTAATCACAAGGCTTTCATCTCCCGAAAAACGCTGGGGTGCTTTTTTAAGATCAGCTTTAATTTTTTCAAGATCAGCCTGATAAAGTGCAAAATTATTGGGAGTTGTCCATCTCGGATTGAGATTTTCCCGTTCTATTTTTATTTCTTTTAGTTTTGACCAGTAGTTCTGCTGACCAAAAACCTGTGCCGATACAATCAACAGGCACGAGACGATAAAGGTTTTAGCTTTCATAACAGTAATTTTATATATTAGTATTGAATGGTTACTTTTCTAATAAGCAAATTTTCATTGAGTTTTAATAAAATATCGGGCGGAATTCTGCTTTTCTCATTAAAATCCGGATTGTTGAATTCTTTGACTTTTATATAGAGTGTATTTTTAGAGAAAGTAATCGTATCAATTGAAACATCATTAGAGTTTTTAAGCCGGGGTTTTACGACAATATATGTTTCGGTTTCTGTAAGAGCAGGAATTGGAGAAAATCTGTTTCCTTTATTTTTTTGATGAATGATTTTAAAAATTTCATCCATCTTTTGCTGAGAATTGATAAGGAGAAAATCTTTACGGATTAAAGTAAATGGATAATGATTTTTGTCTTCAAACTGAATTTCTTTTCTTGGAGACATTACTTTATTGCTGGCAATTTGAGATTGACAAGTAAGAAATAAAAAGAGAAAAAAGAATAAATACAATCTCATTTTAAACCTTTCTTGTAAAGATAATGATTTTATAATGAATTACTTATTTAATTATATCACTTTCTTTACATTAAATTGTTTATTTTTTTGAACCTGCATCTTTGGTAATAACACTGTCTTTTTCAGAGATTTTCACACAGGAATCGCTTTCATCTATTTCAGCCTTGCCTATGACGTAATTTTTATTTTCAGGAATAGAATCTTCTTCAATCATCACAAGACCTGTGGTTGCAAAAGATTCTTCCTTCGGTTTTGAGCAGCCGGTTAAAAATAAAATAATAGAAAGAACGGTTAATACAATTCTGCTATTTTGAAAGTGAACAGGAATATATTTAAAGAATTGAGTTCTTACCTTTTCAGATTTATTATCGGTATTTAACTGATGATCATAAAATCTTCCGCAGATTTCATCATCCTGTTTTTCATCAAAGATTTGTAGAATTTCGTTGGGTTGTTTCTGCGTAAAATCAATTACACATTTATTGCAGACGGAACAGAATCGTCCTTTTTCCTGCGGAGACATCATTTCCCAGTTTTCTGAACACGGATTCGGAATGTGCATGTTTTTCATGGCATATTAAGTTTTTCAGCTACAAATTACAAAAGATATTTAATTTGATGAAAAAAAGAAAAAACCGTTCCAAAAAATGAAACGGTTTTAATGTATTTTAAAAATTTCAGTCTTATGCTAAAACTTCTTTTACTTTGTTTGCAGCTTCTTCCAAAGTAATTGCAGAGTGAACCGGAAGACCAGACTCATCAATTAATTTTTTAGCTTCAACCGCGTTAGTTCCCTGTAATCTTACGATCAATGGAACCGGAAGGCTACCCATTGCTTTGTAAGCGTCTACAACTCCCTGAGCAACTCTGTCGCATCTTACGATACCTCCGAAAATGTTGATTAAGATTGCTTTTACATTCGGATCTCTCAAGATGATTCCGAAAGCCGTCTGTACTCTTTGTGCATCTGCTGTTCCACCTACGTCAAGGAAGTTTGCAGGGTTACCACCTGATAATTTGATGATATCCATTGTTGCCATTGCAAGACCTGCTCCGTTTACCATACAAGCAACGTTACCGTCTAATTTTACGAAGTTAAGACCCGCTTCACCAGCTTCTACATCCATTGGATCTTCTTCTCTTGTATCTCTAAGCTCAGCTAGATCTTTGTGACGGAACAATGAGTTGTCATCTAAAGTTACTTTAGCATCTACTGCGATAATTTTGTTATCAGAAGTTTTCAACACAGGGTTGATTTCGAAAAGAGATGCATCAATTCCTGTATACGCATTGTATAGAGAACCGATGAATTTTACGAATTCTTTGAAAGCATTCCCTTCAAGACCTAAGTTGAAAGCAATTTTTCTAGCCTGGAATCCCTGAAGTCCTAAAGCAGGATCAATGATTTCTTTGTGGATCAAATGAGGTGTTACTTCAGCAACGTGCTCAATATCCATCCCACCTTCAGTAGAATATACGATTGTATTTTTACCTTCAGCTCTGTCTAAAAGAATAGAAACATAAAATTCTTTAGTTTCCGTTTCTCCCGGATAATATACATCCTCTGCAACCAAAACAGAATTTACTTTTTTACCTTCAGCAGAAGTTTGTGGAGTTACCAACTGCATTCCGATGATGTTCTGAGCGTTTTCTTTAAGTTTATCCATATTTGGAGAGAACTTTACACCACCCCCTTTACCACGGCCACCTGCGTGGATCTGAGCTTTTACAACCCATCCCTGTGCGCCTGTTTCAGCAGTTAGTTTTTCAGCAGCAGCTACAGCTTCATCTGCGTTGTTTGCAACGAAACCACGTTGGATAGCTACTCCATACTTTGATAAAATCTCTTTTGATTGATACTCGTGAAGATTCATATTATTTTTATTATTTTATTTAATAGTTAAAGGTTGACAAATTTAATAAAAACAGATGAATTATCAACTTTTATTTTAAAGAAAGCAATGTCTGTAAGGATGCTTTTTATCAGTTTAATAAAATCTAAATTACCCCAAAATTATATTGTAAATTTGCCCTTCCTAAAATGTTGTAACCAAAGGCAACTGTACTTATTTTCCGAAAATATTTTTAAAAATTTTACCGAAAAAACCTTCCTTCTTTGTTGTGGCATTCTTAACAGGTTCTTTTACATCAGGCGAAAAATCAATTTTTATTTCATTAAAAATCTGCGCTCTGTAACTCACTCTGGCAACACTTTGAAACTTTTCTCTGGAAATACTGGAAACCGAATCTTTCTCTCCGTTTTCAAAATTATCTATTTCTATATAATACTCCAATCCCTGCAAAGCTTCATTTAAAAGATCTTTTACGCTATTAATTGTTTCTGCCCTGTTATCAAATAATCTTCCCAATACTTTAATTCTTTCTCTTCCCAGATTCATCAGATAAATTTCAAACTTATCTTTAAGAAGAATCTGCATTTCATTTTCTGCTGCGTTAAACTCAAAGTCCGGATTGTGTTCTACTTCCATATTAAAAGCCATCAGAACCGCCAGAAAAGTAAAATTGAGGATTTCACCGTTGATGCCGCCTTTATCAGTAAAAAAAGTTCTGGTGAAAGGATAAAAGTGCCAAGAATCATATTGAAGATCAATCGCATGAAGCAGTTTCATATGTGCGGAATGAAAAACATCTTCATTTTGGGTTTTCAAACCGTTCTGTATCACAAAACCATTTGAAGCACATTTTCCTCCGAAACAGTCTACTTCAATATACACCACTTCCAGATCTCCGTTCTTCTTAGAAAATTCAACCGCATGATTTTCAGATTCAGAATAATAATCTTCAACCTCATCCTGATTCCTGAAAAACTGATCCGGAAACTGTTCAAAAGAATATTCCTTAAATTTGTTATTCGCCTGACAGACAATCCCTCTAAAAGGTGTAAAAAATTCCCTGATATTGTAAAACTTAAAATGTTCGGTTAACCTATTTTTCAGATCTTCTTTCTCAGATTCCTCATTAATTTTGATAATAATATTATATGTTCTGTAACTCATGTGTTATTAATTTCATTTAGATCTCAAAGATGCATTGATTTTATGAACAATCAAAATTCAAGAATACTGATTATTGAAAATACTCCTTATCTAAAATTCTCTTCCAAGAAGAAACTCCAAATGCTTCGAAAGTCTTTTTGCCCATGCTTCCTCGCTGTGATTTTCACCGGGAAAGTATAACGTTTTCCAGTTCTTTTCAGAATAACCGTGTTTTCTGATAATTGCATCTACTTTTTTCTGAATTTCAGGATACAGCGCATCCAAAGTCTGATCTCCGCAGTCAAAATAGATTTTGTGAGTTTTAGAATCTGGTACATTTTTATCTAAATAGCGTAAGACAGACGCCGGAAAAGGATTGTTTTCATTGGTAAAAGTTCCTATCCAGTGTGTAGAAAGACAGGCTGCTCCACCGAAAATCTGAGGATATTCGCAAATGGCATACATGGAGATCAGTCCGCCCATACTGCTTCCTGCAATAAAAGTATGAGATCTGTCTTTAAAGGTTGAATATTTTTTGTCAATCAAAGGCTTCAGTTCCTTCACCAAAAACTTTAAATAATTGTCTGAATTGGGATAAAACTTTTCATTGGCTCTTCCTGCTTTTTTCAATTGATGATTAACGGTATCTTTTTCCATTGCGGATAAACTTTCAAAAGGTTTTTGCGGAAAATAATCAAAATGCCTCATCTTGGAGTCATTCCAGATTCCTACGACAATGGTATTCTGTATTTTTTTAGATTTAATCAGTTCCGCAACAGTTTCCTCCACATTCCAGGATTGTTTGTTCCAAGTGAGATCAGGATCGTAAAGCATTTGTCCGTCCTGCATATACAGAACTGCATATTTTTTAGTTTTTGAATAATCTTCGGGAAGCCATACATCTATGTTTCTCGGTGTTACAAACTGAGATTTAAAATCTGATATTCTTTCAATCTTTCCGCTGCTCACTTTCGGAATCTGCGCCTGAACTATGGAAAATAGAGCAACCACAACAATTAATAAAAATCTGTACATCGTTTATAATTTATCACAAAGATAATTATTGTAAGAGATGATTATTTTTTATCTTTTATTATGATATAAGGCGTTTTGTTTTTAAAATCTTAAAAGTGTTCCATACTGAGAATTAAGCCTGTCAATATCACTTGGCACAAACAAGTTATCATTGAGATAGATATTTTTAAGGTTCTTCATTTTACTCTTGGGAAGATTAAAATCCTTAAGTTGATTATCGTTCAGATAAACTGATTCTAAATAGTTCAGTTTCCAAAAATTAGCAGGAAGTTTCTTTAATCCGTCGTTTTCTATATGCAATACTTTCAGATTTTTCATATTGCTGATCAGATCAATATTTTTAGAGAGATCAATATTTTTTTCGTCATTCAGAAACAATTCTTCAAGATTTTTGAGCTGAATAAAATTGGAAGGCAGCACCCTGAAATCATTACCACTCACATCCAAAACTTTTAACTTGGATAAAAAGCCGATCTCATCCGGAATTTTTTTGAGGTGGAGATCTTTCAGACTCAGATATTCCAGGTTTTTAAATTTTTTCCAGTCGACATTTTCTATATTTTCTGTTGCCAGATTCAGATTAAGCCTTAATACTTTCTCAGGATTTTCATTGGCTTCTTTAATATTTTTAAACTCATACCTCTCCTGAGAATTAATCATTATTCCAATGAGCAGGAAAACAAATGTCAGTTTTTTTAAAATCTTCATTTTGATAAGTTTTAGTTAAACAAATGCGGGCTGTAGATAAAAGTAAAAGTATATGAATCAAAATTAAATATGAAAGAAAAATTCAGCCCGCATACAATGTTTTCAGTTATTTATTTTTTAGCTTTGGGAAGATTCACAAGCGTTTCAGGTAAAAACTCTACTTTTCCTGTATGGATATCATATACAGCTCCCACAATTAATATTTCTCCGTCTACATATTTTTTGTGCAGAATAGGATCTAAATCCCGTAAAGAATTTACCTGATCTATTACATTCTGGCGGACTGCATTATTTACCGGATCACCATGCATATGAGAACTTTTAACGGCTGCAGGTTTTATGTCATTTATCAAAGTAACAATATGTCCCGGAACATTTTCCGGTCTTTCCACCGCGGCTGCAACAGCACCGCATTCTGTGTGTCCCAGTACAACGATTAGTTTGGTTTTTAGCTTCAATACCGCAAACTCCATACTTCCGTAAGATGCCGCAGCCGAAACCTGACCTGCCGTCCTAATGATAAATAAATCCCCTAAACCTTGATCGAAGATCATTTCATTGGGCACTCTGCTATCTGAACAGCCTACAATTATAGCAAAGGGAGCCTGACCATTTTCCAGCTTTTTAATAGTCTCATAGTTTTGTCGGGGTTTTATACTTTTTCCTTCAATAAATCTCTTGTTTCCGCCTTGCAGTTTTTTAAGACCCAGTCTTGGATCTGCATAAGCAGAATCACGATTAACAATATAATGTTCTGCACGCCACTTCACAGAATCCACAACTTTTACCGTTGTTTTTTTATTTTTCTGCGGTTTTGTTACCTGTGCGAATGAAAAGGTTGGGAGTGCAAAAAAAGCAAAGAGTAATAAAAAAATTCGTTTCATTTTTTCAATTATTTAATTGCCTACTTTTTAATACGGTGTTCGGCTTTTCCGTCTTTCATGTTTTCATAAATACAACAAAAACTATACCAAATAATAGTATTACTATCATCAATAATAATGTAAATATTTATGGTATGGGTTTTGCTTCAAAAAACAATAGTTGTAAATTTGTAATACTAAAAATGAAAAATGGAATTTCAGGTAAAATTTAAAGTCAACGAATACTTATATCTTAAAGATCCCGAAAACAGCGAGATCGGACGTGCCATTGTAAAAAATTCAATAGAACTGATCTACGAGACCGGTTTTGAAAGTTTTACCTTCAAAAAATTAGCTCAAAAGATCAACTCAACAGAGGCAACGGTTTACCGGTATTTTTCTTCAAAACATAAACTTCTTACTTATATTCTCAACTGGTATTGGTCTTACATTGAATTCATTTCCAAACTGAGGCTTCAGGAAATTAAAGAACCTCAGCAAAAAATGGAAAAGATCCTAGAAATCATTACGCATAATGATGAAACTGATGATAAAATAGAAGATTATGATCTTACAAAACTTCACAACATCGTTATTGCAGAAAGCAGCAAAGCATATCTGGTAAAAGAAGTGGACGAAATCAATAAAGAAATGGTTTTCAGTCCGTTAAAAAGTTTATGCGCATTTATCGGAGAAATCATTGCAGAAGCAAAAACAGATTTTCCTTATCCGAAATCACTTGCAAGTACCTTACTGGAAACCGCTCACGATCAGCAGTTTTTCAGCGAACACCTTCCGAAACTTACCGACAATCATATCGACAGAATAGATCATAAAAAATATGTTTTGGATTATCTGCGTTTTATCACCTTTAACCTTATAAAATAATAAAACACAAATGGAAACTTCTCCTAAACAGCACGGTTACAACCTTTTCAAATACGTCACCAAGGAAAAGAAAGATGTTACCAACATTTATTTTTACGCCATCCTGAATGGTCTTGTTCAGCTGAGTGTTCCGTTGGGAATACAGTCTATCGTCAGTTTTGTAATGGGAGCTACGATGGCAACTTCTATTTATATTCTGATCGCTTTTGTGGTTCTGGGAACCTGGCTTGTAGGCTATTTCAGGCTGAAAGTAATGCAGATTATTGAAAAGATTCAGCAGAAAATTTTTGTTGAATTTTCTCTTGCCTTTGCCGAAAAACTTCCGAAAGTGAATCTTTCAGCGACACGAAAATATTATCTTCCCGAACTGGTTAATCGTTTTTTCGATACCCAGAATCTTCAGAAAGGTATTTCTAAAATCTTACTGGAAATTCCAACCGCGCTCATCCAGATTTTATTCGGAATCCTGCTTCTTTCATTTTACCATCCATGGTTTTTGGTGTTTGGAGCTTTGGTGGTGATCTGTGTGGTCATTATTTTCAGATTCACGATGGAAAGCGGAATTAAATCCAGCATTGAAGAAAGCGACAAAAAATATGAAGTAGCTTCGTGGATTGAAGATATTGCCGCATCTATCAAAACATTTAAGCTGAATTCAAAAACAGGAGCACATCTTTCAGGAACCGACGAAAGAGTGGTTAAATATCTCGACGACCGAACCTCACACTTCCGCGTTCTGGTTTTCCAGTATAAAACCATTATTGCTTTTAAAGTGGTGATTACTTTGGTGATGCTCGTTATCGGAACTTACCTTTTGGTGAATCAGCAGCTTAACATCGGAGCGTTTATCGCAACGGAAATCGTTGTTCTGAGCATTATGGCGGCTGTGGAAAAGCTTATCATCAGTCTGGAAAGTTACTATGACGTGATTGCAGCTTTGGCAAAACTGAATAAAGTAACCACGCTTCAGGAAGAAAAATTCGGGGAAATTACCTTCGATCAGAATAATGACGGTTTTGAAGTTGAATTTAAAGACGTAAATTTTGCTTTCAACGATCATCACAAGATTCTGGAAAACATCAATTTTAAGATTCCTGAAAATAGTTTAACTGTCATTTCAGGGCAGCTCGGCGCAGGAAAATCTTTACTGCTGAATATGATGACCGGATTTTATGATCCCACTTCCGGAAGTATTTTATTTGATAAAATTCCTTTAAAAAATATTGATAAAGTATCGTTAAGAAGCCAGATCGGGATGTACCTGGAAGACATGACGATCATCAAAGGAACAGTTTACGAAAACATTGTTCTCGGACAGAATGAAACCTCCGCAGAACAGATTCTGGAAATTGCCGAAGAAATAGGCATCGAAGATTTCTCCAGCCAGTTCAGCAACGGATTCTTTACCAACATCAGCGAAACCGATACGGAAATATCCTTCAGCTCTAAAAAGAAAATTCTTCTTCTGAGAGCTTTGGTAGGCGAAAGAAGACTTTTAATCCTTGAAGATCCTTTAGACGGAATGAACGATGAATTCAAAACAAAAATGATGGAGTATCTTTTAAAACTGAAAGAAAAAACAACCATTATCATCGTTTCGGAAAACAAAAATCTAATAT
Organism: Chryseobacterium urinae; assembly: GCF_030518295.1. Taxonomy (NCBI): domain Bacteria; kingdom Pseudomonadati; phylum Bacteroidota; class Flavobacteriia; order Flavobacteriales; family Weeksellaceae; genus Chryseobacterium; species Chryseobacterium urinae. The sequence goes on along the minus strand of NZ_JAULSJ010000013.1, from coordinate 19,954 downwards.
TGGAAGCCGATCAGCATCTTCAGGTAGAAGACGGAAATGTGAAAAAATTATTTAACAAAAACTAAAAGAGATGGAACTGCAGTCAGTCAATAAAATATACCACATCCACAAAAAATCAAGGGTTAAAAGATGGTTTCTTTTCATCCTGATTGGCGGAATTATCACTCTGTTTTTACCGTGGACACAAAATATTAAGGTAATGGGAAATGTGAGTACCCTTTATCAGGAACAGCGACCACAACAACTAAATTCGCCGATTCCCGGAAGAATTATCAAATGGTACGTGAAAAACGGAGATTATGTAAAAAAAGGCGATACTTTGCTTCAACTTTCAGAAGTAAAAGAAGATTATCTGGATCCGCTTTTGGTGAAAAGAACCGAAATGCAGGTAGAAGCCAAAAAAGGCGTTAGAGACTATTACGAAGCCAAAGTAGGAACCACCAATAGTCAGTTGCAGGCTTTAAATTCCGCCAGAGATTTAAAATTGAGTCAGCTTAAAGTAAAAATCAGCCAGCTCAATAATAAATTAGCCGGAGAAGAAGCAGAACTGGAAGCAGCAAAAAACGAGCTGAGAATGAGTTCCGACCAATACGAAAGACAGAAGAAAATGTACGATGAAGGTTTGGTTTCGCTCACCCAATTCCAGCAGAGAAGTGTTTCTTATCAGAATGCTTTAGCCAAAAAAACGGCAACCGAAAATAAACTGGCGCAAACACGACAGGAAATCGTGAATGTAAACATCGAACAGAATGCTACCATTCAGGATTACAATGAAAAGTTTAGCAAAACGGAAGGCGATCGTTTCCAGAGTATGGGACAGATCGAGGGAAGTGACGGCGATATTGCCAAACTCGAAAATCAGGTTGCCAATTACAAAGCTAGACAGGGTTTGTATTTCGTGATCGCTTCTCAGGACGGACAGGTTGTACAGATTAACAAAGCGGGAATCGGGGAAATTCTCAAAGATGGTGAAAGCATCGGAATCATTGTTCCGGAAAAAGTAGATTACGCCGTAGAAATTTACATTAAACCTGTCGATTTGCCTCTGGTAAAAGAAGGACAACGTGTAATGTGTATTTTCGATGGTTTTCCGGCGATTGTCTTTTCCGGTTGGCCGAATTCCAGCTATGGAACCTTTGCAGGAAAAGTAATTGCGGTAGAAAACAACATCAGCGCAAACGGAATGTTCAAAGCCTTGGTGATTCAGGATAAAAATGAAAAACAATGGCCTCCGAAAATTAAAATGGGAACCGGAGTTCAGGGAATTGCGATTCTTAATGACGTTCCGATCTGGTACGAACTGTGGCGAAACATCAACGGTTTCCCGCCGGATTATTATGAAGTAAAAACCGAAAAATCTGCAAAAGATGAAAAGTCTAAAAAATAATCTGACTTATCGTTACAGGCAATATTCAGAAATCAATAATAGTAAAGGAAGTTTATCCTTCGATAAGCTCAGGATGACATTTCTGATACTAACTGATTCTTTTAAACGCTGTCAGGCTGAGCTTGTCGAAGCCTTTATTGATCACAGTAAATTAAAAAATAAATTTTCAGCGCTTCTCATTCTGTTGTGCGTTCAGTTTTCTTTTGCGCAGGATTCTCTGAAACTTTCGCATCAGGAATTTCTGAATATTGTAAAAAATTATCATCCGTTAGCTTTTAAATATCAGCTTCAGAATAAAATTGCCAATGCGGAAATTACCAAGGCGAGAGGAAATTTTGATCCGGTACTTGCAGGAAAACTGGGGGAGAAAAATATTGACGGAACAAAATATTACGAACAGCGAAATGTAGAACTCGGCATTCCGACGTGGTACGGAATTGATATTACCGGAAGTTACAATTATCTGGATGGCGAAAAACTCAACAGCAGCGAAACAAAAGGAGGTTTATACCAATTCGGAGTTACGATTCCTTTGGCAAAAAATCTTCTGTATGATAAAAGAAGAGCAATGCTGGATCAGGCAAAATTCGGATTAAAAATGACAGAAGCAGAACAGACCGTTCTCACCAATGAACTTCTTCTGGATGCCGAAAATACGTACTGGGAATGGGTGAAAAATTATGAGATCTACAAATTGCAGAAATCTGCGGTAGAAATTAATCGAAAAAGACTCGAACTTACCAAAAAGACGTACGATTTTGGAGAAAGACCGGCAATTGATACAGTGGAAGCCTCTTCGCAATTGCAGAGTTTTGAACTTCAGGAAAGAGATGCTTATTTAAGTTTTGTGAAAAGTACGCAGGAACTTCAGATGTATCTCTGGAAAGAAAATCAGGAGTTTTATGAAATTTCAAAGCTTATTTTTCCGTCTTCAGGTCTTGATGAGCATTCCGGATACACCGATTATGAATTTCTGGTGCAGAATTTAGAATCGAAACAGCTTCAGAATCACGCTTCACTGGAATATTATTTTCAGAAGCAGAATATCCTGGAAAGTGAAAAAAGGCTGAAATGGCAAAGTTTTCTTCCGAAACTGGATTTTACGTATAATTTTTTCAATAAAGAAAATTACCGTGCCGATTTTCTGCCTTTGTTTGATAATAATTTTCAGTACGGACTGAAACTGGAGATTCCCATATTTCAGAGACAGGCAAGAGCAGATTATGAAATTGCCAAACTGAAGATTTCTCAAAACCAGCAGGATTCTCAGCTTAAAACCCGTGAACTGAGCACAAAAATTGAAACCTATAAAAATGAAGTGAATAATTATTTCAGCCAAATTGATATTTCCACCAAGAATCTGAATAATTACCAAAGACTTCTGAACGCGGAAGAAACGAGGTTCAGCAATGGGGAAAGTTCATTATTTTTAATCAACTCCAGAGAAAATAAATTATTGGATGCACGGGAAAAAAATATTGAGCTGAAAGCCAAATTTCTGAAAAGCTACAATAAGCTGAAATGGCTGAACGAAAATTTTTTGAGGTAATAAAAAAGGAATTCTGCGGTCAGAATTCCTTTTTTAATTTATTTTAAGATAAAATGATTTTTATGTTTTTGATTGATTGCGTTTATTAATTTGCCACAAAGGAATACAAAGAAATTTCATTTTTTGGAATTATTTTAAGAAAAACAAAGGCACTTCGTTTAGTAATGAAATACAAAGTTTTGTATTTCTTTGATAAGTTTTACGCCTTCGTTTAACTTAAATATCTGAAAAATGAAGAATTAAACCCCTTGTCTAACCTTGCGATTCATTAAATTTTATCTAAAACTGAAGTTTCTTTATTTTTAAGCTTTCATCTTCACGAAGTAAAAGATCAGCAGCGTCCAGCTCAGGATCATCAATAATCCTCCAAGCGGAGTAATCGGTCCGAGAAATTTCAGATTCATCCCGAAATAATCCTGCATACTCAATCCGTAAATACTGAATGAGAAAAGCATCGTTCCGAAAATCATAAACCACGAAATCCAGTTTTCTGTTTTGGTTTCAAATTTTAAAATGTAACCTGCAATTAAAAGAAAGAATGCAGCATACATTTGATATCTCACTCCCGTTTCAAAACTTTCCAGTCTTTCCACAGACAATATTTTCTTTAAAGCGTGCGCTCCGAAAGCTCCCAGAATAACGGAAAGCATCCCGTAAACAGCACCGAAAATTAATGTTATTGTTTTCATTTATAATTTAAAATCTTGAATATTAATGATACGAGTCCGATTCCGATAAAAATCCATGCGAACTTTTTATTCTGAGCGAACCCCGGATTTTTGGTCAGTTTCAGAAAAATTCCAAAACCCAACATAAAAGCAGCTACAATAATTCCAAACATTATTGTCCTCTCATTCGGTTAAACTCATTGATCACTTCGTGATGACTCACCGTTTTATCTTTGAAATACGTCACAAAATGTTGTTTTTCTTCTTCTGTTGCGCCCAATTGGTTCAAAATATTCAGCAAATGCATTTTCATATGCCCTTTCTGAATTCCAGTCGTCACCAAAGATCGTAACGCTCCAAAATTCTGAGCCAGTCCGGAAACCGCCAAAATACTCATCAGTTCCTGAGCAGAAGGTTTTCCAAGAAGTGCCAAAGAGAATTTTACCAAAGGATGAAGATTCGTTAAACCACCAACAACCCCTACAGAAATCGGAAGATCAATCCAGAATCTGAAAATTCCGTTGTCTGTTGTACAGTGCGTAAGAGAAGAATATCTTCCGTTTCTCGCTGCGTATGCGTGAGCACAGGCTTCTGTTGCACGGAAATCATTTCCTGTTGCAATTACAACCGCATCTACTCCATTCATAATTCCTTTATTGTGAGTGGTCGCACGGAAAGGCTCAATTTCAGCAATCGTTACCGCCTGTTTGAATTTCCATGCAAATTCTTCGTTGGAAATTCCACTGTCGTCTTTCAGATCTTCGATTTTACAGGAAACTTCAGCTCTTACGATACAATCCGGAGTAAAATTGGACAGAATATTCATCACGATCTGTAAAGAATTCTTTTCTTCCTGAGAAAAATCCTCGCTTGTAGCCACTTCCTGCTTCAATGTTTTTCCGAACTGTTCCAGACAGGAATTAATAAAGTTGGCTCCCATCGAATCTACGGTGTCGAAACTTGCTTTCAACTGATAATAATTCGCCATTTCGGATGTTTTATCGACCAGTTTGATGTCTAAAATTCCGCCGCCGCGTTTTCTCATATTCGCAGTGATATCTTCCGTCGCTTCCAGTAATTTTTTCTTCAGTTTGAAGTTGAAAAAATGAAGCAGTTTATGAGATTCAACATTAAAAATAAAGTGGGTGTGTCCCAGTTTTTCGTTGTTGATGATCGTTGTTTTAAAACCGCCTTTATCAATCCAGAATTTTGCTGCCTTGGAAGCTGCCGCTACTACAGAACTTTCTTCCACTGCCATCGGAAGCGCAAACAGTTTTCCGTCGATGAGGAAATTCGGAGCAATTCCGTAAGGCATATAGAAATTGGAAATGGTGTTTTCAGAAAATTCGTCGTGAAGCTTCTGCAAATCAGCATTTTCGTTCCAGTATTGGTTTAATATATTTTGATATTCTTCGTTTCCTTCAAGATACTCGTTTACGAGCCAGTCGATTTTCCCCTGTTTTGTTAATTTGGAAAAACCTTCAACGGGTTTATGATTCATAACATAAATTTAATGAGCGTAAATATACTAAATTTGTCACTTTAAACTGTTGATAACTTCTATCAAAAAAGATTGACATTTATCAATTTTGGAATTAAATTTGAACGGAAAATATAAAATTTTAAATTTAATTAAAATTGATTTTTTAACCCATAAGTTATATTAGAATTAAATAATTCAAAAAATAAGAACACTTTAGTTTTTAAAATCTTTGATTTTCTTTCTTATGAAATCTAAATATTTTCAAAGTATTTTGTTAGAAGCTGATGTGACTTATGTGTTAATAAAAAAATGGTAAAAAAAGAATAAAAATGAATTTTGACCGCCTGAAAGAAAAACTTGAAATCCTTGCCGATGCAGCGAAATATGATGTTTCCTGCTCATCAAGCGGTGGCTCGAGAAAGAACAAAAAAGGGGCTTTGGGAGACAGTTCCGCAAGCGGAATCTGCCATACCTATACGGAAGACGGACGTTGTGTTTCTCTTCTCAAAATTCTATTGACCAATCATTGTATTTACGATTGCGCTTACTGTGTTTCCAGAAGTTCAAATGATATTAAAAGAGCTGCTTTTACTGTGGAGGAAGTGGTAGATTTAACGATCAATTTTTACCGCAGAAATTATATTGAAGGGTTGTTCTTAAGCTCAGGAATCTTTAAAAACGCAGATACGACTATGGAACGTCTGGTTCGTGTGGCGAAAAAACTGCGTCTTGAAGAAAACTTTAATGGTTATATTCATTTAAAATCGATTCCGGGAGCAAGTGATGAACTGATGCAGGAAGCGGCTTTGTACGCCGACCGTTTATCTGTAAATCTTGAAATCCCAACCGAAAGCGGACTGAAATTGCTGGCTCCTGAAAAAAACAGGCAGGATATGCTTAATCCGATGAAATATATCCAGAACGGGATTGCACAATATAAAGATGAGAAAAAACTGTTCAGGAAAACACCCAAATTTGCTCCTGCAGGACAATCTACGCAAATGATTGTAGGTGCTACGAATGAAAATGATTTACAGATCATTAAAGTTGCCGATCATTTTTATAAAAATTTCAGTCTGAAAAGAGTGTATTATTCCGGATATGTTCCGGTTTTAGAAGATAAAAGATTACCTGCGCTTACGACTGAAGTTCCGATGCTTCGTGAAAACCGTTTGTATCAGTCGGATTGGCTGATGCGTTTTTATGGTTTTAAAGCTGAAGAAATACTGGATCCGAATATGCCGTTTTTAGATCTTGAAGTCGATCCTAAATTAAGCTGGGCTTTGCGACATTTAGATCAGTTCCCTGTTAATCTTCAAACTGCGGATTATCAGATGATTTTGAGAATTCCGGGAATTGGAGTAAAAACAGCACAGAAAATTGTAAGCGCAAGACGTTTTCAGGTTCTGAATATGGATCATCTTAAAAAGTTGGGAGCTGCAGTGAACCGCGCTAAATATTTCATTGATTTTAACGCAGGAAACGCATTTTTAAAATATCTGACGAATCAAAATCTTAAGAAATTACTGATTGGCGGAAGTTCTTCGAAATTTCATAATCAGTTTTCGCAACAGCTGACGTTGTTTTAAATTCAATCCTTTGATCTTATCATAAATTCCACATTGAGCGGAGAAAATAATTTCTAATATCCATATTTGCTAAATTTGGATATAATTTATAACTTCGAAGAAAGAATTTATTATGAATGTCAGTTTCACGAAAAAGCAGGAAGAATATATTTCAAAGCAAATAGAATCCGGTGATTTTCAGAATGCCAGTGAAGTTGTGCGTGATGCATTGCGGCTTCATGAAGTTTATAGGCACCGTGTGATTCAGGATTTAAAAGCTGAAATAGAAAAAGGCTGGAATGATGTTGAAAGCTCTCGTTCTGTAAAGGATATTATTCAGGCTAAAAAGAACAGAATCAGCAATGTCTGAGAAAACCTATATTTTATCGGAAATTACAGATAAAGATCTGGAAGATATTTTTGATTATACTTTGAATGAATTTGGATTTAATCAAGCAGAAACATATCTTTTGGAAATTGAAGAAATTTTTCAAAATTTATTTTTAAATCCACATTTAGGCAAAAAGCGAGATGAAATAAAAAAAGGTTTATATAGCTTTCCAAAAGACAATCACGTTATTTTTTACAGGATTTTAGATCATCATATCAGAATTGTGAGAGTTTTGCACGGAAGCAGAGATATTCCGAAATTTTTCCTGTAGCAAAATATTATAAATACTAAAATAACATCAACATAATAACACAAGATTACAAACTCTAAAACACTAAAACACTCCCTTCCAACTCAGATGACTACCCTACTCTACGACGGCAGTTTCGACGGGCTTTTAACCGCTGTATTCGAAGTTTTTGAATATAAATATAAGGACGTGGAAATTGTAAGTAAAGAAAGGTTTCATCAGGAAAATATCTTTGCGGAAATTCATGAGGTTATTACTCAAAATGATAAATCTGAAAGGGTTTTAAACAAATTAGAAAAAAACATTGGAAAAGCCGGAATTCACGAACTTCTGAAAGTTTATTTATCTGAAGATCCGGAATTGGAACAGCTTATTTTGTCTGCCGTAAAGCAATCCGTAAAACATCCCGATGAAAATATACTGAAAAATTATGCCGATAATGACATTCTGAAGATTTCTAAAATCTGTAAATCCGTCAGTCGGGAAAGACACAGAATGACGGCTTTTGTACGATTCGAAAAAATGCAGGACGGTGTTTTTTTCGCCAAAATAGATCCGGATTTCAATGTACTGCCTTTAATCCGGAAACATTTTAAAGACCGTTATCAGGATCAGAAATGGATGATTTATGATTTGAGAAGAAATTACGGAATTCTATACGATCTTGAAACCTGCGACTTTTTTTATCCCGATGAAAAAATAGATCTGAACCGTTATCAGCAGAAGTTTCACGATGAAGAAAAAAATTACCAGACGCTTTGGCAAAGGTATTTCACGAAAACCAATATCGTGGAGAGAAAAAATATGAGGCTTCATATTCAGCACGTTCCGAGGAGATATTGGAAATATCTTACCGAAAAGCATTAAATTAATTTTCATCTCGATAATTTTCATTCAAAAACATTGATATTTTTTTGTAAACCGATAAATTTTATTCAGGTTTAATCATTTATATGCAAAACTCTTCTTAAGTTACTACGATTATCTGAACTTGTTTTTGTAAATTTGTGTTCGAAATTTTTTACTAGATGAAAGAGAGTGCTGTAAAAAAAATTGCAGTTCTTACTTCAGGAGGAGATTCTCCGGGTATGAATGCAGCATTAAGGGCGGTAGTAAGAACCGCAAATTATTATAAAATAGAATGTTACGGAGTAAGAGAAGGTTATAATGGCTTAATCCACGATGATTTCCTTAAAATGGGGCCTCGTTCCGTAAAAAATATAATCAACCAGGGCGGAACGATTCTGAAATCTGCCAGATCACAGGAATTTAGAACCAAAGAAGGTCGTCAAAAAGCCTACGACAATTGTGTAAAATATGGCATTGACGGTTTGGTTTGTATTGGTGGAGACGGAACTTTCACAGGAGCAAAAATCTTCAACGAAGAATTCGGCATCCGTGTAATTGGCGTTCCGGGAACGATTGATAATGATATTTTCGGGACGGACAACACCATTGGTTATGACACGGCTTTGAATACTGCAATGGAAGCGATTGATAAAATCCGTGATACGGCAACTTCCCACAACAGAGTTTTCTTTGTAGAAGTAATGGGTCGTGATGCAGGTTTTATCGCTTTGAACAGTGGACTGGCAACCGGTGCTCTGGATATTTTGATTCCCGAGAAAAAAGACAGCATCGATGAACTTTTTGCCAATTTCAGAAGTGCGGAAAAAACAGGAAAAGCATCAAGCATAGTTGTTGTAGCCGAAGGTGAGAAATTAGCCAACGTGTATGAACTTGCAGAAAAAACAAAGAAGGAATTCCCGGACTACGATATTCGTGTCGCAATTTTAGGTCACATGCAAAGAGGTGGTTCTCCAAGTTGCGCAGACAGAGTGTTAGCAAGCAGACTGGGCTTTGGAGCCGTAACAGGATTAATGGAAGGACAAACCAACGTAATGGCAGGAATGCGTTCCAATGATTTGGTATACACTCCGATTGAAGAAGCCATTAAAAAACACAACGAAATTAATAAAGATCTTTTACTGATTTCAGAAATTTTAGCAATCTAATATTTAATATAATTTAAAACAAACTATTATGTCAACAATTAAAGTAGGTATCAACGGGTTTGGTAGAATTGGACGTCTTGTTTTCAGAGCAATGACTGAAAGAGATAACATCGAAGTAGTAGGAATCAACGACCTTATCGATGCTACATACATGGCTTATATGCTTAAATATGATTCTGTACACGGAATTTTTCCGGGTGAGGTTTCTGTAGAAGGTAATGACCTTGTGGTAAACGGAAAAAGAATCAGAGTAACTGCTGAGAAAGATCCAAGCAATTTGAAATGGAACGAAGTAGGTGCAGATTACGTTGTAGAATCTACAGGTTTATTTTTAGATAAAGACAGTGCTGCAAAACATATTGCTGCAGGTGCAAAAAAAGTAATTCTTTCTGCTCCTTCTAAAGATGATACGCCAATGTTTGTAATGGGTGTAAACCACACAGAACTTACAGACGATATCAAAATCTTATCAAACGCTTCTTGTACAACCAACTGTCTGGCTCCATTAGCAAAAGTGATCCACGATAACTTCGGAATCGTAGAAGGTTTAATGACTACGGTACACGCTACAACGGCTACTCAGAAAACTGTTGACGGTCCTTCAATGAAAGACTGGAGAGGTGGTAGAGCTGCTTTAAACAACATCATCCCTTCTTCTACAGGTGCTGCAAAAGCGGTAGGAAAAGTAATCCCTTCTTTGAACGGAAAATTAACAGGGATGTCTTTCAGAGTACCAACTGTTGACGTTTCTGTAGTTGACCTTACTGTAAGATTAGAAAAAGCTACTTCTTACGATGAGATCTGTGCTGCTATTAAAGCTGCTTCTGAAGGTGAATTGAAAGGTATTCTTGGATACACTGAAGATGCTGTAGTTTCTCAGGATTTCGTAGGAGATAAGAGAACTTCAATCTTCGATAAAGATGCAGGAATTATGCTTTCTCCAAACTTCGTAAAACTTGTTTCTTGGTATGACAACGAAATGGGGTATTCTAACAAGTTAGTAGATATGCTGATCCACGCTGCTTCTTTATCTAACTAATAAAGTATCAGCTTAAAATATGAAAACCTTCCGGATCGGAAGGTTTTTTTGGTTAAATTAACCGCTTAAAATTAGTAAATATGCTAGATGAACTTATTGAAAGATATTCTAAATATTCCGATTCTGAGCTTATGAATGTCTATAAAAATAAAAGCGGATATACCGAAGATGCGAGGAAAGCGCTTGAAATAGTTATAGAAAATAAAGGCGGCTTCAATACTCTGAAAGAAAGATATAATGAACTCATAAAAAAAGAAGAAGAAAAGAGAAGACTTCATCGTAAAGCCAACCAGCTCTATAAAAAAGGAAATACTAAAAATGATATTAATTCAATTATACATTCTGAAATACTGTCCACAGAAGAAATTCAGGAAATTACAGACCTTGTGAGCAGCAGAATAGAAGCTGAGAAAAAAGACGTAGAAATAAAAACAAGTACATACATCGGAAGTATTCTCGGAGGAATTCTTGGCGGAACTATTGGGGGAGTTTTATGGGGGTTACAACTTATCTATTCAGGGCATATATTTTATCTTTTCGCGGTCGGTTTGTTAATAATATCTTATGGATTTATTAAATTTTTTACCAAGCAAAGTAAAAATAACATTGTTGTTCTTATTCTTACGGTAATTTCGGTATTCTATGCTCTCATTCTGGGTTTCTATATTTATCAAATATTTGGCTATCGTGGACCGGAAAGCTAAACTCAATAAATTAATTTTTAAATAGTAAGCTTCTATAATAATGAATCCCCTGCAAAATTGCAGAGGATTCCAGTTTATCATTTTCAAACAGCTAACAGAAAATTCTAAACTATTTCTGACATATTAATGATATTATGTAAATTTTGTTTTTTTATAGAAAATATGAAAACATAATCCGAAAAAACGGAAAAATATTTAGAATGAGTTTTCATGATTATTGGCTTATACAAATTTTAAAATTTTATTGATGTAAAAAAATCCCCCTTTTGCGGTATTTTTAAGAAAACTTTAACTATTTTTAGTTATAAATCTTTTTTATGGATAATCTGGAGAAAAAACATCCTTTGGTAGAAGTTTGGAACTCTTATTCTGATGTAGAAAGAAAAGAAAAACACATTTCTAATATTCCTCCTGTTGAACGTATCATCGGAGAAATGTTTGCCATTGGAGAATTTTATTATTATGTGCTAAATCTCACCAACAGTACAATTTCCAATCATCATCCTGACATCCTGAAGATACATGGTTTGAAGGAATATCCACAGAATCTAAAAGATGTGATTGATCTCGTTCACCCCGATGATATAGAATTCATTATGAAAGCCGAACAGAAAGTGGTAGAAATATTGATGAAAACAGGGAAAGAACATCAGCTTTTTCTTAAATCCAGTTACTGCTTTAGAATGAAAACCGCTTCAGGAAATTACGAGCTTTTTCATCATCAGGCGGTACTTACGTGGGAAGATGAGGATAAAAATCTGGTTCAGTCTGTTAACATCCATACCAATATCCATCATATTACAAAACAGAATCCGCATACTGTACTGATTACAGGAATTGGTCACCGGAGCGATTTCATTCAGATTAAAATTGAAAATTCTTCTTCAAAAAAAGATCAGGAAATTAATTTAACCAAAAGAGAAACTGAAATTCTTTCGCTTATTGCCAAAGGATATTCCGGACCGGAAATTTCAAAAATGCTGATTTTATCAGAACATACTGTCCGTACTCACAGAAAGAATATCTTAGCCAAAACAAACTCCAGAAACAGCAAAGAACTGTTAACAAAAGCGTTCGAATGGGGATTGATATAATGCCAAAAGTGAATGATGAATGAAGAATTGTAAACTGTGAATTGAATTTTCCTGATAAATCTCACTCTGCAATTGCGGCGCAAAACTTGTACCTTTAGCCTTCGATGGAGAAAACAATTTTACAGCCACGCTTTAAAGATTCGCAGCATTTTAAAGATTTCTGGACAAAAGGCAACGGAAAGCAGCTTCTTGATTTTTCAGGAGCAGAGGTAAGTTTTAAAGATTTTGAAAAATTTTCATCTTATTTTTATGATGTGGATGAAGTCGGGGATCAGATTGTAAAAGATGTTTATCTCACTCAAAAATTTCATGAAGCTTCGAGAGAAATTGAAGGCTACATCCGAAATGGCGTTTCGGAAAATGATGATGTTCCGGAAAGCGTAAAACAGCTTTTCCTGCAGACTCAGAAAATTCCTGACTGGCTGGATTATGATCTGATTAAAAGCGGTGCAGAACTCTGCATGAGAAGCAATGTAGATTCTCTGATCTCTCTTCGCGATTACTGCCTGATCGGAGGTTATGATTATGCTTACCTCAACAAACCCCTTATTGCAACGGAAGCCTTAAAGAAAGGCGCTGTAAAAAGACTTTCTGAAACGCTTGATTTCTGGGTAAATGTTACCCGACATGATGCTTTGGAAGTTCATAAAAAAGGATATGAGTTTGCCATAAAAACCCGGCTGATTCATTCTTACGCAAGAGTTTCCATTAAAAAATATTATAAAGAATGGGACACGGAAAACTGGGGAGAACCCATTAATTCGTGGGATATGATGGCAACGTATATTGGTTTCAGTCTCGTTTTTATGCACAGTCTGCACAAACTGGGAAACACGTTCTCCGAAGAGGAAGAAAAAGGACTTTTCCACCTTTGGAAATACGTAGGTTATCTTCTGGGAATTCCGGAGGATCTTTTACCGAATGATAAAGTTCAGGCAACACAATATTTTTATCTGTGGACTTCGGTTCAGCCTTCTGCGGATGTAGATTCTGTTTTGCTGGCTCATTCTCTTCTGAATGAATCGCTGGAAAACCCGATCCTAAAATACAGTTTCCAGAGAAAAAATCTCCGTTACCTCCACATCTGCTGTACATGGTTTTTGCTGGATGATGAAGTGTGCAAAAGACTGAAAATTCCGGAAGTTTCGAACAGAAAGGCTTTTCCGGTGACGAAAAGAATGATTACCAAAATCGTTGACCGACTCGTAAACCGTGAAGCCAGAATAAAAAAAGGGAATAAAGATCAGATGAAAGTCTTGAGCGATTATCTCAGCATCACCCAAAATTCTAATTTCCATTAAAAATCTACTGCAAAGACTGCAATTTATTTGATGATTTCTACCCTAGCCGCGATTGCAGCGAAAATCCTTTTTTGAAAAAAAAGATTGCAGCGGAAAGCGCGAAAAAGCTCCTGATAAAGCATAAAACAGAAGTTTTAAAGATTCTATTTTTCTTTTTGATGTGCATCTTAATTTTATGTTTTTTTAACTATAAAAACAACTTTTAGTGGTAGGAAAGATTAGTTTTTGAGCGTAAATTTTTGTATTTTTGATAAATTATTTAAACATCAGATGAGTAACATAGACGATAAGAAAAAAGCACTGGCTTTGGTGCTGGACAAACTAGATAAAACATACGGAAAGGGAACGGTAATGACCTTGGGAGAAAATTCCGTAGACAGTACAATCGAGGTAATTCCTTCAGGATCTTTGGGATTGGACATCGCTCTTGGAGTGGGTGGTTATCCGAGAGGAAGAATCATTGAGATCTACGGTCCTGAATCTTCAGGTAAAACCACTTTAACGCTTCACGCAATTGCAGAAGCTCAGAAAGCAGGAGGTATTGCAGCGTTTATTGATGCAGAGCACGCTTTCGACAGAACTTACGCCGCGAAATTGGGAATCGATCTTGAAAACCTTATTATTTCTCAGCCGGACAACGGAGAACAGGCACTGGAAATTGCTGATAACCTAATCCGTTCGGGAGCAATTGATATTGTAGTAATTGACTCGGTTGCTGCGCTTACGCCAAAAGCAGAGATCGAAGGGGAAATGGGAGATTCTAAAATGGGTCTTCATGCGAGATTGATGTCTCAGGCTTTAAGAAAATTAACGGCAACCATTTCAAGAACAAAATGTACGGTTATTTTCATCAACCAGTTGAGAGAGAAGATCGGAGTAATGTTCGGAAATCCTGAAACAACAACGGGTGGTAATGCACTGAAATTCTATGCTTCGGTAAGAGTGGACATCAGAAAGGCAAGTGCGCCAATCAAGCAGGGAGATGAAGCGATCGGAAGCCGTGTGAAAGTGAAAATTGTTAAGAACAAAGTTGCTCCGCCTTTCAAACAGGCAGAATTCGACATCATGTACGGTGAAGGGGTTTCCAAAACAGGAGAAATTCTGGATCAGGCTGTAGAACAGGGAATTGTAAAGAAAAGCGGTTCATGGTTCAGCTACGAAGAAACGAAGCTTGGACAAGGTCGTGATGCAGTAAAAGATGTCTTAAAAGACAATCCTGAACTTGCAGAAGAACTGGAAAACAAAATTAAAGAGGAACTTAAGAATAAATAAGTTTTTTTGATAACGCGATAAAACGAATCGGCGGAGCTTTCAGCTCCGCCGATTCGTTGTTTATACATTAAGGCTTTTCATCGGTTAATTCAAATCCCCAGTCTTTTCCCTTTTGGGTTGCAGGAATCCCTTTCGTCATCCAGACCGGTGCTTTTGCATCTTTAAGATAATAATCGAAAAACTGCTGTTCTCGGATCTGAATATCTTTCCGGTTCTGGCGTTTTATAAGATTATGGTCGTCACCATTATAATTCAACAGCCAGACAGGTTTTCCTAAACGGCGCAATGCAGTAAACATCTCAATTCCCTGATACCACGGAACAGCGCCGTCTCTGTCGTTGCTCATAATCACCACCGGAGTTTTCACTTGATCGATGGTAAAAAGCGGTGAATTTTTAATATACAGTTCAGGAGCTTCCCAAAGATTTTTCCCTAATCTGCTTTGTGATTTTTCGTATTGAAACTGTCGGTTCATTCCTGAAGACCATCTTATTCCGCCGTATGCAGAAGTCATGTTCACGACAGGTGCACCACTCCATGCTGCAGCGTACATATCCGTATGCGCAATGAGATAGGCAACCTGATAACCGCCCCAGCTTTGTCCCTGAATTCCTATTTTTGAGCCATTCACCCATGAATTTTCCTTCAGTTTTTCAACACCGGAATTGATATATTCCATTGCAGATTCTCCCGGAAAACCATCGACATACGAAATATCAGGAGTGAAAACTAGATATCCGTTGCTTACAAAATAGGAGATATTTAATCTTGAAGGAGTCGGAGACGGTGCAACATAACGGTTCAGATTATCCGATAGTTTTTCGTAGAAATAAACAATCATCGGATATTTTTTGTTCGGATCGAAATTTTCAGGTTTATAGAGAACACCTGTTGACGAATTCCCTTTCGGAGTTTTCCAGTTAACCAATTCACTTGTTCCCCAATTGTAAAGACTTTGCTGAGGATTGGTGCTGCTTAGTTTTTCCTGATTTTTAAAATCGGAAGTGGTGAAAATATTCGGAGAATCGGTGTAGGATTCTTTTACTAAAATATAATCTTCTGCATTTTTTGCTTTCTGAAGACTGCGATATCCCCAAACATTTTCCATCTGAATTTTTACAGGATCAGAACCGGACTGAACGGTTGTTTTAAAAATCCCATTGGCTTTGGAGACATTATCAAACGCTGATAAATAAATAGAATTCTTCCGGTTTACACTTCTAATGTCTTTGTCTAAATCATACGTATCAAAAGTAATCTTGTTTTTGCGCCCGAATCCGTTGGTGATGTTTCTGGGCTTTTTAGAGCCGTCCGGAAAAAACTCCCAAAGATCGTATCGGTCTTTGATTATAACGGATTCATCATTATCCGTCCAAGATGCAATTCCGTATGCGTTAGGAAAATCCGGCATGTCGAACTCTTCATCTACAAAAGAAACGGACAAATCTTTATTGAGCGGTACTGTCTGTTTTGTTTTTACATTATAACTCAGCCATTGTCCTTTTTCTCTGTCGAAAATCACGACAAATTTTCCCAACGGAGAAACAGCAACTGAGCCATTCAGGTTTCTGATCATTTCTGTTCTTTCACCTGTTTTATTGTCGATAATAAAATACGTTTTCTTTGAAGAACCTTCCCATTGTGACGGAATGCGGTTGTTTACACTGGTAATTCCCAATACAAACTCTGCATTACCTTCATTCACCAGTCGCAAAGTATCAAGATCTTCTCCGTCGATATTGGTGAAAAGTTCAGGTTTGTCGGTCTGCATTACGGCAGCATAAGATTTTTTAAGATCATTTCTCAATTCTTTCAACTGAACCGTTTGTAAATAATCATCTTTATAATTCCAGATATCGACCACAGCATGATCGTTTGCAATCAATGTAGTGTCTTTTGCAACTGGTTTCGGAGCCACCCCGAAATACAACTGTTTTCCGTTTTTACTGAATATCGGTAAACGGTTTTCTGAAATTACCCAGTTTTTCTTCATTTGAGAATGATCGTTGGTTACCGTTTTATTTTTATTTCCTTTAAAATTAAAATAATACAATTGGTAAAGTTTCACCAAATCATTCTGTGCAGAAGAGGTTCCAACAAAAGCTAACTGATTTCCTTCTTCATCAAATGCAAGCTGTGAGAAATCTCCTTCCATTTCTGAGATTTTATTGACGTTTCCGGTTTTAAGATCAACAACCTGAACTGTCTGAAGCGTATATTTCTTAGGTTTGGATTTATCCGTATCTTTTTTAGCCAGAGATTTATCTTCTAATGAATCTTTTTTCTCTTCCTTCCCTTTTTTAGGTTTTTCTTCAGGCTTTTTAGTGACAAAAACAAGTTCCTTACCATTTTTACTAAATTGATAGCGAACAACATTGTCATACGTTGTACTTTTTCCGTCCAAAAGATTTCTGACAACCAACTGTAATGGTTTTGCCTTTGTATCATCATCTTTGTTTTCGTCGTCATCATCTTTATCTGAAGGACCGTCGGAAGATTTATCTTTCATATTTTCTAACAGATAAGCCACGAAAGAACCTCCCTTTTCCGGAATTTTAAATCCTTTTACATTAGGAATTTTCTCTATCGTTCCTTTAGAGAAATCAAAAACAGCGAGGGTATCTTTGGTAAGTTTATTCTGTTTTAATTTTTTATCTTTTACCGCTTTTATGTCTTTGTAAAAAGGACGGATCTGGAATACGGCAAATCTGGAATCGTTGGTAAATTCCATTTTTGTAGCTCTCGGAAATTTCTTTGTGTTTTTATTTTTCACCGAATGCAAATACAGATCGGGATTTCCTTCCTGCACATCTACTGAATATCCTACCCATTTTCCGTCATTGGATATTTTTCTGGCTCCGATATTCTGCCAATTATCGTAAACCGAATGATCCAACGGTTTTTTCTGCCCATAGACATACGAAGTCATGAGAAGCAGAAGCAAAACTGCACTTTTCAAATTCATTATTAAATATTTTAAGAACTAAAAATAAGGCTTTTCTCGGATAAATCTGCATTATAAAGGTATTTTCAGGATAAACTATTAACTACAAAATGAGAAGTCTCATTTAAAATTCGGGTATCTGATTGAAAAAGAAAATATCAGTCTTAAAAAATTGCTGATTTTTATTCTTTTGAGAAATTTTGATCTTCAACAATCCTTTTCTGAAAAAAAATGTCAAAATGTCACTTTCCTGGAAACGGTATTTTTTTTGAGAAAGTATAGAAAATTAAAAAACCAAAATTATTATGACTAAAGGAAATATTAATGTATCTGTGGAAAATATTTTCCCGCTTATTAAAAAATTTCTTTACAGTGACCACGAAATATTCTTAAGAGAGTTAATTTCCAACGCAACGGATGCTACGTTAAAGCTAAAACATTTAACAGGCATCGGTGAAGCAAAAGTGGAATACGGAAATCCGAAGATTGAAGTAAAAGTAGATAAAGAAAACAAAAAACTTCACATCATCGATCAGGGAATCGGGATGACGGGTGAAGAAGTTGAAAAATACATCAATCAGGTTGCTTTTTCGGGTGCTGAAGAGTTTCTGGAAAAATACAAAGACACGGCAAAAGATTCAGGAATTATCGGACATTTCGGACTTGGCTTTTACTCTGCCTTTATGGTTGCAGAAAAAGTAGAAATCCTTACCAAATCTTACAAAGATGAGCCTGCAGTTCGTTGGATCTGTGACGGAAGCCCTGAATTTACTTTAGAGGAAACTACGGATAAAACAGACAGAGGAACTGAAATTATTCTTCATATTGCAGAAGATTCTACAGAGTTTCTGGAAGAAGGAAAAATCCGTGAACTGCTGTTGAAGTATAACAAATTTATGCCTGTTCCCATTAAATTCGGAACAAAAACACATACGCTTCCATTACCGGAAGATGCTCCTGAAGATGCAGTTGCAGAAACGGAAGAAGTTGACAATATTATCAACAACCCGACTCCGGCATGGACGATTGCACCGAGCGAACTGACGAATGAAGATTATATGAAGTTCTACCACGAATTGTATCCGATGCAGTTTGAGGAGCCTTTGTTTAATATTCACCTGAATGTAGATTATCCGTTCAATTTAACGGGGATTTTATTCTTCCCGAAACTGAACAATAACTTAAATATCGAAAAAGATAAGATTCAATTGTATCAGAATCAGGTTTTTGTAACGGATGAAGTGAAAGGAATTGTACCGGATTTCTTAATGCTTCTTCGAGGTGTGATCGATTCTCCGGATATTCCACTGAACGTTTCCCGTTCTTATCTTCAGGCAGACGGAGCCGTAAAGAAAATATCTTCATACATCACAAAAAAAGTTGCCGACAAAATGGCATCTTTGATTAACGAAAACCGTGAAGATTACGAGAAAAAGTGGAACGACATTAAAGTCGTGATCGAATACGGAATCGTTACTGAAGAAAAATTTGCAGAAAAAGCTGATAAATTCACTCTTTATCCAACCACTGACGGAAAATATTTCCTTTGGAATGAACTGGAAGAAAAGATCAAGCCTACTCAGACCGATAAAGACGGAAAACTGGTCGTTCTTTATGCTTCCAACGCAGATGAACAGCATTCTTACATCCAGTCTGCAAAAGATAAAGGATACGAAGTTCTTCTTTTGGATTCTCCGATTATTCCTCACGTTATCCAAAAACTGGAAACATCCAAAGATAAAATTTCTTTTGCAAGAGTAGATGCAGATCATATCAACAATCTGATTAAAAAAGATGAGCCTGTTATTTCAAAATTAACAGAGACTGAAAAGGAATCTTTAAAGAAAAACGTTGAAGAGTCTATCAATGATACTAAATTTACCGTTCAGCTTGAAGATTTAGAAAGCAATGATGCGCCTTTCACCATTACCCAGCCGGAATTTATGAGAAGAATGAAAGATATGCAGGCAACCGGAGGCGGCGGAATGTTCGGAATGGGAGGATTCCCGGAAATGTATAATCTGGTGGTGAACTCCAACAGCGAACTTGCAGGTCAGATTTTAAAAACGGAAAATACAGAGGAAAAGTCAGATCTGATTAAATATGCTCTGGATCTTGCCAAACTTTCGCAGAATTTATTGAAAGGAAAAGAGCTTACCGACTTCATCCAGAGAAGTTATAAGCAACTGGAAAAGTAAATTGACTATTTTTATATGGAATCCGGCGGAGCTTTGCTCCGCCGGATTCTTTGTTTGGTTTGGGTTTCGGGGGGGGGGGCGCGGGCCACCC
>NZ_JAULSJ010000121.1:0-217 GCF_030518295.1 Chryseobacterium urinae | reverse complement strand
TGGACTGCAATGAAACACAACGTTCACTGCAGAGAACTTTACCAGCGTTTGTTGGCAAAAGGAAAACCTAAGAAATTAGCATTAATCGCAGTTTGCAACAAGCTTTTAAGGATCTGTTTCGGTGTGGTAAAAAACAAAATGCCTTATCAACCAGATTATCAAAAAAACTTTAAAATTTTAACCTGATTAATTTGCGTATTAACATAGAACATCGGGG
>NZ_JAULSJ010000120.1:0-234 GCF_030518295.1 Chryseobacterium urinae | reverse complement strand
GGCAATATGGCGGCTGAAGTGCTTCCATTAAACATTTGTGCAAGGTTCAATAACAGTAATTCTATTGAACTTTTGTGCTAAAATTCCGCCACATCGCAAAGCCGAGCTGATCGTTAGCTGTAATCTTAAAACAACGAAACGCAAAAATGAAAATCATAAAAATTATACCATTTTTATTACTAAATTTTCCAGATGTCGCGGATTTGCAATCCGTGACGTTTACCTACCAAGAAC
>NZ_JAULSJ010000012.1:0-137617 GCF_030518295.1 Chryseobacterium urinae | reverse complement strand
AAAAAGCCGATCAGTTCAATCTGGTCGGCTTTTAAATTTTCTAAACTATAATATGTTTACTTCTTATCCTGCAATTTGCTGTAAATATTGTGGATTAATCCATCTGCAACAGATATTTTCGGCACAAAAATTCTGTTGATTTCCGACCATGTCATCACATTATTGAAGATCTGTAACGCATGAACCAAAACATCGGCTCTGTCTTCGCGGAGATTGTATTTTGTCATTCTTTCATCAACCGTAAGATCATCAAACTCCTTATATACCTTTTTAAGATGAGAAAGCGACATCGGTTTGCCGTCTTTGGTTTTGCTCATGGAGAAAACTTTGTTGATATTTCCTCCTGAACCGATGGCAACAATCGGCTTTTTGCTGTTGATATTTTTTCTGATCTCTTCCTTCATATCTTTCCAGTTGTCGGGCGTTACCAGATTGTTCAACAAACGGATGGTTCCGATGTTGAAAGATTTTTCATATTTCATTTTTCCGTTTTCGTAAAAGGTAAGCTCTGTAGAACCTCCGCCGACATCAATATACAAATAGGCAAATTCTTTATCAAGTCCTTCAGCAACATGATTTTCAAAAACCAGAGTTGCTTCTTCGTCTCCGGAAATTATTTCAATATTAATTCCTGAAGTTCTTTTCACCTCTTCAATGATTTCCTGTCCGTTGGCTGCGTCACGCATGGCACTCGTAGCACAGGCTCTGTAATGTTCCACCTTGTAGATTTTCATCAGATCGCTGAAAATCTTCATCGAGTCGATCACCATTTTTTCCCTTTCCTCTCCAATCTTTCCTAAGGTAAAGACATCCATTCCCAGTCTCAGAGGAATTCTCAAAAGATTCAGTTTAATGAATTCGGGCTGTTTATTGTTTATTTTAACCTCATTAATTAAAAGTCGGGCTGCATTACTTCCTATATCTATGGCTGCGATTTTCATTTTTTATTCGTTTTGGCTTTTAAATATCGATAGGTTTCAATCTGAGAACGGCACTCTTCCTTATCGTTATCAATATATTCGTTGCTCAGTTTTTTGTCTAAAATACGAGCTTTTACATTATCTTTCAACTGTATGTCGAGAATATCCTTCAATTCTTTCTTTAAATTCTTATCCGTAATCTTCGCGGCAGCTTCAATTCTGTAATCTAAATTTCTCGTCATCCAGTCTGCGGAAGAAATATACATATCTTCAGCTCCTTTGTTGTAAAAATACATCACCCTGGCGTGTTCCAGATATTCATCTACAATGCTTATTGCCTTTATTTTTTCTTTAAAATCTTTCTGATTGACAGCGCAGTAAATTCCTCTTACAATCATTCTGATGGCAACGCCAGCTTGTGCCGCTTCGTATAATTTTTCAATCAGGGAACGGTCGCTTACAGAATTGGCTTTAACGATCATTTCTGCTCGTCTTCCCGCTTTGGCTTCTTCAATTTCTTTATCAATATGATGTACAATCTTTTCACGCATGAACTGCGGACATACGAGAAGATTTTTGCAGGTTTTTAAAATCGGAAGATAATCGTCTTTCGGTTTTTTCAGAACATTGAATACCTTATTAATATCTGCCATAATTCCGCGGTCTGCAGTCATTAACAGATGATCTCCATAAATTCTCGCAGTTTTCTCATTGAAATTTCCGGTACTTACAAAACCGTACTGAATTGTCTTATTATGAGACCTTTTCTTGATGACACATAATTTGGCATGAACTTTTTTGTTCGGAATACCTATCAATACGGTAATTCCTTCCGGTTCCAGCATTTCCTTCCACTCCAGATTAGATTCTTCATCAAATCTTGCCTGAAGCTCAAGCATTACCGTCACTTCTTTACCGTTTCTTGCCGCATAAATTAAAGCATTAATGATTTTCGAACTGCTCGCTAAACGATAGGCTGTGATCTGGATGGATTTTACATCAGGATCCATTGCCGCTTCACGAAGAAGATCAATTACAGGATTGTATTTGTGATAAGGGAAGGTAAGAAGAACATCATGTTTCAGAATAACATCCGTTACTCTTTCCGTGTTTTCAAAAGCGGGGTGGGTAAAAGAAGTTCTTTCAACAGGCTTTTCATACCTTTCAAAAACATCCGGGAAATCCATGAAATGTTTAAAATTATGAATTTTTCCTCCGGGAATAATGCTGTCTTTTTTCGTCAGGTTTAATTTTCGGATCAGCATCTCAAGAAGTGCCTTGTCCATATCTTTATCGAAAACAAAACGGGTAGGTTTTCCTTTTCGTCTGTTTTTTAAGCCTTTTTCAATTTTTTCGGCAAAATTAGTCCGGATATCATTATCGAGTTCCAGCTCTGCATCTTTCGTTACTTTAAAAGCATTGGCTGCAAATTCATCATATCCGAAATAGGAGAAAATATGGGGCAGGTTAAAAGTAATCACATCTTCCAGAAGCATTACATTTTTCTCTTCCACATCTTCGGAAGGAAGCAAAACAAATCTTCCTACAAATCTTGAAGGAATTTCAATAATGGCATAATTGCTGGAATATTGCCAATCTTTTTTCCTCATCGCGACACCCAGATAAAGACTTTTATCCCTCATATAAGGCATCGGTGTATTTTCATGAAGCAGAATAGGAATGACGTTGGATTCTACCACTTCATCAAAATATTTTCTTACAAACTCTTTCTGATTGGCAGATAAGTTTTTAGCTGTTTTAATGTAAACATGATGTTCCGCCATTTCAGCAAGAATTTTCTTCCACGTTTTATCGAAATTCTGCTGCTGTCGCATCACAATATCATTGATCTTCTGGAGAATTTTGGAAGGCGGCTGATAAAAAGATTCTGCAATTACTTTTTCTTTGAAATCCATGGCGCGTTTTAAACCTGCAACCCGCACCCGGAAAAATTCGTCTAAATTGTTGGAAAAAATTCCTAAAAAACGGATTCTTAAATGTAAAGGGACTTTTTCGTCCATGGCTTCCTGTAAAACCCTCTCGTTGAAGGCAAGCCAGGTAATATCTCTCGGATTGAAATGTAATGACATTCTCTAATGTATAATTTATCAAAAATAATAATTCGTGGTATCTTTTGAAACCTTTTTGCGTTAAGCTTTAATTAAATTTTAGAGCCAAAAAGATTCTGAAACCGGATGATTTTTGTAATCCATTAAAGTTATTAAAACTATCTGAAAAATTGCAGTTCCGTTCTGTATTTTTAATTTAAAATAAATGAATCATATAATAATATAGCCGTTAAGTGACAAAATTGATATGGTTTAACAAGTATTAAAAGGTTTTGTGACAAAAATTCAAATCATTTAAAAAGTAAAGTTTAGGTTTATTTTAAACTGTATTTCTAAAATTTTCAAGCTGAAAAATAGAATTATTTTTTCCTGTTTCAGATTGTTTCTGTCAATTTGTCACAAAATTTTGAATGGTATAAATATTGAGAAATACTGAGTGTAAATTAAAATTAAAAATTAGAAAAATATAAAAATATTATGAGTAAAATAATTGGAATTGACTTAGGAACAACCAACTCTTGTGTTGCTGTAATGGAGGGTAAAGACCCTGTTGTAATTCCTAACGCAGAAGGTAAAAGAACAACGCCGTCTATCGTTGCGTTTACAGAAGATGGCGAAAGAAAAGTAGGAGATCCTGCAAAAAGACAGGCGGTAACGAATCCAAAGAAAACAGTATATTCAATTAAAAGATTTATCGGAACTCACTTTAAAGAGGATGCGAAAGAAATTTCAAGAGTACCTTATGAAGTAGTTTCAGGACCAAACGATACCGTAAAAGTAAAAATCGACGACAGAGAATATACTCCACAGGAAATTTCTGCAATGACGCTTCAGAAAATGAAGAAAACTGCTGAAGATTATCTTGGTCAGGAAGTAACAAGAGCGGTAATTACGGTTCCTGCATACTTCAACGATGCACAGAGACAGGCTACAAAAGAAGCGGGTGAAATCGCAGGTCTTAAAGTAGAAAGAATCATCAACGAGCCTACTGCTGCAGCGTTAGCTTACGGTTTAGATAAAAACCACAAAGACCAGAAAATCGCGGTATACGATTTAGGAGGTGGTACTTTCGATATCTCTATCCTTGATTTAGGAGATGGTGTATTCGAAGTATTGTCTACAAACGGAGATACGCATTTAGGAGGTGATGATTTTGATGATGTAATCATCAACTGGATGGCAGATGAATTCAAAGCTGAAGAAGGAGTTGACTTAAAGTCTGATGCAATCGCATTACAAAGATTGAAAGAAGCTGCCGAAAAAGCAAAAATCGAGTTGTCTTCTTCTCCACAAACTGAAATTAACCTTCCATATATCACAGCTACTGCTACAGGTCCTAAACACTTAGTGAAGACTTTAACGAAAGCTAAATTCGAGCAGTTATCTGCAGATTTGGTAAGAAGATCTATGGAGCCGGTTGCTAAAGCATTGAAAGATGCAGGTTTATCTACTTCAGATATCGATGAAGTAATCTTGGTAGGAGGTTCTACAAGAATCCCGATCATCCAGGAAGAAGTGGAAAAATTCTTCGGTAAAAAACCGTCTAAAGGAGTTAACCCGGATGAGGTTGTAGCGATTGGTGCTGCGATTCAGGGAGGTGTATTAACCGGAGATGTAAAAGACGTTCTTTTATTAGACGTTACGCCACTTTCTTTAGGTATCGAAACAATGGGGTCTGTTTTCACTAAATTAATTGAAGCAAACACTACGATCCCAACTAAAAAATCTGAGGTATTCTCTACAGCTTCTGACAACCAGCCGGCTGTAAGCATCAGAGTAGGACAGGGAGAAAGACCAATGTTCAACGACAACAAAGAAATCGGTAGATTCGACCTTACAGATATTCCACCTGCACCAAGAGGAGTTCCTCAAATTGAAGTAACATTCGATATTGATGCAAACGGTATCTTAAGTGTTTCTGCTAAAGATAAAGGAACGGGTAAAGAACAGTCTATTAAAATTCAGGCGTCTTCAGGTCTTTCTGACGAAGAAATCGAAAGAATGAAGAAAGAGGCTCAGGAAAATGCTTCTGCCGATGCTAAGAAAAAAGAAGAAGTTGAAATCTTCAACAAAGCAGACGGATTGATCTTCCAGACTGAAAAGCAATTAAAAGAATTTGGTGAGAAATTATCTGCTGATAAAAAAGCAGCTATTGAAACTGCTCACGGAGAATTGAAAACAGCTTTCGAAGCTAAAAATGCAGATGATGTAAAAGCTAAAACAGAAGCTTTAGATGCAGCTTGGATGGCAGCTTCAGAAGAATTGTATGCAGCAGGTCAACAGCCGGGAGCTGATGCAGGAGCACAAAACGGAGGAAATGCAGGAGGTGCAGAAGATGTACAGGATGCAGACTTCGAAGAAGTTAAGTAGTTATTGATTAATATTAATTAACAAAATATAGAAAATCCCCACAGGCGTATGTTTGTGGGGATTTTTGTTTTTTCAAAGATTTTTGATTTTGTGCTTTTTTAAGTGTTTTTTATTACACATTTGTACCATATTTGTACCGGCACTTAAGCAGAGAAGATGTGGCACTTAAGATTTTTTTTCTTACCTTTAGTTTTTCTATATGTATGATTAAAAGGATTAAAAGAGAATGTCTGCATTGTTCGCAGGAATTTATACCTAAGACAGTAACTTCATTTTATTGTCGTGAGCAGTGTATAAAAAATGCTTACCAGAAAAGAAAGCGTCAAGAAAAATTAGAATTAAAAAGACAAGAACTGATTGATCAGATTCCTTTAGATAAAATTCTCTTGACAGTCCCTGAAGCTGTTTTACTCTTTGACATTGCAAAAAGAACACTTTATAGACTTATCAAACAAAATGTAATACCTTCTATTAATGAAGGAACTCGTTTAATAAAAGTAAATCGTGAAGTTTTGCAAGAAATGTTTCCTCCGGCATCTAAAGAAAA
The DNA here is from genome assembly GCF_030518295.1 of Chryseobacterium urinae. Lineage (NCBI taxonomy): Bacteria > Pseudomonadati > Bacteroidota > Flavobacteriia > Flavobacteriales > Weeksellaceae > Chryseobacterium > Chryseobacterium urinae. The sequence goes on along the minus strand of NZ_JAULSJ010000012.1, from coordinate 131,711 downwards.
GATTGAAAAGAAAAATTCTAATCCTAACTTGTATGATCTTTCTGAAGAGAATTGCTATACTATTGGTGAGATTTCCAAAAAATTTCAGTTACACGATACGAGTGTATACAAGCATATCAGAAAGTACTCAATTCCCACCCGTCAAATTGGTAATTATGTTTATGCTCCAAAAAGCGAGATTGACAAATTATATAATGGTACTATAGATTAAGCTTATGAAACAACTTTCAAAAACTCAAGTTACAGTTAGATTGCGTAAAGCTGAGGATAGAAATGAATGGTATGTCTATTTGGAGAGTTATCCTGTATTTATTGCTGGAAAAAATAAACCGCAACGTTCTAGGGAGTATCTCAATAGAATTGTTTATACGGTTGAATGGGATAAAAAAAGAACAAGCAGAACTAACCTAAAGGACGGGACAAAAGCCTTTAAACCAAAGCGTGATGATAATGGAATTATAGTTTGTAAGAGTGAGCGTGACAGGGAGACAATGTTATATGCTGATGGAATTCGTAAACTACGCCAAAAAGAATATGATAATGTCGACTTGTATAGTGATAGCGATGCTATTAAGGCCGAATTGCAAGAAAAACAAAAAGAAAAATTTATAGATTACTGTAATAGGTTGCTAAAGAAAAGACACGGCTCAAATAATAGTTCTGATTCAATTAGAACTAACTGGAGGTGTTTAATTGAATTTATTATAGAGTTTTCCGGAGATGATTTAAGATTTTCAAAAATTGATTTGAGTTTTGCTGATGATTTTAAGCTTTATCTTTTATCGGCGCCCTATCGCGGAAAAAAGAAAGGAATTCTTTCAAATAATAGTGCTGCAACGTACTTTTCTATTTTTAAGGCAATAGTTTCCCAAGCTTTTATTGATGGTTATTTTATAATTGACTTATCAGCAAAGATTAAAGGTATTGGAGAGCAAGAATCTTTCCGTGAACATCTCTCTTTGGAGGAACTTAATCTTTTAGTAAATACTCCTTGTGAAAATGATGAATTGAAAAGAGCATCTTTATTTTCTGCACTGACAGGGTTAAGACATTGTGATATTAAAAGGCTTAAGTGGAAAGAAATTGATGTTCAGTCAAATAGAATCAAAATTCAATTTAGACAAAAGAAAACAAAAGGAGTCGAGTATACACCGATTTCTGAACAAGCAATTCATTTATGCGGAACTCCGAGACTTCCCGAACAGCTAGTATTTGAAAATTTACAAGATAGCTCTTGGATTTCGAGACCTCTCGAAAAATGGGTCAAATCAGCTGGAATAACAAAGCATATAACTTTTCATTGCTTCAGACATACTTTTGCAACATTGCAGCTTTCTTTAGGAACAGACATTTATACAGTTAGTAAAATGCTTGGACACAGTAAAGTTACAACAACTCAAGTTTATGCTAAAGTAGTTGATGAACTGAAAAATAGAGCAGCTGGAGCTATTAAGCTGGATGAAAATATTTTAGAAGAAAACCAAGAAATTATACAAGCAAACTAATAAATATGAAAGTCAAAAATTTTGAATTAATATGTATGTATTTACCCATTATAGTGGTATGTATCCTTTTAGGAACTCAAGTCAGAACATATTTTATCGATAAAGGGTCCGATGAATTTACGGCAAATATCTTTTTTATAGTCGTGATTTTCGTAGGTGTTGTTATTTATTCAGGTCTAACATTGTTTTTGCATACTATCTATGAAATTATAAGCAGAATTATTACTAAAAGAAAAAATCTAGTTTTGGTTAATGAATTCTTTTCTGGACCTGTTACTATTGCTGATATTAAAGAAGATTTAAAATTTAAAGAAGTTGTAAAGTTCGATAATAAGCTTGAGATTGCATTAAGATATACAAAGGAGCAATTTGCGCTATACACATCTGTTAATGATTTAGAAAACCTATGCAGCTACATTACAAAGTATGCTAAGAAAGAAAAAATAGAAAATTTTAGCCCTGTAAGGGTTCACAAATTATCTAATATGGATTTGTATCATTTTGGCTGGAACATTTGGAAGCACTTTGATAGGCGAAATCAATATGAAGTAGCATTGTTTTTAAAAGAAGTTTTTCAACATTCACTAAAAGATGTTGAAACGGACTCAATTAAAAGTCATTTAAAAGATGATGATGAAAAAGGTATCATTAAAATAAAAAGAGATTTAAAATTTTAGTATAATAAATATCTTAACTCCTTGCATAGTCGTAGCGATTATTGAGCATTTACTAATATTTCTGAAGCTATCCATTTACGAACTTAAATGTCGGGAATATTTCAAAAAATTATAATACATTATTAATAGTTAAATTTTTTTAGAAGAAATTTTATCATAAATAGATTTTACATAAAATGAAGAATGTAGAGAATATTCCTTTTTTACTGCAACAAATTGAAGGTAAATTAAATTCGCTATCTATAGAACAGGATAAATTAGATAATCCTCTTTTTGATATAGAAGTGACCAAAAACGAAATCTTACGGATCGAAAGTGAAATTGACCCGATAAAGAAAGAACTTATATCTTATACTGATATTCAGAGGCAGAAAGAATTAATGAGGATTCGTCTAACAGAGTATATGGATGTACTCGGCAAAAATCACGATCTCCCTTTTTCAAAAAGTCAGGGGCGTATTGGAGAATTAAATTTTTATCTAAAGCCCCTTGTTGATATCAGAAGTATTTTGAACAACGATTTGACAACTGGTATCAGCGTTAATTTAGCCCTGACAAAAGATCCATCTGATGCAGTCTTTGATGCAGAATCATTTAGAGAAACTCTTTTTCAGCAAAGACATAGTATTATCCAAGCAAACAATATCTTTCAACTCTTTGAAGTGTGCAGAAATTTCCTTGAAAAGATAAAGATAAATTATAAGTAATTTTTTTATTGGATAATGTCTTCATTGTAATGGATTCGCCACTTCGGATTGTACTGAGGTGAAGTTAACTGATAGTCTAAGTAAAAATCATAATCACTATTCATTGCCAGAAATTTACTGTAAAACTCTTCTTTATAACCTGCATTATCCAAGTAGAATCCAATAGCTTGGTGATAAGGATATACAAATGATAATTTTTTATAATGATGATGTAATTTATCTGCGTCAATTAATTGCTTTACCATAGCAAATGCATTAAGGATATTTTTTGTTCCACCGGAATATAGTGGTCTTACAGTACAGTCTATAAGTGTCTTTTCAAGATTTGAAACTTTTACTCCATTAATGAAGGTTTCCATTGTAGTACTGCTTTGATTTTTAAGAAAGTAAAATGTTTTGTCTCTGAATTGCTTTATATTTTTTGTGACTCTCTGAGGTTTACTAAAAGCTAAATCTATATTTCCTTGAGTTAAGGTGTTTTTAGGACTGGAAATGCTATCGATCTCTTCTGATAAATAGATGGCGTTGTTTTCAATAGTACTTATTTGATGCATTATTAGTGCTGAATGGTGGCTAAAGTGTGTATATTTGTTATACGCATAAACCAAGTCAACAACTTCAGGATTGGAGTCATTGAAAATATATAAATCTTGTTCTAAGGTGTAATGTTTTTGAAGTATGTATTCGCTAATTTCTTTACTTAATTTTTTGAATTTGCGAAAACTCGAAATTTCCTGTACCAAATAATCAAATTCCTTTTTATTTAAAGCCTTTCTGTGAGGACTACCAGCAATATAAGCATCAACAATCTTTTCAAAATTCATTAGTACGTAGTATTATTTACTTATGTATACATAAGAAATAATACAAAGTTAGTCTTTTTTATTTGAAAAGTCAAATGGAGGAGATTTTTATTTAAAATGTCCGTTATTTCATACAAAATGTGTAATTTTGTATGAAATAACGGACATTATGAAAAAGAAACAAATAATTTTACCCAAGTATTTGGCTCTGCTGGAACAAATGGGAGAGAATATTAAACTTGCTCGAAAAAGAAGAAAATTAACTACAGAGCAGGTTTCAGAGAGAGCCGGAATTGTACGTTCAACACTACATCTTATTGAAAAAGGTGATCCAAGTGTGGCAATGGGATCATATTTTAATGTTTTGAGAGTATTGGGTCTTAGCGATGATATTTTAAAGCTTGGATCTGATGATGAATTTGGAAGAAAATTGCAAGATTTAGAATTACTGAAATAATATAATTAAATGAAATCTACTAAAGTTGACATATTTGTATATGCAGATTGGATTGACCTTCAAGGTCCTCATTTAATGGGGATTTTGTCAGCTCATCAGGGTAAAGGAAAAAAGTCCTTTAGTTTTGAATATGATAAAGAGTGGATTAAAAGTGCGGGTCAAAATTTAATAGATCCTGATCTTCAGTTGTTTGGAGGTCCACAATATCCAACCAATAAAGAAAATTTTGGTGTTTTTATGGATAGTATGCCTGATACTTGGGGAAGAACACTAATGAAAAGAAAATCTATTCAGGTAGCCAAAGAAACTGGAGAGAAAGAAAAGAAACTTTATGATCTGGATTATTTATTAGGAGTGTATGACCAAACAAGGATGGGTGCTCTGCGATTTAAGACTTCAATAGATGGAAATTTTTTAGATGATGATGAGAATAACCCTACACCACCCTGGTCATCATTAAGAGAGTTGGAGGCAGCCGTGAAAAGTTTTGAAAATGAAGATGAGCCTAAAATGAAAAGGTTATTAGCACTGCTTGTAGTTCCAGGATCTTCATTAGGGGGTGCAAGACCGAAAGCTAATGTTATGGATCAGGAAAAAAATTTATGGATTGCTAAATTTCCTTCAAAAAATGATACAATTGATAAGGCAGCGTGGGAATATCTGGCATACCGATTAGCTACTGATGCCGGAATTAATATGTCAGAAACAAAGATTCAAAAATTAAGTAACAGCTATCATACATTTTTCACCAAAAGATTTGATAGAACAAACTCCGGAAGAATTCATTTTTCGTCAGCTATGACTATGACAGGAAACAATGAAGAAAAATTAAGAGATTCAACTGCAAGTTACCTTGATATCGTTGATTTTATTACGAACTACGGTATTGATGTTAACAATAATTTGAAGGAATTATGGAGAAGAATCGTGTTTAGTATTTGTATATCAAACACAGATGATCACCTTAGAAATCACGGATTTATTTTAACCCCAAAAGGATGGATACTTTCACCAGCCTATGACATTAATCCGTCTGTGGATAAAGAAGGACTTGCTCTAAATATTGATACAGATAATAATGCTTTGGATCTTGAACTTGCTAAGGAAGTGGGCGCTCAATTTAGACTGAACGAAAATGAAATGGATGAAATCATTGAAAAAGTCATTTCGGTTGTAAGAGGATGGGAAAGTATTGCTAGCGAGATTGGAATACCCAGATCTGAACAAGAGCGTATGAGATCTGCATTTTTACCATTTGAAAATTAATCTTTTAAAATAATCTTAGTAAATAAATTTTAATTGATTAATACGTTTAGAATGAGCTATAAAAATTAAGTTTCAACAGTAGGTAAAAACTTATTGCTTAATATCGATTACAAAAACACAGTGTTTTAAGTGTTTTCGTCGTGTTTTTCAAACACAGCGAAAACACTTTTTTCATTTGCACCATAATAATTAAAATCAAGTATTATGGATTTGCAAAATATTTCATTTGAAAATTTACCACAAGCAGTCGCCTTCTTAATTCGTGAACTTGCTGAGATAAAGCATCTGGTATCAAAAGAAGATGTTGTTATACCTCTCAAAAAAATTCCAATCGGAATAGATGAAGTAGCATCCTTAATCGGTAAAGCGAAACCAACCATTTACACTCTTGTTAGAGAAAGAAAAATCCCATGCTACAAAAACGGTAAGAAACTATATTTTTTTGAAGAAGAAATACTGAACTGGATTTCTAAAGGCAAGAAAAAGACCTTGCAGGAAATTACCGAGGAATGTGAAGCGGATTTTAAGAAAAATCGCAGAAGACAACATAACTAATAAAAATGCGATCGATGTCTAACGAAATTAATAAACTAAAGCAAAAGCTTATTTGGCAAATGACCGGGGAGGAATTAGTAAGTTTATTTAAATATGAAAATATTTATATAACAAATCGTACAAAGAGATCCTTGCAGCAAAATAAAATAATTGATGAAAAGTATGTGTATGGTCTTAAAGGTATAGCCAAGTTATTTAATTGCAGTATTTCATCTGCTATGAGATTAAAAAAGAGCGGTAAAATTAAAGATGCGATCACTCAGGAGGGGCGAAAAATTGTCCTGGACGTTGAGAGAGCTTTAGTTCTAATTAACAATGAATATGAACTAATAAACTGCAATAAAGAAAAAGATGATGTCGTTACAAGATAGCAGTCAGAAAATCATTCGCAAGGAATTTAAAAATGAAAGAATTCCTGAGAGTATAAGAATAGGCAACCATTTTGTTGATGATTTTATCTTTGATGAAAATAGTCAAGCCGCCAACATTCCCATCAATGCGCTAAGGGTTATATTTAATATAATCTCTATTATAAGTAATGAACAATTCAGACCTGAAGATCGTCCGAAGCAACTCTCTTTGTTCGATGATGATTTTGAGACTGAAAATAATACTTTCGCCCTGCTTAAAATTAAGAATAGCAAAATTTCTCCCAGTGGCTCAACAAAGCAGGTAATTAATGCCTATGAGTTTTTAGCAAAATTTAAGATGGGATGGTATAAGTCCCAGAATAGAAAAGGTAAGGAAATCAAAACTTTTGCAGGACTTATATCAACACCAACCTACGATGAAAGAGGCTACACATCTTTTCTTATCAGCAGTTATTGGCTGAAGAAATTAATTGTAATACCGGAATATAATTATATGCTTTATCAGTTGGTGTATAATATTAAAAATAATAAACATATCATATTTGCAATTTGGCTGGCTAAACTTCCATCAACTGGCACTGTATTGAAACTGTCAACATTTAATTCGAAGTTTGACTTAAATTATCGAACAGCAAATGATTTTTGTTTTAAATTTTTAAAACAGGTTAAGGGCAGTCTCGATAAATACAGTACAGTGTCATTTAATTTCAAATGCAAAGGAGAAAACATTGCAATTCATCCATATTCCACTGAAAAAATTCAGGAAGCAGATTTGAATATAGATAGCGAACACTTGTTCATCACCTATCGAATTAATTATTTTAAAAAAAGGTACAGATTGCAGGAGCAGGAAATGCTGCAGTTCGCATATCATTATCGAAATATATTACAGACAAGAGAGCTGATAGAGAAATCTTACAATTACTTTATCAAAAAAAATAGAAAATTAAAACTACGATCCTCTGATTTTAGTGGTAAGGTATTTTTAAAGGAGATACAACAACTTATGATAGAACTTTACCGGGACACAAGAATGGGAAAATTTCTTCCGGATGGATATCCCGTCATTTTTTAATTAATCTAATATTTTATTTACAATGAATTGTGAGCAAATAAAACAAAACGTCAGTATCAGGACGGTTATGGAATCCTATGGTCTATTCCCTGTAAAAGAAAACAAAAGAACAGCATTTTATTTTGCATTAGATAGACAAGAGAAAACAGCCAGCCTGTCTGTAGATTTCATTAAGAATACAGCTTTTGATTTTGGAACAGGTAAAATATATGATGTTATATCAATAGTTCAAGCTATTAATAAATGTAATGTTTCAACAGCGCTTGAATATTTAAATAAGCTTGATTTTTCGCCTACAATAGATAATGTGGTTGAAACAAATGATGGCTTTACTTATAATGTTTTAAAAACAATCGATGTCGAGCATCCTGCGTTGCTAGAGTATCTTAAGTCAAGGGGAGTTTTGAATTGTAAAAGTCTTATCAAAGAGATCCATTACAAAATAGAAGATAAATATTATTTTGCGATTGCTTTTTTTAATAATTCAGGAGGTATTGAAGTCCGTAATAAATATTCTAAAATCTGCCTCGGACCAAAAGATGTGACGTTAATAAAGAAGGGAAATCAGCAAAATAATGAAATTGTTGTATTTGAGGGCTTTTTTGATTATTTGTCATATAAAACGATAGAAGATGATAAATTTTCTTCAGATGCAGATTATTTAGTCTTTAATTCAACATCGATGCTCTTAGCGGGAGATAAAATACTAAAGAAATACAAAAAAATATCTCTATTTCTTGATAATGATAAAACGGGAAAAACTGTCGTAGAGCAGATCCGCAACAGCTATAAAAATGTTGAAGATTTTTCCTGGATGTACCAACATTATAAAGATTTGAATCAGTGGCTGATAAGGTGATGATGTTTTCAGTAAAGACAAAACCGCTACTTAATAGTAGCGGTTTCATTTTGAAATTAATCTTATTGAGTAACCCATCCTGGCACTCCGTTCACACTTTTTAATATAAAGGTTCCATTTGATGGGAGAATAGGAATTACTTCAGTTGCAAAACCAAAGCTGCCATCCGCTTTGGCTACAACTTTTTTGGTGTAAGCTGGATCTCCGTCTGCATCGGGCATTTGTGAAGGTGTAACACTCAGTTTTCCATTGATATTGAGCCATCTTTCAGAAAAATCTCCAGAGATTAGCGCAAACTTATAGTCTGTATAATTGTTTGTAATGCTATCCCAAAAATTTGTTGAACTGGTGGTTACTGGTGTTGAATGAATTGCCAGCTTATTACTAATACTTCTATTTCCAGATGCGGGGCTTCCTGCACCGACACCAATAAAAACATTATTAGATCCAGTTCTATTGCCTGTACCCGACAGATATCCTATAGAAATATTATCATTGCCTGATGTGATATATGACATTGCTCCTGCACCGATTCCAATATTCCTGTTTCCGGAAATTGTTCCATTAATAATACCATTTAGTGCTGATACCCCCGCTCCATAATTTAGTTTTCCAGTAATTTCTCCTTGAGACATTGCATAGGCACTGGCCGAATTCCCTTTTCCGGAAGTTATGTTTGAGTCCGTTGCAAAAATTGAGTTGTATTCACCGGCGATAGTGCTTCTAGATTTACCGATGATATAATTTTCTTTTTGATCAAAATCAAGCTTCAGATTATTTTTTACAATAAGTTCCAGCGTGGAAGTATTACCTGTTTGAGAGACAACTTCCAATGGATCACTTTGAAGTAATGGAACCCATTTTTGACCGTCGAAATAATATAGACCTGACTTTTCAAGATGAACAGATTGCCCTGATAAATTGGTGGCAGGTGATAGAACGAAAACTATTGCTCCCTTCTGTGCTGTAGTGTAAGTTTTTGTTGCCAATTGATCTCCACTAATTCTTGGTAGAATGATCCCATCGAAATGATTGGCATCATCTGGTTTGCCTACTACTTCTAAGGTAGCTTTAGGCGTTTGAGTATTGATACCGACTTGTGAGAAAAAGTTGGCACTTATCAATAAAAAAAATAGTTTTAGAAAGTTGTTTTTCATTTTGTTATTTGATTATAGTTCACTATGTTTTTAGAATCTACTTTTGTGGTATAGCTATTTGGAGTGAGGTTTGATCCAATTTGAGTAGCCTTGCACTTCACCAGTGGCGTTTGAGTTTATCATATTTAAGTTTCCTGCAATAATATATATGGTATTATTTTGAAGCAGTACCGGAATTACATAAGTTGAATTTTCATTTTGCATAAAAACTATATCTTTAGGAAAGTATCCGATTTCGTTGCATATTCCCGAAATATCAAATAAAACATCATCTAAAACATTAGGTGCATCAGATGCTCTGCTAATTTCAAATTTTATATTCACTATCCCTTCTAATTTCCTTAAAGTTACCGAGCCTTTAAAGCCTCCATATTTTTTTGTTCCTATCGAACAATGTTTTGAGGATGTTAAGTAAACATTTTTGTCAGACGAAAGATTAAGAGGCTCAGACCACTTTGATGATTCTGTCAGAACATCATCATTGCTGTTATCAAATGACAGAATAATTCTATATTCTATTGGTTCCTTTTGATTGGATATAGATTTCCACGAATATCCGCTAAAGTAATATAGCCCTGGCTCTGTAATATCAGCTACCTGACCTGATAAGTTTGATGGTGCAGTGGTGACAAATATAACAGCACCTTTCTTTGAATAATTGTATGTTTTTTTCTGCAACTGATCTCCCGTAATGCGTGGGGGGAGAATTCCATCATAATGATTGATGTCTTCTGCTTTTCCTACAACTTCAAAAGTAGTCTCAGGAGATGAGGTGTTGATTCCTACCTGAGAAAACAGAAATGAATTAACACAGAAACAAAGCAGCATAAAAAAGTTGTTTTTCATCAGTAATTCTTTTGTTAAATTATTTTACAAAATTCATATTTAACCGTATTACTGCTATTAAACTAATTGTTATAAATGGCGGAGTGAACTTTTATGATTGTAAAAAGTCATAATTGAATATTCAAAAGTTTTATTCAAGGCGATCTATGATTAAGAATTGAACATATGTGACCATTGAGTTTATTTTGTCGCCTATGACTATGTCATTTAAAAGTATAATCGGTTTAAGCAAATTCTTCAATTCGGAAAGGCGCTCATTTTATTTCGGAAAAGCACTCTGGATATTTCGGAAAAGCGCTCCTAAACCCAACTAGTCGGACGAAAATTATCTCTTTTATACTATTAGATTCGGAAACGAACTCTTTACATTGTCGAAATTTTGATAATTGTGGATAAATACTGAATGTTGGATTGAAAAATTCGGAAACGCACTCATTCGTATTTTGATTGATGTTCGGAAAAGCACTGATCTCTTTTTCGGAAAAGCGATCATCTATCTTTCGGAAACACACTCATTCTTAAAATCCTCTCAAACAGCTGCTGCAGGATAATAGTGGAGTACAGTAAAAGTATTTCTAAAAATATATAAAAGTTCTTTTTTCTCTAAAAGGAATTTAAGCTTTTGCTTTTAAAGAAAAAATATAATCTTTTAGTACAAAAATTATGTCTTTACATCTTTACAAATAAACCGATTGTAAACAATATGTATTGCAATTAGTTTGATATTATTCACCAGTGTAAATTGATAAGTTGATTTAATAACTGTGTTTTTGTTTTTACAATTGCAAATGTAGAAAAGAGGCTTTCTCACAAAAAAATCTTTTTGGGTATCTAAAAAATTTTCTACACCAGTTCCGATAATTTGTCAGAAACTCCTAAATCCTTCGGACAAAAATATTTCAAGCCCTGAAAATAAATATAATTAGTGACTCTTTTTCCTTGGGTTTTATGCGCCTGCTCTTTTTCTATGGTCATAAGCAAAGAAAAACCGGAACCTCAGTTATACAAATCAATTCAACTTATGCTCTTTGACATCTTCGGAAATATCAAAAAAATATATAAATAATCATTTCCAATTAGGAAAAACAATAGAGAAAACCGAGTGTCCTCGATACCAAATCAATTCACTCAAGAAATTTTTAGAAAACGAAAATAATTTTAAACAATTTAAATTCAATTATTATGAACATCGTAGGCAGAATTACAAAGAATGCGGAAGTTAACGCATTAGCAAATGACAGACAAGTTGTTAATTTTTCAGTAGCTATAAATGATAGCTTTAAAAATAAACAAGGAGATAGAGTAGAACAGACCACATTTTATAACTGTTCATACTGGATTAGTTCTAATGTAGCTAAAATTCTTACCAAAGGTACTTTGGTAGAGCTGACAGGAAAACCAAGTGCAAGTGCTTGGATAGGAAAAGATGGAGAGATTCGTTCGGGTCTAAATTTTCTCACATCATTTATTAAAGTTCACGGAGGAGGAGGTAAGGCGGATGTTAATACTAATTCAACCATCGAAGCCAAACCACAAACAGCAAGTGCTTTAGTCGGAGATAAGGATGATGATTTACCATTTTAATTTAAAATTTAAACAATGAAAATATCAAAAATTCCTACAGATTATCTTTTTATCAAATCCATCGATTCAAATGAATTTAGTGATTTTGCAATCATTCATACTACTGAACAATGGAGAGAATTATGTACTGAAAGATTGGACTCTGTAAAACCTTTTGAAAATGATACTTTTTTCAAATGGCTTAATTATAAAGATGAAGCAGTTGATTTTTTTAGGTTTACGGATGAAAGCTTCTCTGAAATTAAAGATTGGTTTCAAAACAATGATATGTTTTTCGTGGAAACTAATGAAGAAGAAATCAGTCAATTGAAACCATTGGATTTTGTATTAAACTGTTATCAGATGCAGGTTTTTACTGATGGTACTGCCATTTATAATGCTTTTGAAAAGCATTTGGGTACTGAATATTGGACTCTCCAATTTTCTCTGAACGAATTAACACAGACAACTTAATTGAAAGCTATGCAGACCAATTTTTTTAGACAACTCGCCAAACTTAATTTAAAAGGTGACTTGCAGTTGATACTTCGACCAACAGAAGAAAATGGCTTTGTTCTATCCATATTGCTCAATAATGAGCAGTGTGGAGACGAAGCAAGAAAATTGATTCCACCTGTTAATTTAAAGGGAACAGCAGAAGAGCTTGATAACGGATTCTTTGAAACGGTAGGCACACCATTACAGACTGCTTCGGGTTTAATGGTAAATATGGAAAGCTTTATGAAACAGATGGAAGAAGCCAAGAAGAAATCTGCAATGGAAAAGGAGAAAAGTGATAAGGAGAAAAAAGAAAAGGAAACAAAGGATAAAAAATTTACTGAATCCTTACAAAAGGCAGTGCAATTTGAAAAGGAGGGCAAATATAAAGATGCGTGGTCTGCTCTACCTAAAATTTCAGATTATCCCGATAAGGCAGATAACATCAGGAAAAAGCAGGAACAATATGAAGTCCATCTTGCTCCAAGTCTTTTTTCCGAGCCACAAGAACCACAAGAAATTTCCAACATTTAAATATAGATTATGTTACTCGCAACACAATTAGAACGGGTTTTCATTCTGAAAGATAATGGACAGGATATTCGCCTGACAGACCCCGAACCAAAATGGAGTGTAGAAGCAGTGATGAATTTTTATGCTAATAATTATCCAATTCTTACCACTGCAAAGGTTTCCGCTCCTCTGATTAAAGATGACACTATTCAATATCAATTTGAAAGTGTAATGGGAACTAAAGGATAACAGTTTATGAATTAAATCAAAATTAAGATGAATGCAACAAAATATTATAAAAGGAAAAATAGTAATTCCGGAAGAAAAAAAACAAAAACAGGTTCATCAGCAGGTAGGCGATTTTATGAAATGGATGAAGCAGGAAAAAGACAGTTCGGAAGTACAGAAAGACCAGAGAAAGTCTGTCCCATTGGCACAAATACCAATGGTTTTCTGAAAACGGCTTTTCTGCCAAAGCTTAAAGAATGTAGCACAACATCAAATTTGTCAAAATCAAAAACAATAAAATTGGAGAGGGATTTTTATAAATCCCTTTCCCAAATGTCAGAGCATTATAATCTTTCTCAATCTGATCATAAAGATTTTGAATTTCCATATAACATCTCACTATCTCTGAATCATTGCCGAAAGCAAATGAAAACGAGTATCAAAAATTGGCAGGATATTAAATTGGAGCACAAAGGTAACTGCCTATATTTTGTGAGCGAAGAAAGAATCAGTACAGGAATGACTCTTTACTATATTCCTGTCGTTCCTCTTCATAATATGCTTCATCATAAGAAATACAGAAAAACAGCTCAAATGCTACTTTCTGTATGCACTTATCTGTATCGGATTATTGATATTCCTTATTACAGACAGGAAGCTTCATACTTATTTTGGTTATATGAAATGCTAAGCGACTGGATTGACCAAGATGAAGAATTGGATGAAAATTGTGAATATAAAAAGCAATTACAACAGGCTGAATTAATTGGTGATATTATGGAGCAGAAGATTGCATCTATCAATAATTTGTCATTTTTTCAACAGCGTGTAACTTCATTTAAAGCAAAAGATAGTTTTGATGTTGAATGTTTGAATCTTGCTAATAAAGCTTTCTCCTTATACAGCAAATTTCCCGAAGAACGCATCTATAGAAACATACATTTTAATAATAATAAGGACTTCTCTAATGATGATGAATTCGATTACGATGAAAATGATGAAGCCGTTATTTCAATGGATAAATACATTTCATTTTTTGCTGATGATAGAGGATGGGCATATCAAAGTATTATCGATAGTGTAAATAATGAATTCAATGAATATGCTGAAATTCAAGAACCTATTGTTTTCAAAGTTTTTGATGGGAAAGAAGTTTCAGATAACAGTCTGGATTTTGAAAGTGAAGTTTTTGAAATTCTTAATCAGCTTGCAGGAATACTTGGCGACTTTTCAAGTCTATAAATCTTAACTCGAATTAGTTATGAAACGAAAAAATAATAATATTGAAGCAAAAGATGTAACAGAAGATTTTGAAAATCTTTATCATCCAAAATCAGCATTAGTTTTCTACGAAAGTGATGATAAGCTTTCTGATATGTACGTTGAATATTTTGATATGGATGAAGATGGCAGTCCCATTAATGCACATCCACTTACAACCAACGAAGCTAAATATTTAGCAAAAAGACTTAAAATTCAAAATTGCAGAGAAAAAGAATTTCTTAAACCACAGGGAATTATTTCTTCTAATATTTTACTCATCGACAATTCAGAAAATGCAAAAGTGATTTGGTACACAGAATTTTCAGAACGAGAATTATATTTTTCTAAGGATTTGGAAATACCAAATGGTACAGCGAAAGTACCATCCTTAATTTGGTGTGCTGATAAACTGCATTTGAAGATATTTGCTGTTGATTACAATCAGCGACCAACAGAAGAGACTTCGCTATATCACGCACCATTTTTTAACATCTATGATAACGGGAGTGTTTGTATGGGGAACGTTGATACTAAAATTAAAAAGTCAGCTTCCTTGGAAGAATTTACGGCTACTTGGGAGCATTTTTTTTTCAATTCCTATTTCAGTCACTTAATGTACAATCATAATCCTATAAAGGGAAATTGTGTCTCGCTTTGGAAAGACCTTGTTCAGAACAGAAAGGATTTTCCAAATGATGTGCTTATAAAATCTAATCTTAAATTAAAAAACCTACTGTAATGAATATTCAAAATAATTCAATTGTAAATAATAAGCCAAGAGTTCATTTTACCTATAGTAATTTTATTCAGCCGACAAACCCAATATCTATAAATCTGATAGGGGCAGGAGGAACGGGTTCGCAGATGCTTACTGCTTTGGGCAGAATAAATTATGCGCTTAACGAAATGGATCATCCCGGACTTTCTGTAATGTTATGGGATGATGATAGGGTAGAAGAAGCAAATCTCGGCAGACAGCTTTTTGCTGAAAGCGAACTTGGACTTAATAAAGCGACAGCATTAATCAACAGGACAAACCGATTTTTCGGAACGGCTTGGAAAGCGGAGACTAGAAAATTTCAAAGAGACGCTTCGGACAGGATTACGAGTAATATGACCGCCAATATTTTTATTTCCTGTGTCGATAATGTGAAAACAAGATTTGAAATCGCTGAGGTTTTAAAAACTTTGGATGATACTTATATACATCGTAATACAGCAAAATATTGGATGGATTTTGGAAATAATGTTGACAATTCAGTTATGTTGACAAATAGCTGAAAAATATTTTTTGGAAGCTATTTTAATAATTTAAACACAACATTTCTAGCCGTTGCATGTTTTTTGCTCATTCTTTTTAAGAATATCTGCAAAAGTAAGGTCATGTTTAATCGTATATTTAAGGATCCTTGCACAATAAAAATCCATGAGGAAGCGCCCCTATATAAGGAAAGGGTTGATTATCTCAAACCCCTATTGGATAAAGGATACACGGTAAAGTCGCTTCAAACTATAGAGAACCTTCTCTTGAAGATTGTCCAATATCTCAATCTTCAAACCGGCCAACCGATAACCATTCACGACATTAATAAGGCGGCAGATTTATATTCGCACAATAAGAAGAACCATACACGAATAGGTTTTATTTCAACAGCAACTATCTGGTTAAAAAAGCTTAATCTTCTGGAACTTGCACAGGAAGAGCAAATACCTATTTTCAATATGCTTCTAAAAAATAGAAGCTGGCTCTTACAACAAACTATGAAGCCGTTGCTAAAAGAACGTGCCGCCTATTTACAGCTTCAGGTTGATGGTGGGGCGAAAAAGAAAACATTACGGGTAATTGCAGAATATTTAGTCGTTATTATGGAATATTTAAATTTTAACAGTCCGCGATTAGTCACAACAAAAGAAATAATCCAGGCTGCTAATCAGTGGGCTGGGCGAAAAACATATCATTTCAGGAAAAGCAATTTTTCAATTGAAGCTAAAAACAGGTTTATTGGAGTATCTGTTAAATGGTTTAAGTACATAGGATGTTTGATGATACCAAAAAAAGAACATTTTCCTTTTTTCCGTCACGAACTAACTGAATATGTCAAATATATGCGGGATGAAAAAGGACTATCAGAATGGACTGTTGATGGTCAATGCAGAAAACTTACCTATTTTCTTAAAGACATTTTTTTCAAATGTAAATCATTATCTGATATTTCTCATCAAATTATAGACAGGATGGTAATGAAATTACTTAGTAGAAAATCAAGAATTACTGTAAAAGATTCCGTTGGCGCATTTCGGGTGTTTTTAAGGTTTGCTGAAAGTAAATGCTGGTGTAGAAAGGGGCTGGCTGATTCCATAAAAATACCAAGAGTGTATAAACAATCCTCACTCCCTTATCCTCCACAATGGAAGGATATTCAAAGATTGATTGCAAGTTGTAATAAAGAAACCGCAATAGATATTCGAGATAGAGCCATTATTATGTTATTTGTCATCTACGGATTGAGGAGAAGTGAAGTTACTGAACTTCTGTTGGATGATATCGACTGGGAAAATGATAGAATTTATATTAGAAGATCAAAGCATTCCAAACCACAAATATTTCCACTCTCACCGAATGCAGGTAGTGCCATAATTCATTACCTACAAAAAGTAAGACCAAATAATATTTCCTTAAAAGAAATTTTCCTAACTACTTTAGCTCCTTATAGAAAACTATCGGTTCATACCGTATACAAGATTGTTGAAAAGCGATTAAGACCAATGCAATTAGGAATTGCACATCATGGTCCTCACGCTTTACGGCACGGATGTGCAACCCATTTAATAAACAATGGGATATGTTTGAACGAAGTCCGTGATCATTTGGGACAATTAAGCATGGATGCTGCCCGAATATATGCAAAGGTCGACCTTATAAGCCTTCGGAAAATATCTGAATTTAATTTAAAAGGATTGCTATGAAACTTAAACAAGTCATTGACAAGTATGTCTCATATAGGAAAGCACTAGGTGAAATATTCCGGATGCCTTCAATTTATTTGCAGTCATTTGCAAATAAAATGGGATCATCAACACCTGTTGAAACTATTTCTAAAGATGAAGTTGAACAATTTTTATACGGAAATTCTAAAGTTGTAACGGGCGCCTGGTTTTCCAGATATTCAGCTCTACATGGATTTTATGACTATTTATTGATCCGTGATTATGTCAAAAAATCACCCCTACCAACTATTTTACCTGCACGCCCTAAAGGCCTGAGCGCCTATATTTACTCTAATAATGAATTAAAGTCAATTTTTCACGCTGCATTAACCTACTCAAAGAGAAGAAGCAATATTTCCCCATATATGGTTCAAACAATTCTTTTTATCACATATGCGTTGGGTTTGCGAATTAGTGAAACGCTTTCTATTAAATTGGGGAATATTGATATGAATAATTTAGTTATTGCTTTACATGGAACCAAATTTTACAAATCACGATTGGTTACATTCAATATACAGGTAAAAGCTGTACTTAGTTCTTTTCTGAAATGGAGAACAGATCATAACCAGCCTGGCTTTACAGATGCTGAATTATTTTTAAACGATGACAATCTGCCTGTACACTCAGCTTGCATTGAGGGCATATTTGGGAAAATAAGAGCTAAAGCAGGAGTTAAACGTGATGATGGTGGACGATATCAACCCCGAATACATGATCTTAGACATACTTTTGCTGTTAACAGATTAATAAATTGTTATAAGAAAGGGACTGATCCCCAAAAATACTTACCTATCTTATCTGTGTATATGGGGCATGCACATTATGCTCAGACATCAGTATATCTGACAATGACCGATGCGTTGCTTCAGCAAGCCAATAAACGTTTTGAAAGTTACCTTGAAAATATAAAGTCATGAAAAACTACCAATGTTTAAGTGTTTGGGTAACACGTTTTTTTCTGGAATATCTGGATAATATTAAAAAATTAGCAAAAAATACCCAATGGAGTTATAATGATACGTTCCGGTTACTACTCCCATTTGTAGCCCGGAAAAATAAAAAACATTTTGATCAATTACTTATCCTTGATATAAAACCCGAGATCATTAAGTCATTTCTTTCCGATTTGGAGCAAACCCGTAAATGTTCAATTGCGACAAGAAATGTACGGTTATCTTGTCTCCATGCTTTTGCGGAGTTTGTAGGGATAAGTTGCCCAAGATATATGAATTGGTGTCGGCAGATACGAAATATTCCATTTAAAAAGAAGCAAAAAACAACGATACGTCCCCTCGAAGATTCAGAAATGAATGCCATGCTGGAAGCTCCCGATAGACAAACCGACCTGGGTAAAAGGGACCATATTCTGTTGTTATTTATGTCTAATACTGGTGCGCGGGTAGATGAAGTGGCTAATGCGTTAATTTCTGATCTATCAATCCCACTTGTTCCAAAAAGAGATTATTCTTCGGTACGTATCAGAGGTAAGGGAAACAAGGAAAGGTTTTGTCCTCTCTGGAAAAGAACCATAAATGAATTGATTCCTTTTATAGCTGGTAGAAATACTTCAGAAAATATCTTTCTAAATCGTTCGAAAAAGCCACTAACCAGATTTGGGATCTACACTATTGTAAAGCGATATGCCATGAAAATTGGGGAACAGTTTCCGGCTGTTCTTCAAAAGAGGGTAAGTCCACATACAATCCGGCATACAACAGCTACACAATTATTAGACGCAGGGGTAGATTTTGAAACAGTTAAAAATTGGCTTGGCCATGCATCGTTTAATTCTACATTGATATATACCGATGTCAGTATTAAAAGAAAGACTGCTGCTATAGCTCTTAGTGAACCTGACTCGAGTAGTAAATTAATAGATTGGCACACTGAACACAATGTAATGAGTTTTTTAAAAGAATTAAGGGAAAATGGTGGAAAAAGATAGTTTAAATTCTCACTGTTTTCCATTAACAATTTAATTTATTAAAAAAAATGAAATTCAGAAATGAAATATTTTAAGTTAAGATATAAGAAAGTACAAATTATAGCAATTAAAGGAAATAATTTCATAATTTTGTAATGTTGAAAAATTTCAGTAAACATATCAGCTTTGTCATTTTATTATGCTTGGGCTTTTTTTTAGTGCCAGGCATAAGTTATGCTTGTGCAAAAAAAGCATTTAAGACAGAACAGAAATCTTGCTCAAAAGATCAATCCCAAAAATTAGAACATAAAAGTAGTTGCAGGGACAAGTCCTGTAAAAAATGCAAGGATGGTCACGTCTGCAACGGGATATGTAAGCACGGTTCCTGTGGATGTAGTACTTCTTCATC
Source organism: Chryseobacterium urinae (assembly GCF_030518295.1). NCBI lineage: Bacteria > Pseudomonadati > Bacteroidota > Flavobacteriia > Flavobacteriales > Weeksellaceae > Chryseobacterium > Chryseobacterium urinae. The sequence continues at coordinate 112,044 of NZ_JAULSJ010000012.1, read as the reverse complement.
TTCTGTAAGTTTACAAATACCAATATATTTAAAAGTAACAACCCCTTTTGCCGAAACTAAAAAGCAAAAATTCGGGTTCAAACAAGCCTACTATTCTGCGGGCTACTCTTCCATTTGGCTACCGCCTAAAATAAGCTAAACGATGGCTCGCCAGCCATAGGTATGTCTTGTCGAAAGCTATTAAGTTTTCGCACAATCTTTGTACATTTTATTAAATTAAAAATTTTCAAAATGAAATCATTATCAAAAATAGTGATGGTAATCGCCGTATTACTATCATCAATAAACGGCTTCGCACAAATCAAGAATGCGAAAACAGAAACCGTAAAGATTTACGGCAATTGTGGTATGTGCAAAACCACCATCGAAAAAGCAGGTAACGTAAAAAAGGTAGCCAGTGTGGACTGGAACAAAGATACTAAGATGGCTACGCTCACCTATGACGGCGACAAAACAAATCAGGATGAAATCCTGAAACGTATCGCTTTGGCTGGTTATGACAGTGAGAAGTTCCGTGCGCCGGATGACGTATATGCTAAACTGGCTGGTTGCTGCCAGTATGATAGACCAGTTAAGACGGTTGCCAAAAACAAAGAGGCGGGAATGGACATGAATGCCGGACATGGCAATCACGACCATAGTCAAATGGCAGCTAACAAAGATGCAGCTCAAAACCAATCACAGCTAAAGGTTGTATTTGACAACTACTTTTCAGTGAAAGACGCTTTGATAAAAACCGATGCGGCGACCGCATCTGCCAAAGCCGCTGAATTGGCTGCATCCCTTAAAGCAGTCGATATGAACAAATTATCGGCAGAGGAACATACGGCTTGGATGAAAGTAATGAAGGACTTGACAGCCAATGCGGAAAGCATTTCAAAATCAAAAGATGTTGCAAAACAAAGAAGTGCTTTTGCGGCACTTTCGGGAAGCATCTATACGCTGGTCAAAGTGTCTAAACAGGATACCCCCGTTTATTACCAGCACTGCCCTATGTACAACGGAGGTAAGGGAGCCAATTGGCTAAGTAAAGAGAATGCCGTTAAAAACCCATATTACGGCTCACAGATGCTTACCTGCGGCAGTACCGTTGAAACCATTAAATAACAGGTCTGAAAGCTATGGTACAGTACAATGACATGGTGCAGGCGCTTAAAGACCTAAGACAGCGTGGGTACAGTATGGACTTTAGTCTGTTGCCGGACTGCCTGTACTGTGCGTCGAGGAGCCTGAAACTGAAACCGGAGGATTTTACGGTTACGGAAACTCATAGGTTTGACAGCCTCGACAGCAGTCCTGATAACAATGCCGTGATTTATGCCATATCATCCAATGATGGTAAGAATAAATGCGTACTTGTTGATGCCTATGGTACTTATGCCGAAGAAATGACCCATGAGATGGCAAAAAAATTAAGTGCAACATAACTTTTAAATCCCTTGTTATGAAAAAATACACGTGTCCTATGCACCCGCAGGTGCTAAAAGACGAACCGGGCAAATGCCCGCTCTGTGGCATGGCATTGGTTCCCGTTGGCGGTTCGTCAGCTTCTCATGAACACACATCAGGGCATGGGCATTCTCAACATGTCCATGCTGACGAAAACTTTAATAAACATGAGGGGCATCATACAAGCGATTTCCTCACACGTTTTTGGATAAGTCTTGTAATCACAATCCCTATCCTGCTCCTGTCGCACATGATACAGCAATGGCTGGGTTTCTCCCTTGCTTTCAATGGCGATAAATATGTGCTGCTGGCATTGGGTACGGTGATTTATTGCTATGGAGGCTTGCCGTTCCTAAAGGGAATGATTGGCGAGGTGAAAGCCAAAGCCATAGGGATGATGACCCTTGTTGCTATCGCCATATCCGTAGCCTATGTCTATTCCGTAGCCGTTGTATTTGGCTTGCAGGGTATGGACTTCTTTTGGGAACTGGCAACCCTAATTGACATCATGCTATTAGGGCATTGGCTGGAAATGCGTTCCCAAATGGCTGCTTCACGAGCATTACAGTCATTGGTGGCTTTGCTGCCCAACGATGTTACCGTGGAACGTGGCGGAGAAGCCGTAAAGATAAAGCTCGAAGACCTGCAAAGCGGTGAAACGGCTATCATAAAACCGGGTGAAAAAATTCCAGCCGATGGATTGGTACTGGAGGGGCTTTCGTATATCAACGAGAGTATGCTTACCGGAGAAAGTGTTCCCGTAAAAAAGGAAAAGGACGGAAAGGTCATCGCAGGCTCTATCAATGGCGATGGTGCGCTGAAAGTTAAGGTAACAGCCGTGGGAAAAGACAGCTACCTGAACCGGGTCATCAATCTTGTGCAGGAGGCACAGGCTACTAAGTCCAATACACAGAACCTTGCGGACAAAGTTGCCAAATGGCTCACCTTTATTGCCATTGCCGTGGGCATAGGCACATTTGCCTATTGGTATGCAAGCAGTGGAGATATTGCCTTTGCGCTTGAAAGAATGGTGACGGTGATGGTAACGGCCTGCCCGCACGCATTGGGCGTGGCTATCCCATTGGTGGTCGCCATTTCCACAACGCTTTCGGCGACCAATGGTCTGCTCATCCGCAACCGTACGGCATTTGAAACCACCCGCAAACTTTCCACCGTCATTTTTGATAAGACCGGAACGCTCACCAAAGGTTCCCATGCCGTAGAAAAGGTTATACCGTTAACGGATGAATATAATGCCGATGAGGTTATCCAGTATGCTGCCGCAGTACAGCAAAATTCGGAACACCATATCGCCAAAGGCATTATGGCTACATTGAAAGAAAAGAGCCTTACCCTATGGAAATCTGAAAACTTTAGCTATATGCAGGGCATAGGCGTTAAAGGTGTTGTGAACGGGAAAAATGTCGTAGCTGGCGGCCCGAATTATTTCACCAAAAACCGCCTTTCCCTGCCGGAAATACCAAGCGAAATCAATCAGGAAGCCGAAACGGTCAACTTTGTCCTCATTGATGACCGGGTAATCGGCATCATTACTTTGGCAGACAGCATCCGTGAGGGTTCGGCACAGGCGATTGAGGAACTCAAAAAAATGGGCATCAAGTCCTTTCTGCTCACCGGGGACAACGACAGGATTGCTGCTGCCGTAGCCGGAAAATTGGGTATGGACGGGTATTTGGCCAATGTGCTTCCGCACAACAAGCAGGAAAAAGTAAAGGAGTTTCAGGACAAAGGTGAAGTGGTTGCTATGACAGGTGACGGTGTGAACGATGCCCCGGCACTGGCACAGGCAGATGTGGGCATTGCCGTCGGTTCCGGTACGGACGTGGCTGCCGAAACAGCGGATATCATATTGGTGGACAGCGACCCGAGGGATGTGGTCAAACTGATTGACTTCGGCAAACTTACCTACAAAAAAATGGTACAGAACCTGATATGGGCGGTTGGCTACAACGTAGTGGCAATACCGCTTGCAGCGGGCGTACTCTATCCGAATTTTATTCTAAGTCCCGCTATGGGTGCTGTGCTGATGAGTGTAAGCACCATTGTAGTGGCTATTAACGCAAGTTTTTTAAAAATCAAAAAATAAATAAAAATGAAAAATCTAACATTATCAATCACTGCTGTTATCATGGCATTTGTAACAGTATCATGCAATCAGGCATCCAACAAAAACGAGCAGTCTTCAAATGATACTGCTGTGGTATCACAAGAACAGCCAGCTTCCCAACCAAAAGAGGATGATACGGTAGCTGCGTCCGCTGTGAGCGAAACACCGAGCGGTCAGGAAGCAAAGGCAACAGGAAAAGAAGAAGCAAAAAACTTTTCTATTGCGCCCATAGTTACCGATTATCTGTCATTAAAGAACGCCCTAGTTTCGGACGATGACAAAGCCGCCGCCAGTTCAGGGAAAAAGCTGTTAGCTACCCTGAATAAAGTGGACATGAAAGCAGTTCCTGCCGATAAGCACAAAAAGTACATGGACATAGCGGACGATGCTAAAGAACACGCAGAACATATCGGGGAAAATGTTGGCAACATCCACCACCAGCGGGAACATTTAGCCTCTCTTGGCGAAGATTTGAAAGACCTGATTGATTTGTTCGGTACATCGCAAACATTGTATCAAGACCATTGCCCGATGTTCAATGACGGTAAGGGTGCTGTTTGGTTCAGCGAAAACAAGGAAATCAAAAACCCTTACTATGGCTCTAAAATGCTGACCTGCGGTAAGGTGGAAAAAACAATCAACAGCAAATAAATTTCGGGGTTATGGAAAATATGCAAAACAGTCACCATGCGGGTCATGCCTCGGAGCATAGCACGCACAATCCAAAACATGCTTCGGGCATGTACAAACGCTTTGCGGTCATGGCTGTCGCCATGTTCGCAGTGATGTATTTTATCATGTACGCCATGATTGACGGGTGGCAGAACCTGATACCCAATATCAATAACCTGTACATGACCCTGCTGATGACCTCGGCAATGCTGCTTATCGAATTAGCGATAATGAAAGTGATGTACCCCAACGGGAAGATGAATTGGGCGATAGCCATCATCTCGGTTGCCGTTGGCATCTTTTCATGGTTTGGTATCAGGGAACAAATCAATGTCGGGGACAAGCAGTTTGCAAAGGGTATGATACCCCATCACGCAGCAGCCATATTGATGTCCGAAAAGGCACACCTGACCGACCCGGAACTGATAGAGCTGCAAAAAAACATACTTAAAACCCAAGCGGAAGAAATTGAACTGATGAAGCGCAAGCTAAAAGAGTTTGAAGAAAGTAAATAACAAAATTTCAAAAAACAGTTTCGACATGAGCAAAATAATAATGGGCCTTATTTCCTTATCAGCCCTGCTGTTCACCGCTTGCGGGCAGGCAGGGTCAAATAAGGATGAAGCGGAACAGCACCATTCGCAGGCAACTCCGGAAAGCCACGGGCATATTACCCAAATAGGTGAATTGGTTCCAGCGGATGAAGTCTGCATGGTCAACGATGCCTATATGGGCAAAAAGCAGTTTGACGTAAAATTTGGCGGTAAAACCTACTACGGATGCTGCGAAATGTGTAAGGAGCGTATTCCAAAAGATGCCACTGTGAGGATGGCGATAGACCCCTATTCCCATAAGCAGGTAGACAAGGCTCTTGCGGTGATTGTTGTGACAGGGAATAACGGTGAAGTTTCCTATTTTGAAAACAAGGGGAATTATGCCAAGTATGTAAAAAAACAGTAGACACAAATAAGATGAAGCCACAATAAAATAATTATGACCATAAAGAAGAAAATCATATTGGGGCTGGCTATTATCCTCATCGGCATACAGTTTTTTCAGCCGTTACGGAACCAGGCGGATGAAGTGCCAGCCACCCATATCGAAAGGGTGTACGCCGTACCCCAAAATGTGAAGGCTATCCTTGTCCAATCCTGTTATGACTGTCATAGCAACAATACCCGTTATCCTTGGTACAGCCGTATCCAGCCCGGAGCATGGTACATGGCAGAGCATATAAAAAAGGGGAAAGAGGAACTCAACTTTAGCGAATTTGGCGACTATTCTGCCCGCAGGCAGCGAAACAAGTTCAGGGCTATGGCCGGGCAGGTTAAGGACGGGGAAATGCCGTTGTCATCATACACACTAATTCATCGCAATGCAGTATTGTCACCGGAGGATAAGCAGGTTTTGATAGCGTGGTTTGGCACAATGGAAGACAGCATTAAATAAAATTTTTCAAATAATGAACAGATATAATAAAATACCCATAAGAATATTGCAAACAGTGCTGATACTGCTTTGCACGCAAACGCTGTTTGCACAGAGAGTAGTGCATTACGAGCTGTATGTAAAAGATACACTTGTCAACTATGCAGGTAAGCAAAAAAGGGCGATTGCCGTAAACGGGCAAATCCCTATGCCCACCCTTACCTTTACCGAGGGCGACACTGCCGAAATAGTGGTGCACAACCAATTGAAAGAAAGCACATCACTGCATTGGCATGGTGTGTTCCTGCCCAATAAAGAAGACGGTGTGCCCTGGCTTACGCAAAAACCCATCGCACCGGGTACAACCTACACCTACCGTTTCCCGATTATTCAGCATGGTACGCACTGGTACCATTCCCACTCAGGATTGCAGGAGCAGATTGGCATGTACGGTAGTTTTATCATGAAAAAAAGAAGCAACGATAATACATTTAGAAAAGGGATTGACGACTTGCCGACTGTTCCAATTATATTAAGTGAGTGGACAAATCTTAACCCGGATAATATCAACCGTATGCTACACAATGCAAATGATTGGGCGGCCATTAAGAAAGGCGCAACACAATCATATGTTGAAGCTATTAAGGAGGGAAAATTAGGGGTAAAGGTAAAAAACGAGTGGAAGCGGATGCTGGCGATGGATGTCAGTGATGTTTACTATGATAAAATCCTAATAAATGGTAGCCATAGCACCGATTTGAAAACAATTGATGGTAAAAAGCTAAAAGCAGGCGACAAAGTCAGATTGCGTGTTTCCAATGGAGGGGCGTCTTCATATTTCTGGCTAAGGTATGCTGGAGGAAAAATTACAGTAGTAGCGAATGATGGGAATGATGTTGAGCCCGTAGAGGTGGACAGGTTAATCATTGCCGTTTCTGAAACTTACGATATTGTAGTGACTATCCCTCAAGATGGTTTGGCCTACGAGTTCTTAGCAACAACCGAAGACAGGACACAATCTGCGAGTTACTTTATAGGTGATGGGGTCAAACAGCTTATTTCTCCGCTCCCACGATTGAAGTATTTCGAGGGGATGAAGATGATGAACGATATGATGAAAATGAATGGCGATTTGGACGATATGGGCATGAAGATGAGCCTTAACCAAATGGACATGAATGTAGTGATGTATCCCGAAATTACCGGAGATGCAACAAAAAAAGCAGACCACAGTAAGCATGAGGGTATGGACATGGATAACGACCCCAATCGTTATAATGCTAATGCTTTGGGAGACATCAAAACTCTAAACTATGCAATGCTCCAATCACCCTACATTACTACACTTCCCAAAGATGCACCTGTCAAAGAATTAAAATTTACACTTACGGGAAATATGAACCGCTATGTATGGAGCATGGATAATAAAATACTTTCGGAAACGGATAAAATACCTGTAAAAAAAGGAGAAGTCCTTCGGATCACCATCTATAATAATTCGATGATGCGTCATCCCATGCACCTTCATGGATTTGATTTTAGGGTTATCAACGGAAAGGGCGAAAAATCTCCTTTAAAAAATGTATTGGATATCATGCCAATGGAAACTGACACCATAGAGTTTTTAGCAAATGAGGAAGGTGATTGGTTCTTTCATTGCCATATATTATATCACATGATGGCGGGAATGAACAGGGTCTTTGAAGTTGGAGACTACAATAACCCCTATCTACCCGACAAGGCAAAAGCCTATAAAGAATTACAAAGGGAAAGTAATATGCCCCATTTTATGATTGAAAATGACTTTGCAACGAATGGTAATGATGGCGGTGCAATGTTACAAAATGCAAGATGGTCGTTAGGTACAGAATGGCGTTTAGGATATAATGATATGCATGGCTATGAAGTAGAAACTCATTTGGGAAGATTTCTCGGCAAAATGCAATGGTTCATGCCTTTTGTAGGTTTTGATTGGCGTTACCGTAAAATGGGAGAAGATGAACATGAAAAGAATTTATTTGGTCAAACGAACAAGAAAGATACGCGAAGAGCCTTCAGTGTTGGATTTATGTACACTTTACCTATGTTGGTTAATTTTCAGGCAGAAGTATATCATGACGGAATTATCAGATTACAATTAATGCGTGAAGATATTCCTATCTCAAAAAGATTAAGAGGTGGCTTTATGGTTAATACAGATTTAGAGTATATGGGTGAGCTTAGGTACATCATCAATAAGAATATAGGCATACGGACCCACTATGATAGTGATATGGGCTGGGGTGTAGGACTGAATATTAATTATTAAAATAAAGGACTAAAAGCTAGCCCAAAGAACCGAAAATTTTTCAATTTGTTTGGGCTGCTTCAACTATCTATCGCAATATTACAGTATAAATTAATAATCAACCATAATAAAACTATCAAAGACAAGACCCGCATTGCGGTAGCCATCGGAGTATTCGGCATAAACTCTCCTCAAGCTTTCGTGGGTGTTATTGACCCATTGTAGAAGTACCAGGACTTATTCTTCTAGTACGAGCTAGTTTAGGTTAAAGAAAAAGTACTACAGTTAAAACGATTCCAAATAAGATTAGAGTTCATATAACTTAAGATTATGTTGTGTTCCAGATTCTGATATCGCTAAAATAGCCGACAAAGTTTCAGGAACACTAACATAACTGAATTGTCAACATTATTCCCATTATGTTGTATACAACATAACGGAAACAGTAAATGTACAGGACAGGTATTACTCTCGACAATCGGAGATATTAGACAGCCTGATTCTCAAAAATATGAAACGGTTTCCAATCTTGCTTTTATAACCGATGAATACGGTGATTTATTGAGACAGTCAGAAACAGTAGATGATACTCCAAGTTGCAGTTTGGCAGAAGCACTTGAGAAACAGGATTTATTTATTAATTCTTCTTTAGCCCAATTAGGAGGCTCACTCCTCTGGAATTTATTTCGAAATGGGATGACCGAAAACAGGGGATTTTTTCTGAATCTTCAAAATTTTAACTCACAGCCTATAAAAGTTGCCTGATGGAAATCGGGTGGCAAAAATGCAATTTCTCCTATGGTCGAAAACGCATTTTTGCCTATATGGAGCAACCACATTTTAAAATATACCTATCTAATTCCATTCCTAATATTTTAAAAAAAGGTTGCGGACTTTTTAAATTTTATCATATGATTGTAAAATTAATTTATTTTTAACTCATTGTAATATAGTTTGTTATTATCTTTATGGTAATTAACCTTGAAAACAATAATGCAATGAGAACACGTGCTAAAGAGAACGGACTTGAAGTGACCTGCGTTGCAGGAACTTCAGCAGTGATACTTTCGATTGATATGCCCCAACAACAAACTGAGGGACTACTGGGATTTTCTATCGAAAGAGAAGATTTGATAGAAAATGAAAAGTACTTTTTAAAAGGATTTAAATATTTTGAAGAAACTGTTGGGAGCGCAGTAAAAAATGAATTATTCAGCAGCTTTGAGCATCCTATCCAATCATTTATGTGGGAGGATTTTACTGTAAAATCAACCTACGATTATATCTACAATATAATTCCTGTATATGGAAAGCCTAAATTTTTAGAGCATAGACCTGGCTGTAAAATCAAGGTTAATATTCCCGACGAAAGTACTTCAAAACACTCAGTGTATTTTAACCGTGGGGTAGCGGGGAGCCTAGCATATGCTAGAGAGTTTGGGAATATCAGACCTTGGTCAGAGGGAGTATCTGAAGAGAATTCTTTGAGAGCATTAAAGTGGCTTGGTAAGGGCTTGGATGATGCTTTGTTGAACTTTATCAAAAAAGCTGAAGATGAAACATATAGTATTAGAGCTGCTTTTTACGAGTTTGAATATTTGCCCATTTTAGAAGCATTGAAAGATGCATATGAAGATAGAAGCGTTGATGTTAAGATAATTTATGATTCCAGAGGAGAGGAGAAAGCAAATAATCTTGCCATAAATGAAGCAGGCATTCCAAGACAAATTTTAATTCCAAGAAAAGAAGAAGCAAATAAAAGCTATATTGCTCATAATAAATTTATGATACTGCTGAAAGATGGTAAACCTATTGAGATATTATCGGGGTCTACCAATATAACAGCAAAAGGAATTTTTGGTCAATGTAACGCTGCTCACATTATCAGAGATGAAGAGGTCGCTCAAAAATTTCATCAATATTGGGAATATTTAGCACAAGATCCAATTAACGAAGTGTTAGGTAAGCAAACTTTGGAAATTCAAGAAGATATATTGTATGATAATCTTAACAAGGGTATAACCGTATTTTTCAGTCCCCGCGAACAAAAAACTATTCTTAAAACGTATGCTGAATATATGGATAATTCAAAAAGTCTTATTTGTGGAATGTTTCCATTTTCTTTTAGTAAGCATATGAAAGAAATAATAACTAAAGATACAGAAAATCTCAAATACATCATCTTAGATAATAATAGATCTATACATACTACATTAGTTTCAAACGATTATGATAATGTAATAATTTATGGAACTTATTTAAAAGATGGTCTATATGATTGGCTCGCAGAAAAACATTCAGGTTTACTATTGAATGCAAAGCCAAGTGGAGTAGGGACAAATTTCATTCATAATAAAATTATACTTATTGATCCTCTAGGTGAAGATCCTATTGTCATTTCCGGTTCTGCAAATTATAGTGATAATTCAATTTTGAATAATGATGAGAATACTTTGGTAATTAGAGGTGATAAGGATTTAAGTGATCTTTATTTTACTGAATTTGTAAGAATTTTTAATCATTATTATGCGCGATCTAAAGCTTTAGAAATGTCGGGAAAAGTTTCAGGGAACGATAATCCATTGCATTTGAAGACGGACTACCTTGCTTGGGTAAAATCATTCTACAATAAAAATGCATTAAAATATAAGAGAAAAAAAATGTTTGTAGATTTAATCTGTTCCTGATTTACTAGCTGCAGGGACTTTTTAATTACATAGCGATGTTACCAAATACTTATGACAAACAAGGCTTTACAAAAATTAATAGATGATTTAAATAATAAAGGTAAGAGAACAAAAAGTGTTATTTATCTTAGACCTTTAAGCCCGAATGTAGATTTCGCTAAGGTCTGGATAAATAAACCGAAAATAACTGATAATATTACATCTTCAGACGGATTCAAAAAATTTTACTTCATTAAAAATGAAACTAAAACTTATGTAGCTGTAGTCTTGGATATGTATAGTGATTTACATTGGTATGTTGTACCAGAACATAGAAAAAATGGACATTTGACCAACTCAATGAAGGATGTAGTTTTGTTTCACTTATTTATTAATAGAGATGAGCAAACAATTACTATCACAGAAAATCAAATTGGAAAATCTTTTGCTGATGCGTCGAAAAAAGTGGCACTCGAACTAGGATTTATTCAAACTGATGATAATGAATATGTGCTTGCAGGTGATGACTACGTATGTTCTGAGTCAAATTTTGTTTTGAACTCTAAAATGTCCGAAGATAGAATGGTTGAATTAAGGAACGAAATTAATTACTTAGGTCGATCACTTTGGAAAATTCAAACTGAAATTGAAATGAATCTTGGACTAAGTGATTACTGCGAAGAGCTTAAACAGACGGTTGACACATTAAGAAGTAATTCTTTGAAATTTGAATTCTTATGGAGAAACAATAACAAATAATAACTTAAACTACTGATTTTTTTAAAAAAGTAGTTTAAGATATTATTTAATTCAAGGCATCAAGATTTCCGATATATCTACTTATGATTTTTAGGTCATCATTTTCTTCAGTGTTCAAATCAGTCTTTTTAATCAATGAAATTATTTTGGAATAAAAACTATTATTAAATCCGTCAAGTGCTTTCTGATATTCGATATCAGTGTATGATATTTTGAAATCGTCAAATGAAAATGTAAAACCGATATTTGAATCAAATAACATATCTATCAGAATTTCCTCAGATAATAAAACTGACGGTTTGTCTTTTGGTACAATCTCCTTTAGTTTGAAAGTCGTTTCATATTTTTTGAATTCTTCCGATCTAATTGTTTTCTTTGAAACTTTACCTTTTTCAGAAACACGTTTATGAGCAATTGTAGTAACAAGCTCACCTATATCCTCTTGTGACAATGTTTTTGTAGTAAGTAATTCCTTTTTTTGCTTGTTAACAATTTTTGGAATATACTTTTTTGAAAATGAATCTGTGTCATAAACTCCAATGCTGTAACCGGAATTATTTGATTTGATTTTGGCTAATGGCCTGAATATTTCATTTATTTCCTCCTCTGAAAATTCTTCTTTGATTTCGGTAATTTCTTGTTCACCAAGAGGATTAATGAAAATTTCATTATGGAAATTTTTAACAATATTTGATTTTAAATTAACAATTTCCTTTTCTTCGTCATTTCTTTTCATCCAATCATTAGCAATTGAAAATCGAAAACTTCCATAACTTGAGTTTGTGATGACCGGATTAATAATTCTATCAATTTCTTTTTGAAGTTCACTTATACTGTCATCTCTAAATTTGACCAAACGCCTAACTTTAGTAAGTGCATATGCCTTTAATGATTTCAAATAATTATCTGTAAAGTCTTTAATCATTTCTAAAGTAACAGAATGACCAAATTCAAGCTTGGTAGGCTCAATAGTATAATGTGTGCTATTTTGTCTAAGAATACTTAAATAGGTATATTCTTTTGTCTGCCCAAAAGGATTAATATTTTTTAAAGAAACTAAAATCTCTAAGGCGTCATACAATTGTTCCTTAACCTCTTCATCTTTACTGTTAGTTAACCCAAAAAAAATAAACTTTTGTGCCTCCTCTATCTGTCCAGCTTTTAAATTTAAAAACGCAGCACTTCTTACCAGTATACTCCTTGTGGGTTCAAGGTCTGGTTTGTCGAAATAGAAATCTGCAACCTCACTTTCTAATTTAGCTGCCGTTTTGTATAGTTCTAATGAAGCATCAAAGTCACCTTCATCTAAAGCCTGCTTAGCCTTAAATGAGTAATCCATAGCTTCTCTATGTTGTAACTTTGGTTTCATTTATGAATTTCTTTTATGGTTGTAGGTTTGGCAAAAAGTGTGACAACGACAGATGATGATTGGTCTCTTTTTGAACCTCTATTAATTTGCTCGTGTTTCTTTTTTATGCGATTTATTAAGGTATTTGATTTGTTTTCCTCCAAAATACCGGATATTTCTACATAATGATATTCTTCGTCAAGAAAATTCAAATCATCATCATCAGGTTCAGTTTTAGAAAATCTATAGTCAACGCCATCGCCAATTTCAGTTTGTTCTACATATTTGTAATCCATTATTACTGACATTACAAACCAAGCCAATGCAACACCACCGTGATTAGCAATATCTTTATCCTCCTTCATTGTTACTTTTGAAAAATTGGAATCCCAAGTAACAATGTTTTTGCTGGATTTTCCGTCAATGGTAAATTCAAATTCAGCCTTAGAGTCTTTATGATAGCGATCAAGTCCAACAGCAGCCCAATAATTGTGAACTTTTATATGCTCTTTTGGTGGGCCTTGTAGCTTATCTAAAGTAAGATCAAGATGAAGTTCTGTCATTAAGTTATTAAAGTTATTGTTTTCACCAAATATACAAATTAATCGTTTTAGTTGTCAATTGTCATTCTAAACTACTTTTAATCTTGATTTTGTTATCAAAAAAATATAGAGTTGTTGCAACTAAGAGTTATTACATTTCCATACCTAAATCGAGTACTTCGTCAAGAATTTTCATTGTTTTAAAGGCATTTTCCCAACCTCCACAGCATTCAGGGCTTAATGCAATTGTAATGACATCTATCTTATCCATATTTTCAACTAATACATTCCCGACTTTTCTGATCAATTCATCAGAATAAATCTGATAATAGCCTTTACTGTTAGAATAAAAGAAATCTATATCCAAATTTACTATACCGCCATTTTTGGAATCTTTCAGCCAATGATGTAAGCTGTTAAGAAAGTCTTCTATCTTATACTCCCAATCTATAAATTCATTTTCCGGATATGGCTCTTTGGTTATAAAATGTGTAGTTCCAAAGAAATTCGGATATACTTCATTTAGATTTAATATATAATTATCCCAGCGGAACAACGGAGCTTTTATATTGAGTTCCTCCGGATGATTTTCATTAAGTTCAACATATTCTTCAAATGTAATTTTTTCAAGATCAACATTATCATTTAATAAATCTTCCTTGATAGATGGAATAGGGTATAATAGGTCATTATGTCTGTCAATATGATAGAAGTCGTATGATTTAGTGATATCTGTTTCCTGTAACCAGCACCACGCTGCACATAGATGATTATCCATCACATAAACCTTTCCTTTTTTGTATAAAAAATTGGCTGTTGTACTTCCTGAATCCAATAATTGCTGAGGTTTTTCTTTTATCCACATATGCTACCAAATATAGTAAATATCCAGCTGTTGTTGTATAGATAATAGTTCTCTTAAACCTGCTATAATCTAAATGTTCCGTGTTTTCGGTTTGCAAAACTATAAATACAGTTTCTGTACAAAAAAATCTTTTTGGGTTTCTAAATAAAATGCTGCGCCATTTTTTTCAGATACTCCTAAATCCGAAGGACAAAAATATTTCATAGCCTCCATTACATACTTCATTGCGGTTTTGTATTGAATCTGAATTTCTTTCGTCAGAAGCAATGAAAAACAGGGAGAAAGTAGATTATAAAACAATGCTGTTAAAATATCAACTGCTCTCAACAATTTAAATATTAACCCAAAAAAATTGGCAATTATGAAAAATCCCAAAATCTCAGCTAATGATTTTTACAATCAGTTTACAGGAACTGAGCAGTACTATTCCTACATCTTTGGAATATTATTGACTGACGGAGTCAAAAATGTGGCATATGAAGAAGAGTGCTACTGGTTTCTGGACTGTATAGCATCTTATCAGACTTCTCAAAAATTTCAAAGTGAAGATTTTCAAGTATGGACGATTAAAAGAATCAAGGATGAGCAGTTTAGTCTTTCTGCATCTGACGGAAATGAAAATCAGTTAATGTCAGCCATTATTCCATTCTCTGACTTCTTTTTTGAAGAATTTACCATCTGGAAAGAGGGTAATGTACTATTACTTCCAAGCGAACACTAAATAATATGAAAACCTCACGATGTATAGGTAATCGTTTTATCAAATTCCAAACTTAAGAATACTTATAAATTTTATGGGAACTTATTCAATTATATATTTAAAAGAAGCTCAATTAGCTGAGGAAGTAAATAACTTTCTGAAAGAAAACTTTGATTTGAACTATGAAAATTTCAATGGCGTTGACTATGGTGTTTTCTTTACACAGGCAATGTTCAATGAAGAACTTAGATTTTTAAATGAAGATGAAGAAGGTAAAAAGATACTAGCCCATTATGACCGACCGCTTACTACAGAAACTTACTATTCTCTCTTATTTGGAATAGGCAACTGCTTTGGAGATATTGGAACTGCCTGTATAAAAGTCTCAAGTGTAATTGAATCAGATTTCAAGTTTATCAGAGCACTTCAGAAGTTCAAAAAGACACCTGAATTTATCAAATATGTCGATTTGAAAAAATCACAGCATCTTCAAAGATTATTATCAATAAGGATTGAATAATTTTAATTGTTTTCTAATCCTTTATATTCTGACTTTCTCGGTTTTCTTATGCGAAATTAGAAATCCATCCTCCAATCAAAAAATCTTTTTGGGTCTCTATAATTACAGCATAGCTATAATTTCAGACACTCCTGAATTCTTCGAACAAAAAGATTTCAAAGCCTTCATTACATTCTTTCATTCCGGTTTTATTGAATGACAGATTTCTTTTGGAATGCACATAAAACAATAGAAAAGTCAGAATATTAAATAAAGTATTATGAAAACATTCACAAAAAAAAGTAATTCAAAAGATTCTTCACAAGAAAAAAATGAAGATAGATTCATTTTAAAAATACTCGAAAACCTTGATAAAGTTAATCCGCAGGACTGGGAACATTATGCTGATGTGCAATTTCAAATGCCGAAAAATCTTTTTACAAAAAAGCAATATCAAGGCTTTAACACAGTAGCTCTTTATATTGATGCTTTAATCAATAATTTCCAAACCGCCGATTATGCGACATTCAACTCTATTTCGAAAGCCGGTGGCAGACTAAAAAAAGGAGCAAAAGGTACAATCATTGAATTTTTTAGCTTCATCTACAAACATAGAGAGACGGGTAAAATCTATAGCAGAGAACAAGTATTAGAAATGTCGGTGAATGAAAGAGAAAATATTAATAAGATCAGCTGTTTAAAGAATTATACCGTTTTTAATGCTGAACTGATTGAAAATATAGCCGATCTAAATATTGATACTGTCATTGAAGAGGAAAATCTAGTACTGGATTTTCAGGAACAATGTAATAGTGAAGAATTTATCAATTCAATTATTACTAACGGTAATCTAACAGTTAGGCAAACTCTTTCTAGTACAGCTTATTATACGCCTTTAACAGATATAATTTCAATTCCAGAAAAGAAATATTTTATATCTGAAGATAAATATTATTCTACATTATTTCACGAGATCATTCACTGGACTGGTCACGAAAGCAGATTAAAAAGAGAATTAAAAGGTCATTCAGATTTAACAAGTTACTCTTTTGAAGAACTTATTGCAGAAATGGGTAGTATGCTAATCTGCCTCCAATTTGGAATTACTAAGGAGTTTATCAATTCCGTAAGATATCTTAAAAGCTGGTCTGTCAAAAATACATCTAAGCGTGAGGAAAATATCAAGAAAGCATTTGCATCATCTAAAAAAGCAAAGAAATTTCTTGAACAACTTTGATAAAATAATAAGGCTGCCATAGGGCAGCCTTTTCTATTATCGTCAAGAATTATTATTAAATATTTTCCTAAAGAATCTTTTTAAAGGATTCTTCAAGACATTCCAGCCAACGACGATAATAACTAAAGTTAGAGATATTTTTCTTGCATTATTATTGTCAGTGGTATTACCTATAAACGCAAACAGAAATATGTAAAACGCTATTGCTCCGTACACCACAAATTTTATTATTCTTTTCATTATTAATTCTGATTAATAAGAATATGTAAATATAAAAATATTTTTGAAATAATAGGTAAAATATTTTAAATTGGTTTAATAGGTAAAAAATAGTATATTTGTTTAATTCTGATAACAATGAAATGGAAGAGAGTACAAATCACAATTTATTTACGGACATTGCAAGAAGGAATTTTCTAATAAAACAGTTCTTTAAAGCAAATGATGTTACCATTGATTTACTGGGAGATATCAATAATCCCTTAATGGTAACTGAAAACAATATTGTTTTAAGCTGCTATGTCAGTAATTTTAATCTTATTTTTAAAGATGATTCTTTTGAAGGAAATGAATCATTTACCATTAAACTTAAAAATGACCCGGCTATTTTGAAAGATAAATTAGCGGACTGGATTAATTATGCTTCTCACAGGAAAATATATATTTTTACCTCTGACGAAGGATTGTATTATTCCAAGTTTATAAGAATTTATAATGGAAAATTACCCCTTTTCAGCCCTTCAAAAGAGTTGGCATATTATGTTTTCCAACGACAGAAAGCTGTTGAAATGGTTCAGAAACTTAAAAAAGACAAAATAAAATTGTCTATTGTGCTTTAAATAATTTGTAAAGCCGTAAAAATATGATTTATATTTTTCGGTTTTAGTTTTACATTTGTAATAATTTGTTGTCGTTGAATCGGCAAGTTGGCTAATAAATAAGCATTCTATGTGCGCAAAAAAAGCAACCAAAAACTTATTGGTAAAAACCGATAAGTCTTTAGTGGACAATTTTAAGATTTGCAGTTTTACTTATTACAAGGATAACGACCTGTTATCCCTATTTTCCTATAGACATTATTTATGTGTCACATTACTGAATGTTCAAAAGAGTTTTCAGCAAAAATATCATAAGGTTACCGCTCCTAATGAGCAGTATCTTGTTTTTTATAAAAAGAGAGGAACTAAGATTGAAAATACAAAAGAAGAAAGAATATTGGAAAGTATCAATTTTCTACTTCCACTAAAATATTCTGATCTTTATTATGAATTGATGCACACTTATTACATCAATGAAAAATCTGATTCTTCAAGCTATTCTATTTCCGCTTTTTTTGAATTTCTTGTTTCTTTTGTCAGCAAAACTCCTTTGGAATTTTTTTCTGTTGAATTATAACATTCTATATTTCTACATCAATTTAAATATATAATTGTATAAATACGGTAGTATGTATTTATTGAATTGTTGAATTATATGTTTATATAATTCAATAATACTGTCAATATATATTTATATAATTGTTCAATTGTAGGTTTACACATTATTGCAAATGTTGATTTCAACTTTTAAAAAATGGCTTTTGAAGATGATATTGTAAAAATAATTTGTTTTTTTTGTGGTGCAAGATGTCCTTTTGGACGTCCATTTATATAAAATGAGCCTACAAAAGAGTATCTTGCCTTTTTTCAAAAGGATTATTACTAACTCGGAACTCGTTGAAATTTTAACTTAAAATACTCAATTAATCATATTTTAAATGCTCATTCAGAATGATCTCAATCATTTTCAAATTTAAAGTATATTAGATATAAAATAGTAATTACTTAAAATGGTGAATATTTACATAAAAGAACCTTGGGCGATAGATGCAAAAAAAGCATTGAATTTTTTTGTGTCGAGAATGGGAGATGAAAGATGGTTGAAAAGACGAGACAAAGTTGTATCATATTTTCGTGAGGTTGAAGCTATTCAGTATGGATTTAAAAAAGCGGAAAGTAAAGATGGCAAACTCGTCATGCCAATTGCTTTTTATGATGACTGGATTGCATGGTATATGTATCTGGTAGAAAGTATCTTTGAAAGACCTTTATCTGGTGACGCTCTACAATCCGCTCGTATATTTCCGTTTTTTTCGATGATAGGGAAGAATCTTTCAACACTTCTTGAGATTGATGGGATAGAGAAAAAGATTGAGGAATTATTGAACGAAAAAAAGAATCACCCTGATACCATTTTTTTTGAACTGGCAGTTGCAAATTTATATTGTAAAAATGGATGGAAAGTATCCTTTATACCTGAAAGCACTTATTATAAATCTCCGGACTTGCAGATTAGAAAAGATGGACAACAATATTGGGTTGAATGTAAAAGAATGCAGAAAGTTCCGGATTATTCTGAAAGCGAAAGGTCAGAATGGCAAAACAGATCTTTACGATTGACTGCCATTTTGCAAGAATATAAATTGTCGTATTCCATTGATATTATTTTTAAGGTTCCAGTTTCAGAGACAGGCGAAAATATTTTAGTTGATTGTTTTAATGAATATCTTAAAATTCATAGTGGAGATAAAAGAGCACAAATTCAAACTTCTGAAATTGAAATTTCATTTAGACCGTTGAACTTGGCTTCTATAAATAGAGAATTAAAAGAAAGAGATATTAGAAACAATTCACCGGAATTAATTGAGGTTTGCATTGGAAAATATGAAAGTGGGGGTAATTATGTGACCGTATTTAACCACGATGAACTATATAAATTGGGTAAGGATAAAAATTTTGATATTCTAAATCTTTACATTGACAAAGTAGGAAGTATAAGTATTCTTAAATGGACAAGTGTCTCCGAACATTCTATAAATATGAAAGCAAAGGACGTAAAACGACTTCTTGTAAAAGCAGTAGATCAAATACCACTTGATGGTCCAGGAATTATTCATATCGGCTATGAAAATTTGGACGGACCATATGTAGAAAGAAAAAGATTTTTGAAGTCGGAGGAAATAATACAGGGATTTGATTATAAAGAAAAAGATATCCGAGCGATACATTGTAATAGTATTCAGCTGCTTGCTTCCAGTAATAATTTTGATTGGGCTGAAACTACCTGTTTTTATAAACAAAGCCATTATCCTGTTCTAAAAAATGATTTGCTTTTGGCTGATTCAGTAAGTGGCTTTAATAGACCTCACTGGGAAGATGATATAGAAAATTTAGAAGGTAATCAATATAATTAGTGAGCTTTTAAATATTTAGTGGGAGCTTCCATTGATAATTAGAATTGATTGGATAGAGCCATTGTATTGTCCTGAGACAAAGTATCATCTGATATTTTATACCTTTGCCGCGATTCTCAAGTTTAATTTGAGTTTTCATGGTTATTAGTTTTTATCCCCATCTTCTTGGGGATTTTTTTGTTTAAAACTTTTTCTTTGTATTGTCGAAGCAATATTTATCACTAAATTATTTGATTTTTTAAATATTTAATAACGTAATTTATAGTCATGATCAAAAAAAAGAGATCGAAATTGATGCTCAAAACCTATTTTACTTAACTTCACTAAAAGTTCTAAATAACAAACATTATTTTGTTCTTGAGTACAGCGAAAAAAGAAAATTTATTGTCTTCTACGCTAAGACAAACAAATCAAAAGTTACTCTTAAGCTTTCTCCTCCAGTCAAGTATAATAATTGCATTATTTTGACGGGGAAATTTTTTTCAAAACAGCGATACACTGTTTTTGATATTTTTATTTTGGATAAAAATGTGTTTTTATTTATAGAAGAGCAATTAATTGAAATTAAAGATTCAGATCAAGTGTTGATTAAACTTTCAAAAAAACGTACTTCAATCAAATAAAAAATCCCAAGCCAATTTGGCTTGGGATTTTTTATTTGGAATCAATATTTGTTTGATGATTATATTCAAAAATATCCGCAGCTTCTTTATCCCATCGTTTCCTAGGCAGCAATACGATTGTTGTGAATAAATCTCTTTTTTTATCATAGCTGTCAATTCTTTCAAGCCGTCCTCCATAGTCCTTGTCAGCAAGCGGATTAAGAGAATAGGGTAGAATAGTATCGGTTTTATTTAGATAGAAAATACTGTAGGTCTCTCTACTTATAATTTGGAATCTTTTAAAGTGTTTTTTTCCATAAAGTACAGTGTCATTTAGATTTTTCCGTTGCTGATAGTTGGATATAGGTAAGTCAATCCACATTGCTCCGTACCTTTTATTTTTGACATTTCTACCATTTTCAAATTTTTGATCTTTAAAAATCAAAGATTTTGACTGTAAAGTATTTCCAATGCTGAAATATAATGAATCACGGATATAATATACACTGTCAATTATTTCTGGAATTTGAATATTGGGGACTAATTCTATTAAGTCCTTATCCTGGTAGTTCATTTTGGACAAAATGATCTGTTGGTGCTCTTCAAGACCTTTTGAAGCACTGTAATAAATATTCGTGACTATATCAATTCCACCTCTTTTACTTTGAATTTTTTTTCCCTTATTACAAGAAACTAGAAATAAACAAAAGAATAATAAAGCAAAAACTCTCATAGATATTAAATTTTTCGGGAATGGCTCTGCTGATTCTTTACCTCATTAGTTTCCGAATTATCCTTTTGAAAGGCCTGCTCATTAGAGTTGAATCTTTTCATCTTATTATCATACAGATTCAGCATCTTGTATTGGGGGTTGAGAATTGCTTTTCCTTCGACTATATTATTTTTCAGATCTGAAAATTTTACCGAAACAATATTGCCTTTTTCAAGTGATTTGGTGGTAATTTCTCTGTGCTTATCGTTATCAAAATGAAGTTTTGCTTTATCAATGATCTTTTCAATGTCAATTCCGTAGTTTTTATTAAAAACCTGAAGCTTGAAATTTCCTTTTTCATTCTTTTCTTCATTCAATTGTAGCTTTACAAAAGCATCCTCTTTTGCATCCAAATGTTTATTATAAATCTCCGTTTTAACAGATCTGCCTTCTAAAAGATTGATCGCTTCTTTAGCCGTAAAGTTTCCATTAGCGGAAAATGTATGGTTTAAGTTGACATCCTTCTCATTGTTCTTAAGATTTGCAAGGAAAGAGTTTAAGTAGAAGTTTTCATTTTTTTCAGATTTTTGAAATTTCAGCTCAAAATTGATTTCATTGTTTTTGAAAGATGCTTTATCTGAAGAAATATTGATGATAAATTCTTTTTTATCTGAAGCTAAATTATCAGCCAGTTCCGTATGAACTTTTTGTTCTTCGCCAAAACCTAAATACTTGATCTGATCTTTTAAATCTTGTAGATTTCTATTTTCTTCAGGATGCCCGTTTTTTAGCCTGTTAACTTTATTGTATTCTGTTTCCAGGTTTTGAAGAATTTCTGGCTTCTCGGTTTGTTCTTTGGTGAGCACTAATGAAGTACCGTTCAAATTAACGCGTAGTGTCTCATTTGGATTTAATTTCTGCCCCGCTTTTTGCAGCATATTAACCAAATTATTAGGAGTGGACATTTTTTCAAAAAACGGTTTCTCTTGATTGGGCAGTTCGATTTTTACTTCTAAATCGGCTTTTTTGGATTGAAATACATTATTTTCCATGTTGTTAATATTATGATTGTTATGTAATTTGTTATCTAAATCATTTATTTGCTTGGATCGAAAATTTAGCAATCCCGAGAGTAGCTGCAGTCTTTCGCTGTCATTTTTTATAATTATTTTGAAGTCTGCTCCTGAGGAATTAAAAGGTGAAATAGTTAGATCAATTCCGGAAAACATTTTTCTCTTGTTTTGAAGATTTTCTATAAGAGAGTTATAGCTGTCAATTTCACTTGAGATTGAACCACGGAGCCCTTCTTTTAACCAAATACTGTTGTTTGTATTTCTAAAGTATTCAGATATAATCTCAACTTCTGATTTTAATGCGTCATCGCTTTTCATTATTGCTATATATTTGGATGTGAGGTTACCAATAGAGATTTCTATCACTCATTAAATGTGATAGATCATAATTGCGAATTTTAAAGATCTTATCATTTATACCTAACAGAAACAAAATTTTACTTTTCGTCTGCTGTTCTGTATCAAGTATAATCTGAATTGATTTATACTTTATCTTTAGATAATTTTGACCTTTTAGCTGAATGGTTTCAGAGACAACTCCTTTATCTAAAAGTTCAAGATAGAGTACAGTTAATTCAAAATTTCGCAGTGAATGAAATAAATGAATCTTTGGTACGACAAGATTTTTCTGAATGTATCGTCTAAATAAAAAGGATTTTATTTCTTTTTTATTTTTTGACGCGGTAATGATAATTAGCGAATTCCTTAGATAATCACAATGTTTATTTTGTAAAAAAAGCATTGCTTCCAAAATGTATCTGAAACAGTATATATTATGGATGATCAAATCACCAAAATGATTTATAATCTGGTAAAAAGACTTTGTCTCTAGTGATGAGCCATCTCTGTAAATAATAGTCCAGCTATTCTTTCTGAATCCTAAAAAGTAGAGATTTCCATTTTCACTGATTTTTCCCTGAAATATCTTTAGCGTTTCTAAGCTTAGGAGCATGATAATTATCATTATTACCGTCCTCTGGAATGAGATGTTGACCTTGATGCTTCTTCTGCATCTCGTTTCTCTTCCTCTTTCTTTTGATTAGCATCTTGATACATATCTGGATCGTTAACCTGAAGATTAATATTGCTCTTTTCTTTTTCCTTATTAGTATTTTCATTTAAAGAGGATTGAGAAGCAGAGATTTCTTTGCTGACAATATTAAGGTCAGTTATGATATTTTTATTATCAGGATATTGCTCTGATTTCGATTTCAGGTGTGCTTTTAGTTTTTGAAGCTCGACCTGATATCTTATACTTTCTTTTTGTAGTTGATTTTCTTCCTGCATTCTAGCAAGCTTCTGAATGCCTTTTATGATCAAGAAACTAAGACCGCCATCCGTCGCAAGGGATAGTATCAGGAGTGATTTTGAACTTGCGCTCAATTTAGCCTCATTTTTTGATGCCGGACTTATCTGTATGGTGGTTTCATCATCTAACTTAAGCTCTTTACCTTTTCGTAATTGCTGAAGCTGTTTTTCTGAGATATTGTGACCGTTAACATTTTTGAGCTCGTATTTTGTTGTATCCACATCTTTTATCGTATTGTCTTTTTTATCCAATTCAAAAATCCTGGACTGGAACTGCTTATTTTTTTCTTTGAACGGGTTTATTATAAAAACATTATCAAATTTTGCGAGTTCCTTTTCATCAGCATCATCTATTTTAAGAACCGTTTTTTCAACACCGGTCTGAATAATCTGAATTTTATCTCCAACTTTAAAATCTTTAAGACTATCTTCAAGCTTGTTTCCGAAAAAGATTGTTTTTCCCCTTTCGTTTTCTATTTCAACAAATGTGGTCATTTCGTTTTCCGGGTTCTTATTAAAGTACCCTGTTCCAATATGAGTGATGTTTCCATAGTCAGCCATCACTTTGTAAAGATTTCTATTGCTTGAAGAAATTTCAAAAAGTTCGGCAGTTGAAAGGTCTTTGTGATTGACTATATCTTTATTATAAACATTGACATCAAGCTTATCGTCATTTATTTTAAAAGTGAGCCTGTTTTTATCATTTTCGGCAATGAGAATTCCTCCTTTAAGAAAATCATCAATTTCTTTTTTTGAGAGTTTCTCGGAAAAATGATCCTGCTGATTCATGATTCCGAACTTTCTAAGTTCATCTGTAAGTAAGGTGCTAGTATTTTCCATAATTGTAATCTGAAATTGCGTTGTTTGTTTTTATTAAGTCATTTAAGAAATGAACCGGATCTATATATTTTCCTCTTTCTTTCACTGAAAAATGCAGATGCGGTGCAGTGCTTTTCCCGCTATTACCACTTATAGCGATAATATCACCGGCATAGACGAAGTCGCCCAATGAAAAAAAAGTTTTTTGCAGATGCAGATATATGGTCTCAAAATCGCCGTGCTGTACTTTGATGTAATTTCCTGCACCATTACTGTAACCTGTATCACTAATGATTCCATCCAATACTGCAAATACATAATCGCTGTTAGCCCGCAGGTCAACACCGGCATGAAATTTTTCAATTTTATCGATGGGATGAAAGCGATGCCCGAAATTCGAGGTGATCTTCATTTTTTCTAAAGGCATATAAATAATCTGTAGTTCTTCAGTTGGGTATTTTTCGTATTCTAATAATGAAAGTTTTTTATTTCTGTATTTTTTTTCGGATGGATGATTCTCTGACAATGAATCGTCTTCCGACGTCGCTTGAATATCATCATCTTTTTTAATTGAATTGGCTTGTGGAGTAGTTGTTTGCTCAGTTTCATTTGCTGCATTATTCAATGAATCTTTACTCTTCTCAAAATATTTTTTATTCAACTTCCCTGCAATATGGTAAGACAAAAAGCTGGTGGTGAATTGATTTTGTAAAGAGGAGTTCAATCGAATAGTATTGAGTTTTCCTTTATAGGAAGCCGTATTAAATTGAGGTAGGAAATTTGAAAAAATTAACAAATGCATCAGTATTACTGTTTTTTTCATTTTTTTTAAATTTTATGTTGTTAGAGTTACGGATTGAAGTCCTTAATGATCAACTCTACTTCTCTGTTGATTCGTAGAAAGTTCGACATCAGGATTTTCTCTTTATCATTTTTTCCTGACTTGTCTTTAAAGTTATAATACACGGGCATTTCAATATAGTTAGCTTCCTCATCCTCGATACTTTTCATATCAAGATTGATTCTGCCGTGTATGGCCGAAGTTTTATATTCTTCAGTTTGATTATTTTCATCACCTGCGATAATACCCACCATTTCTCCCGTTTTTAATCCTGCTATTTTACCGGCAGGAATGAGGTTATCCATCTTTTCCTGAATTGAAATGGTCGTTTGATTATTATTGATTGACATAGACTGGCTTTTTTGTTTTACTTTGCCAAATACTTTTTCAAGCCAATCCAGTGTACTTTTATCTCGAGCACTGCCACTGAGAATATTTCCGATGATTGCTGTAATCGTGTCTGCAACTTCTTTTTTATAAAATTGGCGGAACTGGGGAATTTCCTGCAGTCCAAGGAGTACAGCTACTTTATTGCTTCTTGCAGTAGCAATTAAATTATCTATCTTATGTATATAAA
The DNA here is from genome assembly GCF_030518295.1 of Chryseobacterium urinae. NCBI lineage: Bacteria > Pseudomonadati > Bacteroidota > Flavobacteriia > Flavobacteriales > Weeksellaceae > Chryseobacterium > Chryseobacterium urinae. The sequence continues at coordinate 86,300 of NZ_JAULSJ010000012.1, read as the reverse complement.
TAGTCGGCAGCTCGTCGGCAATAATTCCGCTTGGTAAATTGCCTTTGGAATTAATCTGTTTTAATAGTCTATTTAATATGGTAGAATATAATGCAGAATTAATATCCTGTGTATTGGGATCAGACGCTAAGACAATGATTGTAGGGTTTTTTCTGTCAGAAATTTTAAGTTTGACATCATCACCTGAAAATACCCAGAAACTTTCCTTCGTTGCCAATCTGGATAGAAATATCTTAAGTGTTCCGATCTGTCCTTCCAGCTGGTCGAAAGCCCTGTTATCAAAAGCCGATTTAAAAGTTGATAATAGAGAATGCAGCTCTATATTGGTGAAAAGAGTATTGAAAATTTCCTCGTAACCACGGTTCATAAATGAAAGCAGATGCGGTAAGGTCGAAAATCTGCCCTCTTCATATTTTGCAAGAAAAGCGATGCATGATGCTAGAAAATTGATGGCTGACTGGGTGAAAAACTGATCACTTCCACCTCCTGACCCACCACCTTTTTGAAGTGAAGACACCATTGCTTCCGCCATTTCCTGAGCTTCTGCTAATGTAGCGAGATATTCTTTTCTTAAAGGATTGACTCTTTTTGATCTTTCAACTTCATTAAGATTAATTACCGCAAACTCGTGCTTATAGCTCTCGTCATGTTGCCTTTTCAATTGATAATGATAGTACGCTATCTTTCCCAAATCTGGAAATTTATAATCATAAATACAGAGACAAAATCCTTTGCCAATCAATTGCCTGATCGCCGGATTAATAATTCCAAAAGATTTACCACTACCGGGCGTTCCTATTACAAGTGTACCTCTGAATGGATTGATATTAATCCATCCGTGATTCATCCGTTTGTTATAATAAAATAAGTAAGGGATGTTGATTGAAAAGTCATTCGTAATTAATTCCTTGTTTTGATCGAATGATTCTTCTTCAATGTTCCAGCGGTCTTTACCAAGCTTGATTTTCATAATCTTGCTGATGTTGTCAGCACCTAAAAGGGTTATTAAAACACCTACGAATGAAAGTAATGCGTAAACAGCCTGATAGATATTAAAATAGGGAGTAAACTGCGGGATGTCTTTTCTAAATGTATCATCTATAAATGCCAATGAACCAAACATCATCAGTAATCCAACGACTATTGGTAAAAGGATTGATTTTGTAATATTAATATCTTGATTTTTTTTTGGCTTTGTACCAATTGCAATTAGTATGATTAACAGAAGTTCAGCAAGTTTGGCATGGTACGGAGGAAATAGAAATGGCATTTTCGCAAATGATTTCAATAGCTTTGGAAGTATCGGAATCTGAGTACCTCCAAAAAAGATAATGCTGCATTCAATCAAAACCAGCATATAGACTGCTTTCTGAAAGAATCCGTAGATTTTTTGTTGTTCTTTACTTTCCTGCATTGTTTCTCAAATTGAATTATATAAAAAGCAGACAGCCAGGAGTTCCCAGCTGTCTGCTATACTTTAGATGTAAATGAATATTAAAAAGTGTCAGCCTGTAAAATATCTGAGTATTTAATCTCCAGATTAATTGTTCTGCCGCTGATTTGATTTTCGATCAGCCTGATGTTTAGAACCTTGTTATTCGGATAAGTGAATTTCTTAAAAACGAAAATATTTCTGTAAGACTTTTTAAATGTCTTTAAGTCATACAGACGGAATACAGGCTCTATCTCAATAGACTGAACATTCGTGGCTTTGTAAACCTTTTTATCATCGATAGAAAACTTAAGTTTGTCAATATCATAGATGAGATTTGTATTGTTTTTAAAACTAATATCTAGAAATACATAATCACCAAAAGCGTATACATTATTAAGCTGCGATTCGATTCCCAAATCTCTGTTTCTACGTATTTTATTTGCTTCTTTTTTTCTGATAATCTCCACCGAATATTTTCTGAGTTCGGCACTGGACATCTGGTAATCCGGATATTCAAGAGCCTGCATGTCTTCAGGTAAAATTTCAATGTTGGTCATTATAGTCGCACTGCTGTCAACTTTATAGATCAGCTTGTACTGAGCCATAAAGGATTGTCCGACAATGGTAACAATTCCTAATTCCTGATTATCATAATAATAAATCGGAGTTTCCTCTTTTATTCTAATACTGTCGGTAGCGGAATGGCTTTCCTCTTCAAACTGTTGTATTTTAATTCTTACAACATTTTCTGTAGGAAGATCGCCTATAAGGTGTTTCGTACTTAAATCAACAAACTGAATAGGCTGGGGGCTCCTGAAATGAAGATTGACATTACCTGTAATATAGATTTCGGGAAGATTATTTTTATATACTCTCGATAGTACTGTATTCTGAGCGGATGTCTCCGTAGAAACAAGCATCAGCATAAGGATAATAATGAAATTTTTCATAGATTATGGATTGGTGTTTTTCTTATAAATGTTCTTTTTCTTTTTTTCAAGTTCTTTGTTGTCAATGAGGTAAACGAAAGAATTGTATTTAATTTTTGCCTTGTTTTTCCGTATTACGTCCGATATTGTTTTTGAGGTGGATTGATATACTGAGCTAAGCGTCGTGGTAAAAAAATCAGCGCTACCACTGGAAAGATTTTGACCTTGCACAATGTTTTCTCCCATAGATCTTGTCATTTCACGGAATGCCGAACTTGGGACATACAATCCTTCCATGCCATCAACATCATAGATATTGAGACTGATAGGAAGAATCTCGTTCTGATGCATTACCGATACGATGTTAAGGTTCACCCTTTGCAGTGAAAATCCACTGATCAATGCGTAAAGGGGAGTACCTTTCGATATTTTTGCATTTCCGACGTATACATCTTCGAGTAGGCGAATCCTTATTCTGCTTCCTGCAAAGCCCTTAATGTTTTCGTCGATCACAGCTTTGATAAAGTTATTTTCACGTTGTCTGAAGATCGAATTGAATTCTGTGCTTTTCGAGGCTTTTGTTACATCCAATGTAGAATTGAGAAAAAAATCCATCTCTTTCTCATTTTTCTTCATTTTCTCAATGGCTTTGGCTTGATTTTTAAGTTCAGGGTTGTTTGCTTTTTCGATACTATCCATTAACATCATCTGCTCTCTCATCAAGGTCATCTGATCCTTTTTCCAGTCGGAATTTTCAGCACTCCGAGTATCAGCTTTTCCTGAATTGTTTACCCCGTTATTGTCACCATTGAGCATTTTTAACATTTTCATACTTCTGTCGTACTGATCATCCTCACGTTCTTTCGACTGTTTAGCATCCATCGCGTTATAGTAGGACTGTCGATTGGCCTGTCGGGAAAGATTATTCAGACGTTCTTTTTCTCTGACATAATTCATACTGTCAATATGCCTTTTCTGTCGCTCTGAAAGATCATCATCAAATTTTTCAAGACTTTCATGCTCATCACCGAAACCGTCAATCATGGTTCTTCCATCGGTTCTTTTATCAAAGAAATCAGCATAAGCGTCGGCCTTTCCTTTAATTTCAGAGCGTTCTCCAACTTTTCCGAAATCGGTGGAAATGTCTTTACTCTCAGCCAGTTTATTTTTGTCTTTTCCTGAGTTTTCCGTGAATTGAACATAAAAATACCCTATCATTAAAACGAATGGCAGGGCGATGAGGGGAAGAACATATTTAGGTTGTTTTAAATTGAGTTTTTTCATCTTGAATTATTTATATTGTATTTATCGAGGAGGTATTTAATTCTCGAACTATCGGAAGAACTCAATATCTTTTTTTTCCGATAGTAATCAAGTTCTTTCAGCGCTTCTCTTATACCCAGAATTTTTTCTGTCTCTGTAAACGGCGAGTTGAATGAGGTAGCAGCATCCTTTAGGACATTTTGCTTTTTCATCGTTTCGTATTCAGGAATGGAAACTTTTTGTATGTAAATCAAGCTTCCAATTGAGAATAGGGTGGACAAAAAAATCAATCCAAACATGAGATAAAATGTTCTCTTCGGCTGACGTTCTGCAAATTGTTCCACACTTTTCCATATGGTTGATGGATTTTTACTGATGATTTTATTTTGCTGTTCCATTATCTAAATTTTTCTTTTACGGAAATGTCCGAGTTATCTAATGTTTTCCATTTTTCGATCAGAACACCATGAGGATTATTGGGAGATCGGGGAAGATCTTGCAAAAAACCTTCAGTGATCAATTTTCTGACGATAAGCTGCGTCTTTCGGTTAATGGTCTGTTTGCCATAGTAAATAAATTTTAAGTTCTGCTCATCGAGTTTAATGCTGTCTGCTTTTATAGTCATCACACTATTGGAAGAAATGATCTGGTTGTAAAATCCCTTTTCCTTCAGATTCATATACTCCTTCATACCACTGTCATCGATCAGATACAATGCTTTTCGTGTCTGAGATTTTATATAATCGTCATCTGCTGAAAGTGTGAAAAATAAAGAATGAAACATATCGACTTGAGCTTTATATTCAACAGGTCTGTTTAGGAGCAAATCGGTCTGCTTGACTAAAACAGGAACCCCGTTATCTAAAATATAGATGGATTTTCTTGCATCTTTTATCTGTTTATATGAGAAAACAAATCCTGCAATAACGACGATGACTGATAAAATTATGCAGCCAATGGAAGTTACTTTATTGATCTTGATTTTTTTTTCAATGTTTTTTACAACTGCCATAATTATCCTTTTAATAATGAAACTCCTTTAGTGGCTATTGCCATTCCTGCTTTTTTCATCTTACTCATGGCTCCTGTATTACCACCGCCCGACGGAATGATATAATTGGCCAGGGTAGGAACACATAATATTCCTACGGCTGTAATTAAAAAACAGACGATGACCAATCCAAATGACATGATCCCACTGCTAGAATAGGTAAGCAGCAAATCCATGTTCTTTATACTGCCGTCTGTATTGATAATCTGATCATATCTCTCAATTTCTGCCTCAAAGGCAAATAGCTGAAGGAGGGTTCCGATTTTTAAAATAATAAATGCCACAAATCCGTAAAGATTGACATTGATGAATCTGGAAACCCATTGAGAAAGAAAACTTGAAAACGCAGGAAAAACTGATAACCCAACCGGTATAGGACCGATAATAATTAAGATGGTCGAAAATATCAGCTGGATAAAAAATATCCCATAGACACATATTCGAAGTATCCATAACCCAATCAATTCCAGCGCGCTCGATATGGCTAATTGTAAACCAACCTGTAATCTGAGATAAAGTTCATAGACAGGACTCATAAGACTTGTTAATCCATCTCCAACCATATCCAGTCCTTCTTCTATTAAAGATTGGTCTCCGGCTTCCTGTTGTTGGATTTCAGCTTGTGCTTTAGCTTGCTCTTCAACAATTCTGTCTACAACCTGCTGCTGTTTTTTAAAACGTACCCATCTTAAAGAATTCAATTCCTGCTGACTCTCAACAAAGCTGCTCTCTGAGACGTCCTGAAGCTTGATTAGAGGAGTACGGAGAATACCGACAAATGATACCCAATTCACAATAACCAGTCCAATGGCGAAGGGTTTTAGCATCGGTACTATTTCCCATTCACGATCTCCGCCTATCATCTGCCATCCTATATTCCCCAGATAGAGTAGTGCGCCTAAACCCGCTACAGCCTGTCCAAATAATATAAATTGTCCATATTCTGCGGTCATAAAGCTGTCGTAAAGCGGTAGGAACTTTTCAGTAAACCAGCCTTCCAATACGCCCTCACCCTGCAGAAAATCCATTGCTTTCTGGTAATATTCATCACTGTGTGTATCCTGTGAGAATGCAAAGCACGGAATGAATAAAAGCATTATTTTCATAATGCTTTTTAAAATCTTTTTTCGTTTCATAATTTTTTTAACTATAAATGCCCCGTCATTACATCCATGAATATCTCTGCATCTCTCCGTTCTTTTGTAATCTTTCCGGGATTTTTTGTTTTGTAACTTTCAAGTTTAACTTCGGCTCTAAACCTGTTCTCTCCCTGCTGGTTTAAGTACGCTAGGTATTTTTTCATTTTTCGCCATTCGATAAGGCAGTCATGGTAGGCAAGAATCCTTTTGCCTCTCGGCATATCTGCACTTTTAGCAAATTTGTATTTGTCCTGAATGACGTTGATCTTTCGCCTGCATTCTCCGATGATGCCGTAATTATTGAATCGTTCCCAGGCTTTCGAAGAAGTAAATCCCCACTGAGATAATGCCGAAGATCCGGTGTCAAAATTATCCAGACTGTTCAGTACATCTTTATAATAAAGCAGATAAAGAGGATCAGCCCCTGAGGTCGCACTGGAATAATGATAGAATTCTTTCAGGTTTTCTTCATATGTTGTCTTTGCTTCTTCCTGAATATCGCTTGTTTTGTCCTGCTGTACCAAGGTTGTTGCATATCTTTGGTTTTGCAATCCCGCCAGTCCTAAAGGTCTGATGTCATTTCCGCCTTTGTAATCACGGTTTCGACTTGGAGCCAGCCAGCCCCATACCATGGCATAGGCATAATTAGTCTGTATGCCCAAAAAGTATTTTGGTTCAGGCTGCCAGTCTCCCCATTGATAAAAGACCTGCCTTTTCTCCTGACCTACAATGTGTTTGTCCTTAACTCTTTTTATGGTCTGTCCCTTTACGAAAGATAAAAGGGGAAGAAATGATAGTATTAATAGTATGTTTTTCATAGATTATAATTTTACCAACCGTTTAAATTCTGGTTATAATTATTAATAATATTTTGGATTAAACCTTTGTCCCGTATATACCAGCTGTTGAAAACACCAATATGACGGAAGTATGGTTTTTTTTCAGCATTCCTCAGGTAATTGATAATGTGAACTGTCCAGCCATTCATAATTTTTATCTCATGCTGTATTTTTGAAAGAATTTTCTGCCGATCGTAGCTGTCCATAAGAAAATCATTTTCTTCATTGAGAACCGATTCGCTTATATTTTCATATGAGTTCATCGCATGCAGATAAAGCTTAGAATAATAATTCATAATCAATACGGCATACTGAGGTTTTTGAGCTGAAAGCTCCAGCATTTTCTCCATGTTTCCAATAAGTTTGGTAAAATCATAGTATATGGCTTCAAGCTGTTTTCCCTGCTTCAGTGCTGAATTGACATTACGAAGCTGATTATATATGTGATTTTTTATGACCACAACCTGCACAGCCTTTTCCTTGATATCATCGTAAGCTTTTCTTTGTTTCTCGTAAGAATTTTGGTAAAGCTTTTCAGAAGCTACTCTTGCAGCCTGGTTGGCCGTTACCTGAGCCTGCAGTTCTAAATTATAATAGAGCTGATAATAGGTTTGTGACTTTGCATTATTCAGTAAAAGCAGAAAAAATACAATTAGAAATGTTTTCATTTTAATAAAGATTTGCATTGTTAATGATATCCTGAATGATTTTCTTGTCCCTGTTCACCCAATTTTGAAGCAGGTTATTACGCAGTTTTATTTTTCTCTTGACATTGATGATTTTCTGAAGGGTAGAGTAGGACTGCTGCCGAAGAGTCTTGATTTCACTTTGAGCAAAATCCAGAAGAATTTTACGTTCGGCCTTTTCCATTTCGTTTATCGTCCCATACGATAAAACTATACCTGCCATCAGCCTGATATACAACTGCAGACTATTTATAAACTCATACTGACCATTGAGTGCGACAGGAATCCAGATTGGGGCATCAGATAATTCAGTATAAATTTTCGACTGTATCTCATAAATCTTATCAATTTCTCTGACGATGTTCACCGATGTCGGAATAGCCTGAACTGCAAACGAAAGGTTGTTAAGCCTTCCACGAATTTTTTCAGTCACATCCCTGTATTTGCTCCATTGTTCCTTATTGGCTGATTCCAGACTTAAATTGGTCAGCTGCTTATTTCTCATTTCTTTCTGCTTCTCATTTTCATCCATTGTTTTTTGAATTTCAGAGTTAATAAGGTAGTAGCAGATATAATTCCCTCCAGTAAGCTGACCTTTAAGTATATTTGAAAAAATCAGAATCAGGAAACAGACTTTAGTTTTTGATAAAGTTTTCATAGTCCCAATGTTCCTGCGTTGTTCAATATTTGCTGAAAAATATGCCTGTCAGTATTGACATACGTCTGAAATGGATTGATAGATTTCCAGAATCCTTTTCTTTTGGCTCTCCTTATCGTCATCTTTACGTTGATCAAATAGACATTCAGCAGACGGGTGTTATTTTCAATATTGTACAGAAGCCTTTTCCGATCTCCTGAAGTTGCAAGATTCAGCTCACCACTTGTCAGCAGATCAGCAACATCAGTATAAATGTCGGTCGCTTTGTTAGTTACCAGCTGTATTGATTTTGTCGCAAATATGCTGTACTCCGGTGCATCCTGCACTTCGTTATATATCCCATCAACATTCGTGATTATTTTGCTAAGGTTGTTGTAAATATTCTGAACTTGAATGCCGTTTTTCAAAGTACCATTTACCTCTTTTAATCCTTTGTACAATTTATTCTGCAGATCGTTGGCCAGAACCATCTGAGTTGAGACAACCGCCTGCGCCTGCTGCAGTTTATTCATCTCGTCGACTGTTTTCTCCTGCTCGCTTTTAATTTGATTGGCATATAAAATCATAGCAGGAGCTGTCAGTACATCTATATAGGGAGTTTGTGTTTTATAAAAACTCATGATAAAGACCATGAGTATGATGCTATATTTTTTCATAAGTCTGATTTTTGCTTTTAATAAATTCCTTTAGCGTTATATCTTGATCTATAAGTAGCCGTTTGATACTTTTGAAGAAATCTTTACTAGGGTTTTGCTTTTTGAATGAATGATAGTATTCGATTAACCCGTTGTCAATAGGTTTTTGGTAAATATTTACCAATGATACCAAGTTTGGTAGACCGTCTTTCAGATGATCAATATCTAGAACAAACTGCTCCAATGCATCCTGATAGTTTCGATATTCATTAACATAGTATTCGAGTGCAGATTTTTCAGGTTTTTCAGTAGTATAAGTCAAATATTGCTGTAGTGAAACTTCATTACCATATACTTCACCTTTGCTGCCCCGTTTAAGATAAAATTCTTTGAACCGGCTTCTACCGCTTTTATTATTTAGATTATTAATGGTGAAAATCTTACTCTGCTCAACCTCATTAAGTGAGAGCAATTTTGCAATCTTATCAAAATTATCGATGAATTTTGTCTGATCGAGAAGTATGAAGGTATCCGAATTATTAATAATACTGTCTTTTACGACAGCATTCCCGATAATATCATCCAGCTCCTGTGTAACAACAACGGCTTCACCCCAGAATTTTCTGACTGTTTTATACAGGTATAAAATATAACTTCCCATTAGTTTACTCGCAATTGCCTTCCAGGCTTCTTCAATAATGAGTGCTTTTCGCCTATCTTTTCTCAGACGCATTTTCTGGATAAACGTATCCATAATAATGAGGGTTACAATAGGAAACAGCTTAGGATTATCTTTAACATTATCAATCTCAAAGACGATAAAGGGCTCATAAAATAATGAGTTGTCTGCATCTTCATTTAAAGTCGTTCCATACCTACCTCCTTTGTAAAAATCAGCCAATACATAAAGGAATGTTCTCAGGTTGAATTCAGCTTCAGAAATTTTGAACTTTTTATTGGAAAGATAAATAGGAAGAAATTTTTCAGAATACTCATAAAAAGTGTTGAAAGAAAGTTCTTCCACGTCTAGCATTTCTTCAAGCTCTACCAGTTTTTTGATGAGTGATTTTCTGAAGGCATTTTCCCACTCCGCACTGTTGATTTTGGGTCTTTCAATTATTTTAGTATTTGAAAGGATCAGTTGGCTTTCATCGTAAGTCTTTCTTTTTTCGGTATTGACCAATGTTTCGTAAGCCTCGTGTATTTTGTCGAATATGGAATCATCAAAATCAGCTTTATCAAGATTTTTATCAGGATGATACTGTACCGCCAATTTTCGAAACGCCTTTTTAATGTCCGAGCTTTCAGCATCCATTGGTATTCCTAAAATTTGATAGTAATTTTCATTTTCACTGTATTGGCTCTCAAATTCATTATAAAGATCATCTTCGTAGATGTTGTATTTACTTAGGTATAGAATCAGCTCACGCGAGGTCTTTTGCTGATACCAATTGGTACCACCTTTGAAAAACTGATGGTAATACGCTAAGAGCAGATTATCAATAATGGATTTTTGTGTGGTGGTCATCGATGAATCTGCACCCTGCCATATCAGAAAAATAAGATTTCCTAGAAACTCAATTTTCTCAATATTAAATTCCGATTGGCTGACTACAAAGGGGTTCATTGTGATTGGCTTCTCTTCGGTGTACTGAATATACTTCCCATTCTTATATTTTGCCGTCCCGCTGTAACTGTCTCCGGTGTCCACAATTACAACATCATAATTGTAGGCTAAATATTGTTCAATGATATTATTCATCAAAAAAGATTTTCCGCTTCCTGACGGTCCAAGAACAAATTTGTTTCGATTATTGATTCTGCCGATCTGCATTGGCAGATCAGCGGTGTCGACCTTTAACGGAACTCCCTGTCTGTCCGTAAATCTCAGGTAAAAACTGGATGGTTCATCTACGGGGTAGCTCTCTTTAAAAAAAAAAGCACAGCGAGGCTTCACTCGTTGTGGTAAACAAATCGTATTCTTTTAGTTCATTGGCATTCCCCGGTAGTGATGCTCGAAACAACTCCAATTGATTGAAAGAATTTTTACTGGAAATTACTCCTTTTTGAAAGAGCTGGTTCTCAATCATCGACTGGATTTTTTCCAAATCCTCAATAGTTGGGCAGCTGGTGACAAGACTGTAATGTGCGTCAACAATAAGCTGACCGTCCTTAGCAATATTATCCAGCAAAATACCTATTTCTTCGGCGCAGATCCTATTCAAAGGTTCATTCTGAAATCCTTCGTGACGATTTTTTTTATTGGCTAAAAATTTAACTCTTTCCGTCTGATCAGGAATGACAATAATTTGGTTGTAAATAATGGTATTGTACAGTTCCAGGTCATTAATAAAAGAAAAATTGTCAACTGCGGTATCTTTGATAGCTCCGTTTCCACCCAACGTTGTGTAAGGGTAAATTTCATTGGGCAGTTCAATATTTTCAACATCTACTAAAGAAATGGTCTTCACATAGGAATTACCAATCTGGAGATTACTGTCAAGTGACCTTATATTGTCAAAAGCTTTTGTTGATCTGCCAAAGTTCATGGAAAGAATAGAGGAGATGTAATACTCAAAATTCTTTTCAAAGAAAAAATGGGGCTCAAAATCATTTTCCTTCAGAAGCATAAAGATTTTTTCTGCTTTGTCTCGCAATTCCTTATACTTTTTATCTGAATATTTGTACTGGTTTTTCTTTTTGCTTTGATCGATCCTGTGGGTAAATACCAGAATGCTATCGATTGTTTTGTAAATTCTTCCCGCAAAATGTTCTGAATATTTTTGCTGTAAATATTCTTCATGTGCTTCCGCCTGGTAGATCTTTTTATCGAAAATGTCCAGCTTCTGAACGATATATCCTTCTCCAATAATACTGATAATATTAAGTAGTATTGAATGATACTTCAGATACAAGGCACGGTCTGCCGAATACTGTGTGACAATATTTTTAATTTGGATGGCAATGATCGGGTTTCCAAATTCACCGATAAGAACATCATAATTAACATTAAATTCTGAACCGTAGTCGTAGCCAATAAATGGCAGACTAAAGCTTTTCTTTTTCATTGTGTGTATTTCCTAACGTTTGTACTTCTGCTTCAGTTTTATTTTTACAGGAATCATAAAAATCTCATTTTTGTTAAGCGTTTTGTTAAAAAGACCTTTGGTTTTCTGTAATCTGAAGACATTCCAAATCAATCCTGCACCAATACCTAAAGCAAGAACTATCCCTATAAAGAATCCTATAACTTTGCTTAGAATGATGCCTAAAACCATTGTGCCGGCAAATGAACCACCGGCATAATAGATATACTTTCCTTTCAGACCTTTAAACACAAGGGGCTTCTTTAGCCCCTTGTATAGAAAGAAACTCTTTTCTTCCATTTCTTATATTCCAAAAAATGCCTGAATTACTGTGGGAACGAGAAGCAGGAAGATACAGGCACCTCCCCAGCCAATCAGTTCTTTATTGACGTCTTGGTCACCATTGTTCCATTTGTTGTAAATTCGGACACCTCCGACAATGCCTACGATCGCACCTATCATTTGAACTAAGTTTGAGACTGGCTCAACGTACTCTTCGATATCCGATGTTGCCGAAGATATAGCTCCGGCGCCTCCTGTCTGAGCAAAAAGTAAATTTGTGCATAATACCAAGATTGCGGAGAACAGCGCTTTTTTAATTTTATGGTGTTTATTAATGCTTGTAATATTATTTTTCATTTGATTTTTAAAATTTTAATTGAACAATAATTGAATTGTTTCATTTGAAACCGTCTGGTAAAAAAAGATTCCAAAGCTCCATAAAGTGCTTTGGAATCGAAACAGATACGGCGTTTTCCGTATCATTGACTGAATGTAATTAAAAAACTAAACTTGATTTGTAAAAACTCTGACCGCTTTCAGAGCCGACAACGATATGTCTTGATGCTTTTTCAAAGAAATTTCGAAACATCTCATCCGAAATAACTGACGGAATTATTTCCTTCTGATGAGGTATTGCCTCCGAATTTTTGCTTCCGATCACTGAACTTAAATTTGAAAGAAATGATTGACGCACTTCTTTTTCATCTTTGCCCTGTTGATTGTCGCCATAGAAGTTTTCAATTTCCCGCTCTTCCTCAAAACGTCGATGGTTAAAAGGTTCGCCGTTTTCTTCGGAGGATAATTCTGTCTCTTCATAATCATAGGAACTTGGTAAGTTTAAATTCTCTACGTCATCTTCATAAATATTTATTATTTCTCCTGGAGTTTCTTCAATAAAGTTCTCAAGGCTGATCAATTCGCCATCATTTTCATTTCTATTTACGATCTGTTTTTTTATAAATAAGTCATAAACTGCAATGCCGGTATAATATAGAATGTATAGTAAACCAGTAATCATTAGGACTTTTCCCATAAATTTTCACTTTTTTAAAATGTTTAAGAAATTTTCATAATCGTCAGATTTTAGAGCGAGATGCACCGCAAAACTTACAAATTCGCTTACAGATATCCCGTCAGCACGAAGGCCCACCAACTTTCTGTAATGATGATCCTGTATCCTTATCATTCTGCTGGTTTTGTCATTACTCTTGTAAGAGTCAACAAATTCATTAATTATGCATAAGGTTTTATCATCAAGTTCGGTTAGATTGGTTGGTTTTTTCTTTGTCCGAGTGTTTTTTGCTGCATCTGCTGTTTTGTGTTTAATGCCCTTTTTCGATAAGACTGCCTCGTCACTCAGAATATTGAGATTCTTTGCTAATTCCTCTTTATCTTCATCGGTCGTATAGCGGTCTAAAATTCCCATAGATGATAAATTAATTCATCGAATGTTTCTTTGACAGCTAACTTTTGTTCATATGTCAGTCCTTTTGTGTTGATGCTAAGCATACATTTTCTGGTTAGAACTGATCCGCCAATTACTTTCCCTATCGTATTGAATTCAGCATCCATTACAGGTTTCAATTCGTAGCTGTCGTCTTTGCGCATATTATTTCTGATGAAATATATTTTTGCCTTGACTTTGATAAGCTTAAGAAGATTGAGAAACAGTACTGTAGACATCATTGTAACACTGGAGTATCCATAAGGAATTATTATGGCATCACTGTATTGTAATACCTGCGTGTAATTATTCTGAATATTTCCGGCGGTATCAAAAAGAATAACCTCCTGACTTTCCTTTAACTGCATTAAAACTTTTTCATTCTGCGTGAGATGAATATTTTCTTCCGAAATTTTCTCTACTTCATAAAGATAATCTGCTTTTAATTCTTTGTCTTCTGACCATTGCCTGTAAAATGAACGCTGAAAATCAAAGTCGATGACATTTACCTTTTTATCGGTAAACATAGAAAGATAGTTGGCAAATGCAATGGCTAAAGTGGTCTTGCCAACTCCGCCCTTCTGATTTGCAAACGTAATAATCATCTCTTTTTTTTCTTTTTTCTTCTTCTATTTTCTAGTTCTTCGCTTGATGGCGGAGAAGCTGCTGAAATATCAAATAGGGAAGTGCGTTTTAACATTTCTTCTAAACTTGATGCTTCTGCAGCTTGCACGCCATTGACAATAGACTGGTGTCCTGGATTTTGAGGATTTAGTAATTGAGATAAATAAAGGTTGTAATAGTAATCTCCGACCAATTCTTTTACGGTAAAGACAACATTGTCAATCTTATTAATGACGAATGCCTCATTTGAGAAACTGACGATCTTTATTTTATCCTGCGAATTATTACTTACTTTCCTTAAGTTTAGGATGTGATCTATTGTTGAATTTCGTGTGTCTTTCCAGATATTATAATTTGTCTTTTTCGATTGTTTCAAAAAAAGCATATAATCCTGGATTTCGCATTTGTACTCTTGTTCCAAATGCTTTTTAAAAACGTTCTTCGTTTCGATTGTCAAATTTGAATTGGCCAGAATGTCAAAGATCTTTTTGTCTAATACTTGGGAGCTGATAATGAATAGGTCACTCATTTTCATTATATCACTGCCTTTGTAAATCGTATTGGTTTTGTGGTCGATGATGGAATAGCCGAAAGGCTGTTTATCATCTTTGAATGAAAGAACAACATCAATCCCAAATTTTTTCTTCAGATGGTATTGAAGCTCTGATTGGTAGGAGGCATGGTTTTTATCCGATACTCTGAAAACCGAGTTGGAAAATACCTCTTTGTATTTTTTGAATAGAGCAAATATCTGTTTTTTTCTTTTCTCGTCAAAACTTTTTTTTGAAAAATTTAAATCATTGACATTTAAAACTTTGATAAAAGCGCCGTTTTTTGTAATATTTAACTTATCATTTTTTTCATAATAGCCGTATCCATTAAGTTCCAGCAGTGTCTTAAACTGATGTAACGTACTATAATTATAATCAATCAATTTTTCTAAATTTTGATGTACGTCAGTACCGTACAACTCTTTAATTGTTTCCTGTAAAGCAGTTTGACTTTTATATTTTTCGAAATCTCTCTCAATACGCTTTGAGCTGTCTTTATTAACCCTTGTACTTACAATATGAATGTGGTTGTTGGCAGTATCATTATGAAAAACAACAATGTACGGTTGTTCACCATAGCCCATTTTATCCATGAATTTATCTGCTGTAAGCGCCAATTGTTCCTTAGAATATTCGCGTCCTTTTGCGGATATTGTAGCGTGAAACTGCGGATTTTTTATTCTTGAATTATTTTTGGAAACTGCTTTCAGATAGTTTTTTATGTCTGGAGCTCCCGAAGAGTGATTAAGATGAGCCGGGAAATTTTTAATTGATAAAAGTTCTCCCTTTCCTTTTTCAATTTTCTTGTCATTATAAATCACACCATTGAACTCACTGGATGATTTGTTTAATATTTTAACAATCATTTTGCAAGTTCAATATAGATTTTTTTGATTATTCTGTTTTGCTCAATTTTCAGACTGTTGAGAATTTCAAGCTTTGAATTATAATCAGATAAAAGGGTAGTGGGTAAGTGCTTGTTGGTGTTGATATGTTTTGCAATCTGATTGATATTATTCTCAATTTTAGAGAATAAATTAACCTGATTTTCGATGAAATTCATGATTTCTTTCCTGTCATTATCAAGTAGCTTTCCTTCGACGCCGCTAATGATATAATCGGAAAGATGAAGGTTGTATTTATTACAGTGATTCAGCCATTTTTCTTTTACTTCGTCATGTAGCCTTAAAGTAATTCGTGCAGTCTTTGATCTGCCTGAGGTTTTTAAATCTTTCATTTGGCAATTTTTTAAAATAGTTAAGGCAATCCTAATTAGGATTCGCACATTTCAATTTGCAAACGAGAAGATTCTTCTCCTGATTAGATCATCAAAATTATGTAAAATTCACTTGAAAATTATAGATTAGTATTTTCGATTTCTATTTACCGTTATTATTTTTTTGCTCTTCTTTCTTTTTTTTGATAAAATCTGTTGGACGCATCCCATTAATTTCATAAAAAAGATCTGAAAAATTCTGACGGGATGCTATACCGCATTTTTCAGCTAATGCTTCAATTGTGTATTTCAAGTAATTTTTATCAGTATTCATTAGATTGGTAATGTAATCAATTCTAAGATTGTTTAGGTAATTTTTAAAATTAACGCCTTTTGATTCGTTGATAAAAGTTGATAAATATGTTGTATTAGTATTGAATTGAGCCGCCAACTGATTTAATGTTAATCCTATTTGAGTATATTCTTGTCTATCCTCAAATGATTTTATTTTTAATAGTAAATCTTGGTAAATCTCCTTACTAATTATCGATGTCTTCTCATCCTCGTAAATGGTATCGGGACTATGTTGATGTAGCATTTTTTCAAGCTGACGATTGTCAAGCTTTATCTGCAGTATCCTGTAATTCAGCATGATCTTCTTATTCTTCCTATATTTAAAAATGTATAGTGTGATAAAAAGCAGCGAAAGACATATAAAAAATATTACCATTAAGGAAGTGAGAAGATTTCTCTTCTCTAAAGCTTCTTTGTTATCTAACAATCGCTTCGTGTCGTATTCTTTGTGAATTCTTGAGGTCAAATAGTAAAACTCTTTTCCTAATAAGCTGTCAACTGATAAGAGCTGTTTAGTGTAGTACAGCTCTTTCTTTGTGTTGTTCAGGTTATTAAAATGGTTTATTAAAATTTCGTAGCTATCACGTGTCTCCGGTAAAACAAAATTTTTATGAACGAAAATTGAATCTACCATCTCAAAATAATGGAGTGCTTTTTCCTTATCAGAATGATAGTAGCTCTTTCCTAAGTAAGAGTAAATTAATGATGCAGTCGCAAAATCATCTACCTTCAATATTTTTGGTAAAGATTTATTTAAGATATCGATTGCATGCTTATAATTTTGACGGTTATATGCTGAAATGCCTTTGCACTTTAAAAAATAACTCTTTTCCAAAGAAAATTCATCAATCCCCTCAATTTCTTTTAGCCCAACATTTATTAAACTATCAGCAGCAGCAAAATTTTTTAGATTTCTCTGACAGATTATTAACTGGTGAAGAGAGTTAAAATATCCCCTTTTATTATTGAAAACTTCATTTGGATGAAGTTGTTTAACTGATTCATTATTAAAAAATTTAATGCATTCTTCGAAATTTTCTTTAGATTCTGAATAATAGCCTAGGTAGCTTTTGACGACTCCCATATGATAGACGACCTTATATTTCAAATACTCGTCTTTAGTATTTTTTAAATAGTTATAAGCTTTTAAATATTCATCTAAAGCCGGATCAAATTTTTTATAGTTAAAGTAATAGATAATCCCTTTTCCCAAATAAGCTAAACCTATCAAATCTTTATCTCGTGATTTTAAAGCGGCATAGATCATACTATCGGAATATACTAATTTTTGCTTTTCATTTTTAGTAAAGAAAACGGCATCCCGATATCCTTGGGTTAAATGTTCAAAATCATTTTCATTTTTCGATTTTTGAATATAAGTCTTTACATAAGGAATTGCTCTTTTATCATTTTTAGGAAGATTCTCATAATTTTTTCGGATAATCTCATATTCGCTCATCTTCTGCGCATTTAACAGCAGAAAAAAGGGGAATAATATCAAAATGAATGAAAATCCTTTAAGCATGGTTAGTAGGCTTCAATTAAGAACCGCCAAATTTATGTAAAATCTCCATAAAACAGGGCTTTTCCCAATATTCTATTAAGATATTTAATTATTATTAAAAACAATTGATAATGAAGCGGTTTCATTGTTTTTTGTTGTCGTGCTTTATAAAACACGACGTCGTGCTTTGTAAAGCACACCCACATATGCTTGTTTGGACGGTCTTTTCGACAATACCTTTGACTCCAAGAATTCTGAGAAAAACCGGCCGGGATAATCCTTAATAAATTTTACTATTATGAAAAAAGTTATCCCATTTTTAATTCTTATTGTGGGTTTATGTGCGCAAAGTTGCAGACAAGTTGATGAGCAAGTAGATAATGATTTTGCACTATCTAGAGTTGCAAAGGAAAGTAATAAAACATCTGATTCAACTAGAATGAAAATTGAATTAGAAAAAGATCCCCCTGTAAAGGATGGTCAAGATTGGAAACACTAAATGAAATGATATAAAGATTCCCTATACTTTAAAAAAAGAATATCATATTCCAGTGGAGGGTTATGGGCAGAATTGTAAAATAAAAGGTAATTCAGGGGTTATGCATCAAATTGATGTGCTGACCGCTGAGTTTGATGGTTGCCAAACTTACAAAACGGCTATCGAATGTAAATACTGGAAAAAAAAAGTAACTAAAGATACAGTTATGAAGCTTCTTTCTATCATCAATGATACCGATATACAAAGAGGAATTATTGTGTCAAGGAATGGATTTACTCGGGATGCACAAATGTTTGCAGAACATCATAATATAAAGATAGTGCAGCTGAGAGAATCTGAAAATAATGATAATGAACAGAAGGAAGTTGAATTTGGAATTTTAGATTTATTTTTCAAGATCAATGTGAGCAGACCAGAGGTCACAAGAATAGTTGTTAAAACAAATGACGATAATGAAATTATACTTCCTGAAACACAGCAATATTTGGTTTATATTGAAAATAAAGATGGCACAAAAATAAGATTGTATGATTCTGTAATGGTTTTTAAAAAAAATCTACACACTCAAAAACCTTTTGAAATGGTTTTGAAATCTTACGATTTTACAGATCATAGACTGTTTTTTAATGGAAATTATCAAAAGATAAAAAGCATTACCTACACAGGTTTACTAACTATTATTAATAAGGACCATCAAAAAACATTTTCTCTAGTGGATAAAGTATGGATGATTATGAACCAAATCTTTGAACAAAAGACATTTCTTATAACCCAGCTTGGTATTGTTGTGAATAAAGAAGATTTGTCATAAATACTATTTATGTTCTTAGTAATACGGTTTCCCGTAATGTCAATTTAGTTTTCAAATCTATCTTTGACAAAATTAAAAAATGAAAGCTATTTACAGTTTATTACTTTTAGTATTAATATTATCGTGTTCTAACCCAGTCCAGCGAAATACAATAAAATTTTCAAAGCTGGAGTATGGAGAAAAATGGCCATTTTCAGTTGATGAAGTTGAAGTTTATTGTTCTGGATATAAAGAAATTTACTGCAAGGCCAGCAATGGAAAGACATATGCTTTAAATGGAACTGCTAAAGGTGTTTCACATAATAATGCTGCTATCAGTAAAGTTGATGAAATATGGTTGGATGATCCCAAATGGGCTGGATTAAAAATTTCATACGGAGATTTTATCACTAAAGGTCTGGAACTTTGTGAAAATAAATAACAAGAATACTAAAGAATCAGTTTATCTTTTTTCTTGGTAATCCAATTTCATGTTCCTGTGGATAGGGATTTCGGTGAGTCATACTAACGTCTTCCCGTAGACTTCTTTCCATTTCTTTAGATTTTTCATCATCCATCGAATATCGCGGATCGGCAATCAAAGGCATTTTTGCCATTTTAGTAATGGTAATAGTAGGAAAATGATAATCTACTTCAACAGTTCCTAATAAAAGGTAGACTCCTCCTTCCTTAAAGGGAAATTGTTTTAAACTGTCGGGAAAATGTGCCGTGTCAAAATACTCACCTTCAGCATCGATCCATGTTCCGAAATACATATCGTCTTTCTTTCCAGGATGATTTCTCATCTTGATAGGAACGTGTTTCCTGGAAATTAAATATGCCAGCATTTTAACCTGTTTTTTATGATACTTCAAGAGATCTTTAACCAAAACGTGACCTCTGTATTTAGTCTTGAGTAAATCAAAGATCGAATAGGAAACTGGAAATCCTAAAATTTCAATTTCATCAAAAGCGTCTTCAAAAGGGTTTCTATCTATTGTCGGTAGCTTATAATCTTTTTGAGGTTCCTCAAATAATGATATGATCTTGCTTTTATATTGATTCTTTGAAAGTAGGAATCTTGCTTCAATTAAAAGTTCGTGTTTCTGCTTTCCGGTAAATCTGAAAGCCCCGACAAAAATTAATATCTGTAAAGTTTCAATACCAATGTTGACTCTTTTTATAAAATCTTCTAATGATCCGTAATCGCCGTTTTCTTTCCTTTCTTCCGGGATATTTACTTTGATAGAAGCTTCAAGTTTTTCAATATGCATTAGACCTAAGTACACATCTGTTCCATATAATGTTGTATGAAATTCGCTTAGGTTAATGCAGGGGTTATGAATTTTAGCACCTGACATCTTCGCCTCGTGTACATAAACTTCTGTTCGGTAAAAACCACCGCCATTATTAATAGCAGATACCATAAATTCGATAGGGTAATAGGCTTTCAGAAACAGACTCTGATAGCTCTCCACGGCATAAGAAGCAGAGTGTGCTTTACAAAAGGAGTAGCCGGCAAAAGATTCAATCTGTCGATATACTTCCTGAGAAAGCTGCTCAGGATGTCCTTTCCTTTTGCAGGATTCAAAGAAATCATCTTTTAATTTTTGTAAAGCTGAAAGTGATCGTCCTTTACCACTCATAGCTCTTCGAAGAACATCTCCATTAGCTGCAGAAACTCCACCAAAGTGCATCGCAATTTTAATGACATCTTCTTGATAAACCATAATGCCATAGGTTTCGCCTAATTCTTTTTCAAATACATCGTGGAAGTATTCAAATTGACCGGGATGATTGTGTCGGAAAATGTACTCCCGCATCATTCCACTCTGTGCAACTCCTGGACGAATAATTGATGATGCAGCAACCAATACTTTGTAATTATCACATTTTAATCTTCTCAAAAGTCCACGCATAGCTGGAGATTCAATGTAGAAACAACCAATGGTCTTTCCAATGCTCAAAAATTCATTGCACTTGACTTCATCCTTAGAGATTCTGGTATCTTCAATATCTACATTGATTCCCTTTTTTTCTTTAATTAGATTAACGGTATCTTTAATCGTTCCCAATCCTCTTTGTGAAAGAATGTCAAACTTTTCCAGACCAATATCCTCAGCTGTATGCATATCAAACTGAACAATTGGAAATTCTTTTGGAGGAAATTCTAAAACTGAATAATTTGTAATAGGTTCTTCGGAAATAAGAATCCCACAAGAATGCATACTTCTTTGATTGGGAAATCCAACTAACAACTGTTCATACTTATAAATCTCTTGAACAATTGAATTTTGATCGTGTAGTTCTCTCGGTTTTTTTGAAAGCTGATCTAGTTCATCTTTCGGCAGTCCAAAGACTTTTCCCAGTTCTCTGAATCTCGATTTTCTCTTGAACTCCACATTAGTTCCACAAAAAGCAACGTGATTTTTTCCATATTTATCAAAAATGTATTCCAAAATAGTGTCACGATTCTTCCAACTCCAATCGATGTCGAAGTCGGGAGGACTTTTACGGTTTAAGTTTAGAAAACGCTCAAAGTACAAATCTAGCTCTAGAGGACATATGTCGGAAATGCCTAAACAATAAGCTATAATACTGTTAGCGCCACTTCCTCTTCCGACGTGCATAAAACCCATACGCTTACTGTATTGAATAATATCCCAAGTAATCAAGAAGTAGCCGCAAAAATTAAGTTGATGAATAACTGTTAATTCTTTTTCAGCTCTCTCAATAGCCTGTCTGTTATTATCAGGATATCTATGAGATAAACCTTCATAAGCAAGCTGGGATAACAATTTAAAGTCATTTTCCTTGCTGTCAGTATAATATTTTTTATTCTTCGGGGTTTTAAATTCAAAATCAAAACTGCATTGACTGACGATAAATTTCGTGTTTTCAACGATTTCTGGGTAATGCTTAAACTGATCGAGAAGAGTTTTCTTACTCATAAACAACTCATCTTTTCTACAATAATCTTTTTCAGCCAGTTTTGTAAAAAGAATATTACCATCTATGGCTCGTAATATTTTATGAAGTTCGTATTCGTCATCAGTCTTAAACGTTACCGGATGAAGGATAACCATTTTATGAGTGAGGGATTTGAATTCAGAATTGATTAAAAGGTTTAACTCATCTTGTCTGATTCCGATAAACTCGTGTTCCAATAATATATCAGGTTTATTTTGTAAAGTATAAATCACAAAGCAGTTTTCTAATTGAGGATTAGATTTTGGAATTTCAATATTTTCACAATTATAATCGGTCAAAAGCCTGTTGACTTCAGCTATTCCTTTCGGGTTCTTCGCTAAGCATATATAATACTGCTCATTTTCAACTCTGACATCAACGCCTACAATAGGTTTAATGCCTTTATCTTCACACAGTTTATAAAACTGATAGATTCCCGTTACGGTATTGATATCAGTTAGCGCAAGAACTTTCAGCTTATAATCCATAGCCAGATCAACTAATTCTTCAACAGAAATAGTCCCATAACGAAGGCTATGATAGGTATGACAATTGAGGAACATAATTTTATTTATTGAGTCAAAAAACCGGAAGCCCTTCCAAGGCTTTTAGCACCAAAACGGTCTTTCATTTTATCCATGGTCTGATATAATGAGATCAGCTCTTCGGTATCTTCAAAAAGATTCATCTGATGGCTTCCGTGAACCAGTCCTGTAAACTTGACACCTACAAGACGAATTCTCATTCTTCGGGTATAAACTTTCTTGAAGAGTTCCAGAATATATTTCAGCAATGTGTGGTCTGCTGAGGTATAAGCCACCTTACATTGTTTAGTCTCTGTATCAAAGTTGGCATATCTTATTCTTACTGATACCGTTGAGGTCAGCCATTTTTCCTGTCTTAACTGGTAGCATAACTGTTCAACCATTCCGGAAAGAATACTTCTGATATTCGGAATATCGATGGTGTCTTCGGAAAAAGTTGTTTCAGTTGATATGGATTTACGCTCTGAATATTGAATCACAGGATTTAAATCAATGCCATTGGCTTTTTTCCATAACTCAGTTCCATTTTTTCCAATTAATTCCTGAAGCACATCCACTGGCATTTTAGCAAGTGTTTCAATCTTTCTTACACCTAATCTTGAAAGGAGTTCAAAGGTCACATCACCAACCATAGGAATCTTTCTGACGGATAAAGGATTTAAAAAAGGCTGTATTGCGAGCGGTTTTAATTCTAATTTACCGGCTGGCTTTGCTTCACCTGTTCCAATCTTTGAAACTGTTTTATTGGTAGACAATGCAAAACTAATAGGTAGACCTGTATTTTTCTTTACCGCTTCCGCAATTTCGGTTGTCCATTGATAGCAGCCGAAGAACTTATCCATGCCCGACAGATCAAGATAGAACTCGTCTACACTTGCTTTTTCCATAACAGGAACTTTTTCCTGAATGATTTCAGTCACCAAATGTGACATTTTGGAATAATACTCCATATCACCTTTGATAACCTGCGCTTCGGGACATAAGCGTAAAGCCATTCGCAAAGGCATCGCAGAACGAACCCCAAATTTCCTGGCTTCATAGGAACAAGATGCTACTACACCACGATCTCCGCCACCTATGATCACGGGCTGATTCTCCAATACAGAGTCTCTCAGCCGTTCACAGGAAACAAAGAATGTATCCAGATCCATATGTGCAATCGCTCGTTCCATTTGACAAAATTATCACGATTTGTAGCAAAAAATTGTATATTTGTTGCTATAATTTATAGCAATGTCAATTTTATCAGAAAACATGCGGTATTTAAGAGGTAAGCTCAATCTGTCTCAACAAAAGGTTGCCGATGATCTTTTAATTACCCGAGGCCGATATAGTAAGTATGAAGATGATGCCGCAGCGCCACCCCTTGATATTTTAGTGAAAATTTCAAGATATTATAATATCAGCATCGATTTACTTTTGACCATCAACGTCAGCAAATATTCGATTGATGAGATTATGGAGCTCCCTGACAATAGGATTGTTCTGCCTATCAGGGTTGATCAGGATGGAAACGATCAGATTGAGATTATTCCACAAAAAGCCTCTATGGGTTATCTGAACGGTTATGGAGATCCGGAATACATAGAAAGTTTGGAAACGATATCCTTACCTTTTTTAAAAGGTGGGAAGTTTAGAGCGTTTCCAGCGGACGGAGATTCTATGCCGCCTTATAAGAACGGAACTTATATTGTTGGAAAATATGTAGAAAATCTTTCTGATCTGAAAACGGACCGGACTTATATTTTCATCACCACTAATGATGGAATCAGTTACAAAAGATTCCAGTTTCATGAAGCAGACAGTATATGGGTAAAAGCTGACAATCAATTTTATGAGCCATATAAAATTCCATTATCTGAAATTAAAGAGATCTGGGAATTTGCCTGTAGTATCAATACGATAGAATATGGAGCTGATGAATTTGCAGAACGTAATATTCAAAACTTTATGACAGAGATCAAGACCGATATCAAACAGATTAAAGAAAAAATAGGAGATAAGAATTGAATTCATTTGAATAAAGCTCAAAAATAAGTTTCCTAACATTACTTCATAAAAAAAAATCTCCTAAGGGAAGCAAAAACACAAATGATGAAAAAAATCCCGTATAAACGGGCCAGATCAAATATAAATATTTTAATAGAAAATTGCAATGAGTCAGCTGAGTTTATTTGATACGGAAGAGTTTTATAAATTTCCAAAAGACCTTTTGGAATACAAGGAACATTTCCTGAGCAGCAAAGAAGCCGATGAATTGAAAGATATACTGCTGAAAACGACACCTTGGGAACAGCGAACTCAGAAGATGTATGATAAAACAGTTGTAACACCCCGCCTTACTGCTTGGTATGGAGGAAATGATAGCTCTTACGATTCAGACGGAAATGTTTCAGGAACTAATCCTTGGACTCCCGAGCTTTATACTTTAAAAGAAAGGATAGAAAAAGAATTTGGGTATCAGTTCAATGGTGTTTTATTAAACCTGTATCGTGATAATAATGATTCCGTGGCATGGCACAGAGATAAAGAAAGCCGCTATGGAAAACGACCTGTGATTGCATCAATCAGTTTAGGTCAAACCAGAAACTTTGATTTCAGAAAAAAAGACCATCATCAGAGCAAATACAGTTTGCCATTGCCTCACGGTTCGTTACTCATTATGAAAGGGGATTTACAGGAAAACTGGGAACATCGAATTGCTAAATCAACAGTAAAAATGAAAGAAAGGATTAATTTGACCTTTCGTTTAATTATTTAAATAAACTCTTACTTATCCAATTAACTTTTCCTATTTTAGAAAAAATAAGAAAGTATTAATAACCATTATTTTATGACTCAAAAAACACATCGGATTAGTTTTCATTTTTTCGATATCGGCGGCGGTGATGCTATTTTTATCAGATTTTTAGGAACAGATTCCCAATGGCATAATATACTTATTGATGGAGGATATGGTAAAGAGTACAAAAATTCTTTTGCCCCATTAATAAAAGAAATTTTGTCTTCTGGCGAACAAATTGAAAATTGGATTATCAGCCATATAGATCGCGACCATATCGGTGCCGTAAAAGGTTTTGTCGTGGACAAAAAAATTGAAAATAAACAAGACGCTGTAAAGAATTTTTTATTTAATCATTCTCCTGAGATGATAAAGGAATCTAATGGGAAAATCTCAGTCGGTGACGGGATTTTACTTAGGGATTTTTTAACTGCAAATAATCTTCTTACCACAGTGCCAATAAATACTGAAACATTACCAATTGAATGTTTTGGTTTTAAAATGACCATTCTTTCACCTACACCTGAAAAGGAAGCTGCTGCAACAGAATTGTGGAAAGAAGAAGAAAGTAATGGTAAAATTGGTAGAAAAGAAAATCAATCCGACCATAAAAAAATAATTGAAGAACTTACAGGGAATGAATTTAAACCGGATACAGATCCTGTTAATGGAAGCTCTATTGCTGTTCTTGCCGAGTTTGATAAGGTAAAAGTACTCTTATTAGCCGACAGTCATCCCTCTGATATAATTGACAGTTTAGATGCATTGGGGTATAATAAAGATCGGCCACTGCCCGTGAAGTTTATGCAATTATCACATCATGGCAGTAAAGCCAATACCTGCCCTAAATTGCTGGAAATAGTTCAGACCAATTGTTATGTGATAACTGGAAACGGTATCCATAACAGACATCCGGATAAAGAGACTATAGTTAGAATCATTACGAACGAGAGAAGAAATTCTGAAATTATCAAAATTCATTTTGCTTGTGATACTCAAGAATTGAGAAATATCTTTGAGGTCGATGACGACGCTTTTGAAAGATATACATTTGAATGTGATTATTCACAAATAGGACCTGACAGCTTAGAACTTTCGTACCTGCCCTTAACTCATAAAATATGAATGAAAATATACCACAGCTTTCTACAATCAAAATCAGATGTAACCACGAAATTGCTACAGCAGTAATTTTCTACCCGAGTCCTGATGTTGATGACGTGTATGTCTTGACTGCAAAACATTGTTTAGAAGGTAAAAAGTTCGATAAAGAATATGTAAATACGGATATTAAACTTGAAGAGATTTTTAATCAGGAAACATCAGAATTTCATTCATACAATTTGACCGAAACAGATATTGTTATTGTGTCAGATGATGATGAGGATATGGCATTGTTGATTCTTTCTAAAAAGAATATTCTTCCACTTACAGGTAAACAATTTTTTTGTCAGGTAATTGATACTGATGAAATGGTGGAAGATTATCAAATTAGAGGGTATGCTAATTTTAATGATCAAGAGGCAGATCGATCTTTTCCTATGAAATTTATCGAAGATATCAAGAGCAATCGATATAAATTTACACTAAAGTCTGAAAATTCTCTCGATACATATTATCAACAGGCCTTGGAAAATGTTGAAGGATTGTCTGGAAGTGGCGCTTATTCTATCTTGTATGGAAAAACTTATTTTACAGGTATTATTCATACATACGAGGACGGTGGATTTTTTTTGGCGACCAAAGTTTTAGCATACAATAAGCTGATTCCATATCCTAAGTTCAGTCTGATCAATTCTATCAAACCGGAGACAGATAAAGATGTTCTCTTAAGTTATGAAGAAATGGAAAAAAATGAACAAACCACTAATTCTAGAACTAGAGAAAAAATCGGAGATTTTAATGTTCCTCGTGATAATATAGACCTCCTGCAATTGCTTAAAGAAAAGAATCTTGTAGTGGTTCATGGAAACCCGGGAGTTGGAAAATCGGCTTTGACAAAATCAGCTGTAAGTGATTTGAAAATGTCTGGAGATCGTAGTGTTTTAACTTTTACCGCTGAAAACCTGTATTGTGAAACAATTAGTGAAGCTTTGATAAAAGCCGGATGTAAAGTTAGTATCGAACAAATATTGGCAAGTCCTTTATCAAATAAGTATTTTTTAATTTGGATAGAAAGCTTTGAAAAACTAATAGAGTCAGGTAGCTCGGGAGCATTTAATGAACTACTTCAGATACTGGAAAAAAATAAAAATATAACTATAGTTTTAACAATAAGAGACTACTTATTACAGAAGTTTAAAATCGATTACTATTATGAGCTGCCAGAAAATATTGCTTATTTTCAAGTAGGTGAATTTAATGATGCTGAGGTTGAATTAATCGTTGAAAAAATTCCTGACTTACTGCCATTGATGGAAAATTCTAAGATTAAGCATCTTTTGAGAACTCCTTATTATCTTGATAAAGCTGTACGAATTATACCAGAACTATTAAGTGAGGAACACTTGGACGAGTTACAATTTAAAAGGTTAATGTGGAAATATATTGTTGAAGACAATCAATCACGACGAGGAACTGTTTTCTATGAGATTTGTCTTAAAAGATCTAGAGAAATGTCTCTTTTTACAACATATGAGAGCGATAACAGTGTGACTGCTGATCTTGTTAAAGATAATATTCTACAGTTGGATGATATGTCCGATACCAGTGCTTACAGTCCTTCTCACGACATATTGGAAGATTGGGCATTGATCAGATTTATAAGAAATCAAAAATCGGAGATTGCAAACTCAAAAGATTTTTTACTTTCGATAGAAAATACTCCCGCCATGAGAAGGGCATTCAGATTATGGATGGAAGAGTTTTATGAATATGAACCGGAAGCTTCCGTATATTTTATGCACGAGCTCTTAAGTGATGATACTTTGTCCCCTTCATGGAAAGATGAGCTACTGATTGTTTCACTTAGATCAAATCATTCCAAAGTACTACTGGATAGTTTAAAAGTACAGCTTCTTGAAGATGAAGCGAAATTGTTGGATCGCATAATCTATTTACTACAAACGAGTTGTAAAAAAATAGATCCTCAAAAAAGAAATTTTAATGATCTTCTGCCTATTGGCTCCGGATGGGATTATATAATTGATTTTATCAAAGCTAATATTAATGAAATTAAGCTGCAAAATTTTGAATTAAAACATTTGACTCTTATTGAATCATGGTCAAAACAGCTCCCTGAATTTAACCAAGGCATACTTCCATCTGGTGCAAAAAGCGCTGCTTTTCTGTTGGAAGATTTTATTTTTAGGTTGCAGGGTCGTTCAATTCAGAGGAGATTAGGCAGGAGATCTTCTGAATATTTAAAAAAATATATTAAAATTCTTTTTAAATTGACGGCAGCCGATCAGGAACTTATTGCTTCGATTATTCAAGCTTGCTTGATTCCTGAAACAGGTAATGAAAGATGGACTGATCCTGCTTTTCTACGAGAAATAAGAGCTTATATTACCGGAGGTGTTATTTCAGATCAAATTTGTCGCTTTTTCCCTGAAGAAGTTATTCAAATGGCTACTGAAGACTGGGCTCAAAAGGAAGAGAAATATGCACCGGGGAGTATTAATAGTATGCTTATTCGAGAGCCTAAAGTAAATGATTTTGGTTTAAATAAAGATTTAGAATATGATTATGGATTACCATCAGGTTATCAGACTTTTTTTTATTGGATGTTTTTGTATCACGGTGAAAAAGCTCTTGATTTCCTTATTCCATTTTTAAATGATGCTTTTGAAAAAAATTATGAAATTCTTCTGTCTTTAAAAAAGAGAGGGGTGGAAAGGATTGAGGTTGTTTTTGAAGATGGATCGTGTGGTGTATACTATGGGAATCCTGAGTACTGGTCTATGTACCGAGGATTTTCAATTTATGATAAGGTCTTAATATCAGTGCTGATGGCTTTGGAAAAGACTTTGTTAGAAATTGGGGATAAAAAAGATTTTTCAACAGCACGCATATTTTTAGACAGGTTGATAAGAGAGTCTAACAATATTGCCATTTTAGGAGTGGTCTGCAGCATTTTACAAGCATTTCCTAATTTAGTTGATGAAACTTCTGTCTCCTTATTAGGTGTCCCACTGTTTTTTAAGTGGGATTCTACAAGGTCTACTTCGGATATGATGAGAAGCAATGTCTATAATGACGAAGAATTCGAAAGAAAAGAACGAATTGCCGCAAATCAAAGAATTCATCGCAATAAGTATTATGTAGGTTTAGTTGGATTTGTGGCTGACTATATGTTTTATCAACGAGAGTATAATGAACTTTTATTCAAACAGGTCGACAGAATGTGGGAGAATGTCAAGGAAGATGATTGGCTTTTTAAAAAGTTTTTGTTTGATATGGATGCTAGAAAGTATGAATTTAAACATTTTAATCAAAAGGGATATGAAAATTATGTTCAGGTAGTTCCCGGATATGATGATACAATTAGAAATGTTGTAGAAAGTGGGAATGATTATACAGTTCCGACAGCTAATACGACTTGGGCAAGAAAAGTTTTCGAATACGAAGAAGTTGATGATCATAACTATGAAACTTGGAAAATAGGATATGAATTTATTTTGCAACTAGATGGTAGACGAGAAATTATGGTTTCTCCAGGTACTATGGCGTCTATTGCTCTTCGTGACTTTTCAAATCAACTTCAACCTGATGAAATTGCATGGTGTTGTGAAACTATTATCAATTTAGAAGCAAAAAAATTAGCGAAAACAGATCCATACGCTATTAATTTTGATTTATTGGATAATATACCTTCTCTTAAAGGATTATGCTATATTTTTAAAGTTGATATTGAGCAAGATTTAAAATTGAAGGTTAAAGAATTAATTTTCCGTTTACTTTTAAAGGGTCTTGACGCTAGGGAACGAATCGCTTTGCAGCACGCTATTTTACAGGAATTAGTATTATTTGAACCTGATTTTGTTTTAAACTGTTGGTATGGATTAGCAGAAGCCATCGTAATTCTAAAGGCACAAAATAAAGAAAGCGAGAGAAAGCGAATGTTATATCATCAAGGGAAATTAAGTGCTCGTGATTTTAATAAGTCGGAAGAAGACAATTGGTCGGAAGTACTAATTAATTCTGTTATCAAAGGAAGTATAAACATACCTGATGAAATTATCGTTTCATTAGACTTACATACTCAGTGGTACTTGGATGACATGCTTCGTATCATCCCATGGAATACGGCTCTTCCTGCTCACCACAAATTTATTCAGGATGTTCTGACACTACACACTGTTTTTTTAAATGATCCCAAATCAAGCATGCTGGATTTTTATGAAAGTAGACATGCATTTACTTTTTATTATCCACGATATCTGCTGAATCAGCCTACAGAATTATCATTACCTCTCTTAAAAAAAATACTTGATTCAAGTATAGAAACACCTGAAAAAAGTATCCCTGATGATTATTTAAAATTTATATATAAGTTAGTTGAAGAGTTTATTAGAGCAGCGATAGGTAGAATTCAACTCGAAAATTTCTGGATATTTTGGGAATTTTTGAAAGATTGGATGATCAATAACAGCAATGCGAGATTTCTACCAATTTTTCTTTTTGACATTGACTGGGTGGAGAGCTCTGAAAAATGGTCAGTATTGGATGGTAAAAGCTTATATTTCAAAGATTTTATAATTACTTTAGGATTTAACAGAATTAATTCATCGATAAAATTTTTAAGTGGCATTGCATTTTATAATTTTATGCCTAACTCAATATCATGGATTGTTCCCATGCTCCAAAGCCAAAATGCTGAACTGGTCGAGAACGATATTTTAGAAAAATTCGTTGAAAAAGCTTTTTATAAATATGGTGGTAAAATAAAAAGAGATAAAAATACTTTAGCTGACTTTCTATTTATTTTAGATTTTCTAGTCAAAAGAAGTTCTCCTAAAGCCTATATGTTACGAGAAGAATTACTTCAATTTAAATAATTAACATTTTGTCGTGAGATATTTTTGGGAAATATATTAATAAAATTGGAAAATAAATGAATACAGAAGATTTTATAAGATTGATTGAGGGTCAAACGGAAAGCCCTTCACTAGATTTTAAAGCAAACAGTCCTTGGGATTATAAGAAGCTAACAAAAGATATCTTGGCAATGTCAAATCTACCAGATGGAGGTCACATTGTAATTGGAATTGAGGAAAAGGATAATGAATTTATTAATGTAGGAGTTGACCAGAAAAATATTATCACTTACAAATATGATGAAATGCGAGATCAGGTTTCAAAATATGCAGAACCAATGGTAGATTTCAATGTCTATTTTCCGGAAGATAGAAACGAATTAAAATATGTGGTAATCAAGATCTTCTCTTTCAAAGAAATTCCAACTCTTTGTAAAAAAACTCTGGACGGAGAAATGAGAGCAAGTACTTTGTATTATAGAAATACAAATAAGAGACCTGAAAGCGCAGCCATATCAAATGTCAGCGATTTGCGAGATCTCATTGAGTTGGCAGCCGTTAGATTAATGCAACGCAGAAAAAGTTTTGGCTATACCATTCCCAATATTGACGCAGAAATATTTGACGCAGAAATAAAAGCTTTTCAGCAGACATCATCATATGAATTAATAAAATCGAAAGGCAATTGCGAAGTTTATATAACTCCTCTTCAAAAAGGTAATTTACATAGTCTTAAAAGATGTCTTGAAGTTGTCGAAAAAGCACAGGTAAAGGCGTCATGGTCATTGCCATTTATACCAAGAACGTTACACGAGGGTAGTTTAGTTACTGCTGAAAATTCTTACGAGGCTTTTTCCGATTTAGGAGCTCGAAAAGAACTGTGGAGAATGTATTTGTCAGAGAGTTTTTGCATGATTAACAGCTTTGTAGAAGACTGGCTAGAAGGTGATCATTTGAGAGGGGCTTGGGCATCAAAATTTCCTTCTGGTCAATACTTGTTTTATTATACAAGTATTATACATTATCTTACTCAACTATATGTTTTTATTGAACACTTAACAATAGAAGGATTATATAAAGAAGGTTTGAGTATTTCTATTATATTTAATGAGTTAAAAGATAGAAGATTACATTTGGACAGCGAGAATCACATGCCGCTTATGAAGATAAGAACGACAAAAACAGATAAAATCACTATTAATGAGGAATATTCACGATTAGAAATTCTGGAGGGAGGTATAAATATTTCAAGTTCTATAATTTTAAAAGTTTTAGATTACTTTAGTTTTTACCCTTCAAAAGAGTCAGTTTTACAGATTCAGAAACAGTTCTTAGAAAAAGGTTACTAAAGAAAATTACGTAAATTCAGTTCAATTTTAGAACCTATTTTAAGATGATTTTTTGAATATTTAATATGTACATCTATATTAAAGAAGTATTATAATTTGGAAAGACCAATATTGATATAAGAATTTTGATTGTCCGTTTATTAACCTAAAGCTTCGACAGGCTCAGCTTGACATCGCTAGAAATCAAGCGTTTAGTATTAGAGGTGTCACACTGAGCTTGTCGAAGTGCCTGTTATAAATAATTGATTTTCATATCAGTGCAAAGTAATAGGTTGTTTAACGGATAATCATATAAGAATTTAATATATTATTCATCTAAAAATCAAGTGTAAATTAATATATAATTTTGTTTTGAAAAAAATGAAAATTAGTTTACTGAAAAATTGAGTTAAAATTAAATTATGGTGGCAATATTATTTAAATGTACATATCTAATTTTATCTAAAAGCATCAGTTTTTTTCTATAATTATAAATGACTTAGATGTATTGTAGGTATTTTATTTTTTTGATTCGGCATAATCAAATGTATAATTTCCTTAAAATTTTAGGATAAAATATTTTTTTGGTAATTATATTTTATACATTTGCATTATGAAATTTGTAAGACTACTTTTCATCATCTATTTTGTGGCGTTATCCATAATGCCATGTCTAGATAGTGCAAATGCTCAGTCTTTTAAGCAAGATTTCAATTATTCTTTAAGTTCAAAGACACAAGAAGATTCACATTCGAAGGCAGATTCTTGTTCTCCATTTTGTTCTTGCAACTGTTGCAGAACCACGGTGGCATCTTATAAAATCGAACCAATTCTAGTTTTTTCAAGAATCGCTACTGCGTTTTTTTCTAAGAAAATCCATTTTCAGAAAAACGACTTCGCTTATTTGGTGTACGACCAAATCTGGCAACCGCCTAAAATATAATTTTTATTGATATGATGGAAGGATTCCCTTTCATCTAAATTGTCTTGGAAACTTTGCAATATCATTGCACTGTAATCCTATTCATCTTTGCATCATCTTTTAAATTCAGTTTTATACTGATTTTAACTTTGGGCAATCCAATAAAAATTAAATTCAATGTTAGATAAAATCATAAGATTTAGTATCAAGAACAAGATTGTCATTGGTATCATGACCTTGTTATTGATTATTTGGGGAGTTTGGAGCGCAACCAAACTGCCAATTGATGCTACACCGGATATTACCAATAATCAGGTGCAGATCATCACAGTATGTCCCACACTTGCTGGACAGGAAGTAGAACAACTTGTTACCTTCCCAATTGAACAAAGTATCGCAAATGTACCAGATATTGAGGAAACTAGGAGTATTTCTAGATTCGGTCTATCAGTGATTACAGTTGTTTTTAAAGAAGAGGTAGATATTTATTTTGCTCGCCAACTGGTTACTGAAAAATTAAAACAAGCAGAAGAAGAAATTCCCCAAGGTGTTGGAACTCCTGAACTTGCCCCTGTTAGTACTGGACTTGGAGAAGTTTATCAATATATCCTGCATCCCAAAAAAGGCAGTGAGAAAAAGTATGATGCTAAAGAACTGCGAACAATGCAGGACTGGATTGTGCGAAGACAGCTTAATGGAACACCTGGAGTTGCAGAGATCAACAGTTTTGGCGGTCAGTTAAAACAATACGAGGTCGCTGTAAATCCAGACAGATTAAGAGCGATGGGCGTAAGTATATCTGATATTTTTACCGCTCTCGAAAAAAATAATCAGAATACAGGAGGTGCTTATATTGATAAAAAGCCAAATGCATATTTTATCCGTGGAATCGGTTTGGTAACATCTTTAGAAGACGCAGGGAACATTGTAGTTAAAAATAATACGGGCAGTGTTCCAATCTTCATAAAAGATGTTGCTGAAGTGCGTCTGGGAAGTGCTGTGAGATATGGTGCAATGACTTTTAATGGTCAGGTCGATGCTGTGGGAGGTGTTGTTATGATGCTAAAGGGAGCCAACAGTAATGAAGTGGTGAACAGAATTAAAGAAAAGATACCAGTTATACAAAAATCTCTTCCTGCAGACGTTGTAATTGAACCTTATTTAGATAGAACCGACCTGGTTGGAAGAGCAATCGACACAGTAGAAAAAAACCTAATTGAAGGTGCACTCATTGTCATCTTCGTACTTGTTATCTTCTTGGGTAATTTAAGAGCAGGTTTAATTGTAGCATCAGCTATTCCATTATCATTACTGTTTGCATTAGGAATGATGAATGTGTTTGGTGTGAGTGCTAACCTGATGAGTTTAGGAGCGATTGATTTCGGGCTTATTGTTGATGGGGCAGTTATTATTGTGGAAGCTACCTTACATCATTTAGGCTTGAATAAATCAAAAAAAATGCTTACCCAAGCAGAAATGGATGAAGAAGTTTTTCTTTCTGCATCCAAAATCAGAAGTAGTGCAGCATTTGGAGAAATCATTATTCTAATTGTATACATTCCGATTTTAACATTGGTGGGAGTAGAAGGTAAAATGTTTACGCCTATGGCTAAAACTGTGGGATTTGCTATTTTGGGCGCTCTGATTTTATCATTGACTTATATTCCGATGATGAGTGCTTTATTCTTATCAAAAAAGATGAGCCACAAAGAAAATTTCTCTGATAAAATGATGAACAGAATTCAGAAAGTTTATCAGCCTTTATTGGAAAAAGCATTAAAAATAAAATATTGGCTGGTTGGAGGAACCGTAGCTCTCTTTGCTGTAGCAATATTTGTTTTTGGGAGAATGGGTGGTGAATTTATACCTCAGTTGCAGGAAGGCGATTTTGCATTCCACTGTATCCTTCCACAAGGAAGTTCCTTAAATCAAAGTATTGAAACTTCAATGCAGGCTTCAAGAATTATAAAACAGTTTGATGAGGTAAAAATGGTTGTTGGTAAAACTGGCGCTGCTGAAGTACCTACCGACCCAATGCCACCGGAAGCTACTGATATGATGGTTATCTTGAAACCTCAGAAAGAATGGAAAACAAAGAAAACGTATGACGAACTCGCTGATGAAATCTCAGAGAAATTAGAAGTGATTCCTGGAGTTTTCTTTGAAAAGAACCAACCTATCCAAATGCGTTTCAATGAGTTAATGACAGGTATTAGACAAGATGTTGCAGTTAAAATTTTTGGTGAAAACTTAGATTCTCTGGCAATTTATGCTGATAAGACTGCTAAGGTAATACAGTCTGTTAAAGGTTCTACATCTCCCCAAATTGAGCGTGTAAGCGGACTCCCTCAGATTAACGTAGAGTATGACAGAACCAGAATGGCCAATTACGGATTAAACATTGAAGACGTTAATAATGCAGTAAGTACAGCTTTTGCAGGTAAATCAGCAGGTCAGGTTTTTGAAAATGAAAGGAGGTTCGATCTGGTTGTAAGATTAGACAGTTTACACAGAACAAATATTGACGATGTTAGTAATC
Organism: Chryseobacterium urinae; assembly: GCF_030518295.1. NCBI lineage: Bacteria > Pseudomonadati > Bacteroidota > Flavobacteriia > Flavobacteriales > Weeksellaceae > Chryseobacterium > Chryseobacterium urinae. Next base: position 50,251 of record NZ_JAULSJ010000012.1, on the reverse strand, counting down.
TAATGATTTCTACTGCCTCTGGAACGCAAATTCCACTCGCCCAGGTTGCTAATATTAGTTACAAATTAGGGCCTGCCCAAATCAGCCGCGAAGCGGGAAAAAGAAGGATTGTAATAGGTTTCAATGTGAAAGACCGTGATGTTGAAAGTGTAGTTAAGGACATACAATCAAAGCTCGATAAAGAAGTAAAACTTCCTGCAGGATATTATTTTACCTATGGAGGTCAATTTGAGAATCTTCAGGCAGCAAGTAAGAGATTAATGATTGCAGTTCCAGTATCGCTATTCTTAATCTTTATGCTGCTTTATTTTACATTTAATTCATTTAAGCAAGCCACTTTAATTTTTACGGCTATTCCTATGAGTGCGATTGGTGGTGTATTCGCATTATTATTGAGAGATATGCCATTCAGTATCAGTGCCGGAATTGGCTTTATTGCTTTATTTGGTGTTGCCGTTTTGAATGGAATTGTATTGATTGGAACATTTAATCAATTGGAAAAGGAAGGCGAGACCAATATTCTGAAAAGAGTAATGGAAGGTACAAAAACAAGATTAAGACCTGTTTTAATGACTGCAACAGTAGCTTCATTAGGATTTTTACCGATGGCTATTTCTACAGGTGCAGGAGCTGAAGTGCAAAAACCTTTGGCGACAGTTGTTATCGGAGGTTTGGTTACGGCGACTTTCTTAACATTATTTGTCTTACCAATGTTGTATATTATTTTTAATACCAAGATTAATTTAAAAAAGATCAATAACAAATCGGTAACCGCCATTGTGGTTTTAGGATTTTTATTTTTAGGACAGACTTTTAGTGCACAACAGGGAAGAACCATAACAGTCGAAGAAGCTACACGTACTGCTATTGAGAATAATCAATCAATCCGATCGAGAGATCTGGATATTAAAGCTACACAGGCATTGATTCCAACGTCCAAAGAGCTCCCGAAAATGAATGTGGATGCTCAATTGGGGCAGTATAACTCTAAGAAATTTGACCAATCATTTTCGATCTCCCAAACGATTCCATTTCCAACTTTGTTCAAAGCAAGAAAAGAGTTGATTGCGGAACAGATTAAAGGAAAGCAAATCAACAGGGAAGTTTCTATGAATGAATTAGCGAAACAGGTTCGAACGTATTATTATCAAATTGAGTATTTACAATTTAATAAATCCAAGCTTAGCAATCTGGATAGTTTATACAATGACTTTATCAGAGTTGCAACGGTTAGGTTTAAAGCCGGAGATATTAAAAAAATTGAAATCAATACAGCTGAAACACAGAGAGGGGAAATCAACTTATTGCTTAAACAGAATGAGGTTTATCTTACCAATGCCTATAAAAATTTAAAAACATTGCTAAATATTGAAGAGGATATTTCAGTTCCATTTGATCAGAACTATCATCCGCTACAAGCACAATATGTTTTAGACAGCAGTGCCATTGCACAGCATCCTACCGTAAAAGCTTTTTATCAGGAAATGCAGATTGCGGAAAAAAATAAGAAAGTTGAAAAATCTTTGGGACTTCCTGACTTTACCATCGGATATACTAATCAGTCATTGATAGGATTTCAAACCATCAACGGGATGGATCAGTATTTCAATGGAGGAAACAGGTTTCATTCGGCAACAATTGGTGTTTCTATTCCTTTGACATTTGGAGCTACGAAAGCAAGAATCCAGTCTTATGAATATCAGAGACAAATGGCAGAATCAAATGCAAAATTCCAGCAAAAGCAGCTTGAAGCGCAATTGCAAAATGCATTTAATCAATATCAGCAAAATGTTAATCAGTATGACTACTACGTTAATCAAGCGATTCCAAATGCTGAGAAAATTGCCAAAGCAGGACAATTAGGTTATAAAACAGGAGAAATTTCTTATGTAGAATATCTTTTTGCACTGCAGACTTCCACCAATATTCAGCTTAAATACCTGGAATCTATTCAACAGGTCAACGAATCTGTAGTTATCATTAATTCAATCATCAATAAATAGACAAATGAAAATCAAATATAGCATTGTATCTCTAGCCTTAATTTCTATTCTAGCGGTCAGCTGTGGAAAAAAAGATGCTCCGGCAGAAGGAGAAGAGAAACCAAAAACAGAACAGGCAGAAGAAAGTCACGAAGAAGCTCCGCAAACTATTGCGGAACTGACTGAAGAACAGATGAAATCTGTAGGAATCAGTCTTGGAACTTTAGAAATGAAAGATTTAGCCTCAACTATTAAGGCAAATGGTGTTCTTCGTGTACCCAATAACAGAAAGGCAACGGTCACTTCACTGTATGGAGGTGTCATTAAGACATTAACCGTTCAGATAGGAGATTATGTAAGACAGGGACAGGTTATTGCTACAATCAGTAACCCTGAATACATTCAGTTACAGGAACAATATCTGACTATTAACAGCAGAATAACTTATGCAGAGCAGGAATTCAGAAGGCAAAAGGAGCTTTTTGACAATGATGCCGGAGCAAAAAAGAATCTGCAAAGTTCTGATGCGGAGCTAAAAAGTTTAAGAACCCAGAGATCATCGTTACAAAGACAATTACAGCTAATGGGAATCAGTCCTGGGAAAGTAAGCAATGGAAACCTAAGATCAGGCTTGGTCATTACATCGCCAATCAGCGGAACAGTTAGTACGATTAATGCACAGATAGGAAGTTATGTTGATGTATCGTCACCGGTTTTGGAGATCATCGATAACAGCTCAATTCATTTGGATTTACAAGTCTTTGAAAGAGATCTTCCCAAAATGAAAGTTGGTCAGATTGTGCAGTTTAAGCTCACCAACAATCCGGAAGAAACCTTTAATGCAAAAGTGTACAGCATCGGATCATCTTTTGAAAATGAAAGTAAAACGATTTCAGTTCATGCAATGGTTACCGGGAACAAAGCTGGCTTGATTGACGGAATGAATATTACAGGAAATGTAAGCCTTGGAAATTCACAAACTCCCGCCGTTCCAAATGAAGCTATTGTAGAAGCCGATGGTAAATTCTATGTATTTGTACAAACTTCTAAAAAAGTGGAAGAGCACGCTGAAGAAAAAGGAGATGACGATCATGGTCACGGGCATGATGAAGGAGAGGCGGAACACGGTCACAAAAATGAAACCGAAGCAGGAAACCATGCAAAGGAGCAGGCTAAGAAAATGAATTTTGAAAAAATTGAAGTGGTAAAAGGGACTTCAGATATGGGTTACACAGCGATTACGCCTGTGAGTGCAATTGCACCTGATGCAAAAATTGTGGTAAAAGGCGCATTCTTCGTGAATGCTAAGCTTTCTAATGCAGGAGACCACGGACATTAATTAATCAATAATCAAGTGAAATCCTATCTTGATTTCACTTGATTTTAAAAATATTAGTTATGCCTTTAAAACAAGAATTAGAAACCCAGGGAAATTGGCTGTTCAGATACAGAAGTTTTTTGCCGATTATCGTTCTGGCGCTTGGCTTAGGAGTTTTTATCCAAAATGTTTTGCTGAAAAACGATAATGATTGTTCACTTTTCTTTGAGATGCTTTGTTTAGCTGTAAGCATTTTAGGTTTGATTATAAGAGTGTATACTGTTGGTTTTACTCCGCATAATACTTCAGGAAGAAATACAAAAGCAGGGCAGGTTGCAGATGAATTAAACACTACAGGTATTTACAGTACAACCAGAAATCCATTGTACTTAGGTAATTTTTTTATGTGGCTTGGGCTTGCGATGTTTACTGAAAATCTGTGGTTTGTAATTTCATTTGTGTTTTTTTATTGGGTCTATTATGAAAGGATTGTTTTTGCTGAAGAGCAATTTTTAGAAAGAAAATTTGGAGAGCAATATACTAAGTGGGCTGATAAAGTACCGGTTTTTATACCGAATTTATACCTTTTCAGAAATACTCATCTTAGCTTCAGTTTAAAAAAAGTTCTATTAAAAGAAAAAAACGGACTTTTTGCCATGTTTCTGATTTTTACTGTTTTTGAAATTACCGGAGAAATTATCCTAAGACATACGCATTATAATATGATTTTTATTGTAGGCTGTATTCTTACTATGATTCTATACATTATTTTAAAAGTAATAAAAAAACGTAAAACAATGTTGCAAAATAAATTTAGTCAATAATTAAAAAATCCTCAATTATGCTTTTAAACAAAAGAATTTCGGTTTGGTATTTTGTTAAACAGATTAAATTTCAGATCGTTTTGATTGTCAGCTTTGCTTTTCTAATAGGCTTTTTAGACGACATTGATTTTTTGAAAAAAATTACCATACCATTGAGTATTCCTGCACTTTTAGGAACTGCTGTCTCTTTACTTTTAGCATTCAGGACTGCACAATCTTATGAAAGATGGTGGGAAGCAAGAACCGTTTGGGGCGCTATTGTGAATGATTCAAGATCATTTATGAGATTAATAAAACAATTTTTCCCTAACTCAGAAAACGATACATCTGAGTTTGCAGAACGACATATCATCTGGCTGAATGCTTTAGGAGAAAGTTTAAGAAAAGTACCTTTTTCAATAAGAGTAAGAGAATACTTAGAATCGCAAAACATCAATGCTTTAAATATTCCCAATGCCCTTTTAGATAAACATTCTGATCACCTTAGGAAATTGGCAGAACAGGAGAATTTATCTGAATACAAATTGGTACAGATGAACGATATGGTCATCAGGTTTTGTGACAGTATGGGAAAATGTGAGCGTTTAAAAAATACTGTTTTCCCTCGTGCCTACAGCATTTTGCTGCATACATTGATTTACGTTTTTGCATTTCTTCTGCCATTTGGACTGGAAGACTCACAACTTGGTGTTGAGATTGCCACGACAATTATTGTACCTGTGATTTTTATAGCTATTGAGAAAACAGCAATCATAATGCAGGACCCCTTTGAAAATACACCGGTAGATACTCCAATGACATCATTAGCAAAAACAATTGAAATCAATCTTTTGCAAATGATCGGAGAGAAGAATGTACCAGTTAAAGAAGTGAGTACAAGCTATTATGAAATGTAGGCTTAATCTAATACAAATCTTAGTGTTATGAACGATCAGAATAAAAATATTTCGGCTTCTGCAAAACATAAAAGAAATCTTTTAATTGTCTTATGTTTAAGTGGCACTTATATGATTGCCGAAGTTATTGGCGGTTTAGCTACTAAAAGTCTTGCGCTACTTGCCGATGCAGCTCATATGCTTACTGATGTGGTCGGATTATTCCTTGCTTTTATAGCAATCAAAATTGGTGAAAGAAAAGCCGATGCACAGAAAACATTCGGCTATTACCGAACAGAAATTCTGGCGGCAGTAATCAATGCGGTAGTTCTGTTGGGAATTTCTGTATATGTATTGTTTGAAGCATGGCAAAGGTTCAAAAATCCCCCTGAAGTACAGAGCACAGCTATGATGATCGTTGCCGGAATAGGCTTGCTGGTGAATATTATCGGAATCATGATTATTAGAAAAGATTCAGGTGAAAGCCTAAATATGAAGGGTGCCTACTTTGAGGTTCTTTCTGACGCGCTTACCTCAGTAGGAGTAATGATTGCCGGAGTTATTATGTTGACGACAGGATGGTATTATGCTGATCCCCTTATTTCCGCTGTGATAGGGTTATTAATATTTCCGAGAACCTGGAAGCTCTTGAAAGAAGCTGTGAATGTTTTATTAGAAGGAACTCCAAAAGATGTCAATATAGAAGAGCTTAGAAATTCTTTGGAATCTGTAAAAGGAGTTATTAAACTTCATGATCTCCACGTTTGGTCATTGACTTCCGGCGTTAATGCGATGAGTTCCCACGTAGTAGCCGACCATCAGGAAGATCTCAATAAACTTTTGAAAAATTTGTCAGATAAAGCCACCTCTGAATTTAAAATTAGCCATACTACATTCCAAATTGAAACTGAAGGGCACCAAGAGGGGGAGGTTCATCTATAATAGCAGTTGTGCCATCTTGCATTAATAGATGAAATAAGTAAATGGGAAAATTTCTAAAACATCAAATAGACTATGAATTATAAAAATCTGGGTCTATTCAAGATGAATTACATACTTACGTATTTTTTTACGCAATTAATCATTTCAAATATTTAGATATATGAAATTAAAACAAAACTATTGGGGCAATTACACATTACTGGTTTATTCTTTTTTATTTTATCTGGTATCGTCTTTACTTCTCCGATTTGGATTTTTAGCAGTCAGTTTTCAAAAGGCTGATTTATCTCTGTTACCTATAATGAAAATTTTTCTTCTGGGATTTTTGTTTGACTTTGGAGTTGGATTATTCTTTCTGCTACCATACAGTTTTTATCTATTGATTTTTCCTCAGAAATACATAAGGTCTTTATTCAATAAAATTATTACCTACAGCACTTTTATTATTTTTCTTCTTATACATTTATTTTCATTTTTTGCCGAGGTTACATTTTGGCAGGAGTTTGAGAGCCGATTTAATTTTATTGCTGTAGATTATTTGGTATATACTTACGAAGTTATTAATAACATAAATGAGTCTTACCCTTTACCCGTTTTGATATCATCGATACTTCTGCTTATGACCTTAATATTTATTTTGTTTTACAAAAGCAAAATATTCTTTTTTTCATTTAACGGACAACATAAATTTTCGGTTAGACTAATTGTTTTTTTAGGATTTTTCTGCCTTACCATAATATACTCTTTGTTTATCAGTAATAGTTTAGCAGATAAAAGTGTCAATCGTTATCAAAATGAAATTTCTAAGGCAGGAATTTATTCGTTTTTCTCCGCCTATAAAAACAATGAAATCAATTACGATCATTTTTACAAACTAATTGATAACGAAAGCGCTTTTAAAATAGTTAGAACTGATTTGAACGATAATCAAAGATTTTTCTCAAATAACCTTTCTATAGAACGAAAAATATCCAGCAAACAAAATCTTATAAAGCCAAATGTTATAATGATAACAATGGAAAGTTTCAGCGCGGACTTTATGGGTACTTTCGGGAATAAACAAGGGCTTACTCCAAATTTAGATTCTTTAGCCGGCGGTGGCATTTTATTCTCACAAATGTATGCTACAGGAACCAGAACAGTGCGTGGAATGGAGGCTTTGTCGTTAGCTGTCCCACCAACGCCAGGCAACAGTATTGTCAGAAGAGAAGATAATGATCATCTTACAACTATAGGCTCAATTTTTAGTGCACAAGGTTACGATAACACATTTATTTATGGAGGAGATGGATATTTTGATAATATGAATAAATATTTTGGAAATAACGGATATGATATTATAGATAAGAAGAGAAATCCTTTGGCAAAAGAAAACTATCAGGCATTGAGGACGCCGATCAACCAGAAAGAAATTACGTTTGAAAATGCATGGGGGATTTGTGACGAAGATTTATACAATCAAGTGATTAAACAGGCAGACCAGAAATATAAACAAGGAAAATCTTTTTATGATTTTGTGATGACCACTTCCAATCACCGTCCGTTTACATATCCTGATGGCAAAATTGATATACCATCCGGTTCGGGTAGGGAAGGTGCAATAAAATATACAGATTATGCTATCGGACAATTCTTTAAAAAAGCTAGAAGTAAGCCGTGGTTTAAAAATACAGTATTTGTGATTGTAGCTGATCACTGCGCAAGTAGCGCAGGTAAAAATGAAATTGATATTTCCAAATATCATATCCCAGCAATGATTATAAATCTTCCGAACCAAAACTCTTTAAAAATTGAAAAAATGTGTTCACAAATTGATCTTTATCCAACTTTATTTGATTTAATGGGATGGAACTACAGAAGTAACCTTTATGGTAAGAATGTTTTGAGCGACAATTATATTCCTAGAATTTTTGTAAGTACCTATCAAAAGTTGGGATATATGGAAAACGATAAACTTGTGATATTGAGCCCTCAGCAGAAAGTGGAAGCTTATTTATATAATAAAACGCAAAATCAACAGATACCAAAGATTTTTTCTGATCAGTATATTAACAAGGCTGTCGCAAATTATCAAACTGCATATTATCTCTATAAAAATCAAGGTTTGAAACAAAAATAATCAAGTAATGTTAGATACAACATGGATATAAAATTTGAACTTATTCTTTCAGGCAAATTGCTGCTATCTATATTATTCGGCAGCATTATAGGTTATGAAAGAGAAGCAGCTCATAAAGATGCCGGTATACGAACGTTTGCTATTCTTTGCTTGGCATCTTGTCTTTTTGTTGCGGTTGCCTCTCATCTTACAGATGATAAATCAGCGATAGCCAGAATGCTTGCAGCAATTCCGGCAGGACTTGGATTTATAAGTGCTGGATTAGCATTAAAAGATAAATCAAGCAATATGCAGGGATTAACAACATCTACAGCACTATGGGCAGCGTCAGCTATTGGAGCGGCTCTTGCCTTAAATATGTTTTTATTGTCATTTTTAGCAACTGTTCTCACCCTTTTTGTATTAAGCCTGAATAAATTCAAATGGTATAAAAACTGGATTGCAAAGAAGGAGCAAAGTAAAAATTTAAAATAAAAAATTAAAAATCACTTAAAATATACTTCTATGAAACATCAACACACTTACGATGAGCAAGGTAACCAGCTTTGCTGTACGCCTCAGGAAGGCAAGATTTATAAGGATGCAGGAGCCAAAAAACTCATTGTTGAGGATAATGGCTGTTGTTCAACAAATGTAAAGAAAGAAGTACAGCATCATTCCGATGACGATGGACATAACCACGATCATGACAATAGTGATAAGAGTACTTTTCAGATGTTCCTTCCCGCAATAGTTTCATTGTTATTGCTTCTGTTGGGAATTGCGTTAGATAATTATTTTAAACCAGACTGGTTTAAAGATTGGATTCGTATTGTTTGGTATGCAGCAGCTTATGCCCCTGTCGGGCTTCCTGTTTTAAAAGAAGCTTTTGAAAGCATTAAGGATGGTGATGTTTTCTCTGAATTCTTTTTGATGAGTATCGCAACTATAGGAGCTTTTATAATTGGTGAATATCCTGAAGGTGTAGCTGTTATGTTATTTTATGCTGTAGGGGAAGTTTTTCAAACACTAGCAGTAACAAGAGCAAAAAGTAATATTAAAGCTCTTCTTGATCAAAGACCGGATGAGGTGACAATTATTGAAAATAACGAAACAAAAACTATTAAAGCTTCCAATGCAGAGATAGGGCAAACCATACAGTTAAAACCTGGAGAAAAACTTGCTTTGGATGGAGAGCTTATTTCAGATTCAGCATCTTTTAATACGGCAGCACTAACCGGCGAAAGTAAACCTGATACAAAAAATAAAGGAGAGACTGTTCTTGCAGGGATGATTAATATGAATAGTGTTGCTTTGGTAAAAATCAATACAGCTTATGAGGACAGTAAACTCAGTAAGATTTTAGAATTGGTTCAAAATGCGACTGCGCAGAAGGCACCTACGGAGCTGTTTATAAGAAGATTTGCAAGAGTTTATACTCCGATTGTTGTTGTGTTAGCAGTACTGATATGTCTTATTCCATATTTTTTTGTCGATAATTATATTTTTAGAGATTGGTTATACAGAGCTTTGATCTTTCTGGTAATTTCTTGTCCTTGTGCTTTAGTCATTTCAATTCCTTTAGGGTATTTTGGAGGTATTGGTGCAGCAAGTCGAAACGGAATTTTATTTAAAGGCAGTAATTTTCTAGATAAGATTGCCGAAATAAAAAATGTTGTGATGGATAAAACCGGTACTATGACGGAAGGAGTATTTAAAGTTCAGGAAGTCGATATTAAATCAGAATTTGATAAAAATGAAATCCTTAAGATGGTTAATGTTGTAGAGAGCAAGAGTACCCATCCTGTGGCAACTGCTATCCACGAATATGTTGGCGATTTGGATACATCAATTAATGTTGAGAATTCTGAGGAAATTGCAGGTCATGGTCTTAAAGCTGTAATCAACGGTAAGGATATACTCGTAGGGAATTTCAAGCTTATGGATAAGTTCAATATTCAATATGATGTTGATCCTTCAAAAATTGTTTACACCGTTATTGCAATTGCTTATGATAAAAAATTTGCAGGCTACATAACTATCGCTGATAGTATTAAAGACGATGCTAAAAAAACTTTAGAACTGTTACATAATTTAAATGTAAAGGCAACAATGCTTAGTGGTGACAAAACAAGCGTTGTAAAATATGTCGCAGAACAAATAGGAATTGACAACGCTTTCGGTGACCTTCTTCCTGAGGATAAAGTGAACAAGGTGAAAGAAATAAAATCCAAAAATGAGAGCGTTGCATTTGTTGGTGACGGTGTTAATGATGCCCCAGTGGTTGCTTTAAGTGATGTCGGTATTGCCATGGGCGGCTTAGGGAGTGATGCGACCATTGAGACTGCTGATGTCGTGATTCAAGATGATAAACCTTCAAAAATACCAATGGCTATTAACATTGGCAAAAAAACTAAAAGAATTGTCTGGCAGAACATCATTTTAGCATTTGTGGTCAAAGCAATTGTTTTAATTCTTGGAGCCGGAGGATTGGCAACAATGTGGGAAGCTGTTTTTGCAGATGTAGGTGTTGCATTGATTGCAATTCTAAATGCTGTACGCATCCAACGAATGAATTTCAAATAAAAATAACATAGCATTCTAATTTCACTAATCACTTAAGAAAAGTTCCAACAAATATCAATTAAAATAAAGTTCTCAAACCGAGAACAGGTTGTTTATTGAAAATATTCAACAAAACTATTTACTCTAATTTTTCAATTAATGCAATGATAATCAATATTATAAATAAGATTCCAGTTCTTTTTTTTATGCTAGTATGCAATTTGGCTTTAGCACAGGATAGCTTAACAGTAAGTGAAAAAATTGGGGATACGATTGCTGTCCAAAAACCTGAAAATAATTTTAGTTATAAGAGACTTATAGCCCCTACAAGTTTAATATCCATAGGAGCGATGAGTTTCGCTATTCCTAAAATGAAAGAATTTGATGCAGGAGTACGAAAAGAAGTAAAAGACCATAATCTTCATAATTCTACATTGGATAATTATACCCAATTCATACCTGCCGTGATGGTTTATGGATTTAATATTTCAGGTTTGAAAGGCAAGCATAATTTAAGAGAAAGAACAATTATTCTTGCAACATCGCAGCTAATATCGACAGCAATCGTAATACCTTCAAAATATTTAATTGGAGAAGAACGCCCAGATAAATCCAACAATATGTCTTTTCCGTCTGGGCATGCAGCAATTGCTTTTTCAACAGCGCAGTTTATGTATAGAGAATATAGAGACAGTAATTATTGGCTCAGTTTATCAGGATATCCATTTGCAATATTCACAAGTGTTTACAGAGTTATTAATAACAAACACTGGGTAACAGATGTAGTAGCGGGCGCTGGGGTAGGAATACTTTCAACCGAATTAGCTTATTGGCTATTTCCGAAAATCAATATGTTTTTATCAGCTAATAAAAACAAAAAATCTGTCTCTATGCTTGCCCCTCTTTATCAAAAGAATGGTCATAGCAATACTTTTGGGATTAATTATCAGATAACCTTCTAATTTAGAACATGGGATTTAAACGACGTTTTAGAAGAAAAATTATTCGAAGAGGTAAGCACAGGCTTACTTCTCAAGATCTTTTTTTTATTGTTGGCTGGCTTCTTTTTATGCTCCTTTTGGTAATTCATCAGGTATACAATTTTAATATCAAATATGTTAAGATTCATTCGCATCCTTCGGAAAAAACACACACTCATAATGACGGAAAATGACAAATTATCAACAAATTTTTTAAACCATAATATTAACCCTTTATTTAAATCAAAATGAAAAAACTTGTACTAACTCTTTTGGTAAGCCTTGTATTAAATTCTGTTTATGGACAGGCTCCGTCAAACTATTATGATGGCACTGCGGGATTATCAGGAGCTTCTTTAAAGTCAAAGTTGAAAACTATCATTACCAACGGCCACCAAGATAATGGCTATGGCAATTTGCTGACAGCTTTTCAAAGCACAGATAGGGATTATTTCTACGAAAATGATGGAACTGTAATGGATATGTATTCTGAAAATCCGACAGGAACAGATCCATATATTTATAATCATGGAGTCAAACAATGTGGAAATTATAGTGTTGAAGGAGACTGTTACAACCGAGAACATGTCGTACCGCAAAGTTTATTTAATCAGAATTTACCGATGAGATCTGATGTCCATTTTGTTACACCTACTGACGGAAAAGTCAACGGAATGCGATCAAATTATCCTTTTGGAAAAGTAGGATCAACCTCATTTACATCACTAAACGGTTCTAAACTGGGAAGTTCAGTATCTGCAGGTTATGCGGGGACTGTTTTTGAACCAATTGATGAGTTTAAAGGTGATATTGCCAGAATGATATTATATTTTGTAACCAGATACGAGACGCAGCTATCAGGTTTCAGCAGCGGAAACATATTAGGTAGTACAGCCTACCCTGGCTTACAGACATGGGAATTAAAACAATTACTCGAGTGGAATAATTTAGATCCTGTTTCTCCTTTTGAGATAGCAAGAAATAATGCGGCATTCACTTACCAAGGTAATAGAAATCCATACATCGATCGTCCTGAGTTCGTCGCTTTAATTTGGGGTGCTTATATGGGAGTTGCAGATGTAGATTTGTCAAAAAGTCTTGTGATCGTTCCTAATCCCGTAAAAGATAATAAGATTTATGTGTTAGGCGGAAAAAATCTAGGACAATATAAAATTGCTTTGATTTATAATATGACTGGTCAATTAGTACAGACAATTGAAAATCCATTTCAAAAAGATAATACAATTATTCTTACAGATCTTCCTAAGGGTATTTATATTTTGAAAACTGGCGATCTGAATACAAAGTTTATTATAAAATAAATCAATAAAAAAGATTATTTATAAAATACTGTTCTAAGTCAAAAAAATTATAATATTGGTTAGATTGTAAATTATAATATCTCCCATTAGTTGAGAAGGTTTTTATGTGTAAATATTTAATACATAAATAAAGAATAACTTTTTTGTACCATATTTGTACCATAAAAATATAACTATTTGATTTATAGTAGTTATTATATTAGAAGAAGTGAAATAAGACTTAATAAATCATATAATAAAGGAAATCCCCGATCGAAAGCTCGGGGATTTTATTTTTAATATAAACCGTACGTTATAATTTTAATATCCAGTGTTTAATGTTCACCCTGTTGTAAGTGTAAGTAATGTGAACAAATCCTTTTGCATCTTTAAAAATTGTAGGATAACTGAATTCTCCCTTTTTTTCATCCTCTAACGAAAGGAGATCTTTCCAGTTGATCCCGTCGTAAGAATAAGCCAGTCGTAATTTTGTGCGGCCTTCCCACCAGTCTTTTCCGGGAAGCTCAGGATTGTATACAATCAGAAAAAAATCTTTAAAAGCAATGGCATCCGTTCCCGAGTTAGGATTCTGAAGATTTGTTGCGGTTAAAGGACTCCAGTTCATCCCATTATTTTGTGACCATGAGGTTGCAATGACTCCCTCTTTACTTCTGCATAAAACCTGCAGTTTACCATTTTTATGTAAAAGAATACTCGGTTGGATCACATTAAATGCTGAAGCAGAATCTATGGAATACGATGTCCATGTTTTCTGATGATTCCTGCTGATTTCCACATGAGCCTTCCATCTATTTTCATTGATTTCTCTGCTTGATGGGGAAATAATATCGCCATTGGCGAGCTCAATGGGTCTGTTTTTGATGGGACCAAGAATAGAATCTGGTAACCGCTGTGCTTTTTCCCAGGTTTTTCCGTTATCTCGTGAGGTTTTAACCATTCCCCACCATTCCCGCGGATTGGGTCCTACTTTATAATAGAGATAGATAATCTTTTCTTTTTTCGATCTGAATAAGACAGGATTCCAGCAGGGATAACGCAGAGAATCGTTAACCTTTCCATCTGCCCAGATTTCAGGAGGGCTCCATGTTTTTCCATCAGAACGGGCTCCCCATATCACAACATCTTTAGCACCTTCATGACTGCCTCCAAACCAGCTTGCCAAAAGATGTCCGTCCGAAGACTGTTCCATTGTAGATGCATGACACTGTTTGAAATATGCCCCTTCTTCAAAAATGAATTCTTTTTTAATGACCTTTGGAGAAGGAATTTGTGCGGAAATATTCACAATTATCAAAAAATAGAGTAGACAAAGTAGTTTTTCTTTCATGCTTATTATTTCTTTTTTACCAAATGATCCAGAAAAAATTGTATTTCTTTCTGTTTCAGTTTTTTATACCCTTCATCCTCAATACTTTTCAGTTGAGCTTTAGTAAAATTATCTGTTTTTTCTTTTGAAATAGGATCTCGAATGGAAATAATTTCCTTTGCTGCATAGATTTCATCCATCAAATGGGTCGCAATATTATCTTTTTTTCCGACACAGCCGTTTACATATTTCATCATTACAGGATGATCGTTATAATATTGATAGATTTCAAGAAATCGTTTATCATTTCTTTTAAAAAGTTCTTTCCCTGAGTACAATTTTAAAGAATTGCTTCCGTTCTTCGCCAGATAAAAAAGCTCATCATTGGTAGCAGTTTTCGCTAATTTTCTGAAATCATCATATAGTTTACTTCTTTCACCACCGATTCCGATATGTGAAGATTCTGCATACTGTATTGTATCTAAAGATTTGACTAACATTTTTACTTTTTCAGAAATTTGTGCTTCACAAAAAATAACTGTAAAAAGTAAGAAGATTGTACTGTTCCACTTCATTTAAAATATTTGTTTACAAAAATAAAAGAATTGGAGGTAATTTAATTTTTTGCATGAATATTTTAAAGCACAGAGAAAATGTTTACATTCGTAGAAATTAAATCAGATCCAAAATGAAAATTTCTAAAATCCTCTTATTTTTAGGCTTATTATTATTCCAGTTACATTTTGCTCAGGAAAAAGCGAATGTTGTTTTAAACAAAGCGCTTACCGAAGCTAAATCCAAAAATAAAAATGTTTTGCTGATGTTTCACGCTTCGTGGTGCAAATGGTGTCACGTTATGGAAAAGAACATGAATTTACCGGAAACAAAGCCGATTTTTGATAAAAAATTTGTTACTGCCTATATAGATGTTCAGGAAATGGGCGAAAAGAAAAAGCTTGAAAATCCGGGTGGGGAAGCATTGATGGAAAAATACAAAGGCAAAGAAGCCGGACTTCCGTTCTGGCTCGTTTTGAATCCGAAAGGGGAAGTTCTTGCAGATTCTTTCAACGATAAAAACGAAAATCTGGGCTGTCCTTCAACTGCTGAAGAAGTAGATGTTTTTGTTGCCAAACTGAAGAAATCTTCAAAGATGAACGACAAAGAACTTCAAACGGTAAAACAGACTTTTTTAAAGAAGAATTAAAAAGTTCCGGCGAAGCCAAAGGCTTCGCCGGAACTGCGTTTAAAAATTAATTTACTTCCCAAAAAAGATTTTGTCCTGCTTTCGCTGATCGTTGTAGATTACCTGAAAAGTAACAGGCATATATTGGTAAAGAAGTTTCCAGTGGGAGATTTTGGCGTGCTTTTTAAAGCTTTCAAAAGACCGCACAAAAAGATTTTCGATCATATCTTTTACATAAGAATCTCCTCCTTTATAGATCATTTCCATCAGTTTGATGTGATGGGCAATAATATTCACTTTAGATTCGTGAAGAAGCTTTTTAAGATAATTAATGGTTGCCTGCATAATCCCGGCAAAATTATCCTGTGTAGATAATTGGGTAATTTCTGTGCGAAGGGGTGGATAGAAAAATTTTAAATACTCACTCGCTATTTTTTGATCAATAGTTGGCATCTGTACATTCATCATAATTAATATTTTTCGTAACACTTTCTATTGCGGCGAAAACTGTACCAAAGTTTACAGAATGGAGGCAAAAACAAAAACACCGACAATTACAGCGATATGCGTTGCCAGAATTTCAATATTGTGTCTGTTGGTGGTGGTTTGAAGCGTTTTCCAGTCGGAAATTCTTCTTATTTTAGATTTCATAATCGGTTGATTTTTAATGAGGTCTTTATTTTTAAATTTTAGTGCATTTGTAACAAGATCTTCAAAAAATGTAATAAACTCAGATACCGTGGTTGTAGATTTGTCTGGAATAGACCGTCTGAAGATCCTTGGAAATATGACTAAAGATCATTTTTCGGTATTCCTCACTGCAGAAAGCAGTAGAATTGTCCAGTGAATAAATAAACGTATGTTCCACAGCGTTTTTAAGTACGGCATCTCCGTTTCTGTAAATATCATCCATTTTTTTCAGGCATAGAAACAGAATATTCCGGTCATTTTGCTTAATTCTGTCTTTGATATTGTCTGTAAACGTCTGAATGACGCTGTAGGAATTTTGTTTTCTGTTTTGTTTCAGCTCATTTTCAATCTCGGGAATCACTTCTTTGATTTCCTGTGCGGCTTCTAAATAGTTCATATTATTGTTGATTAAGTTCCAAAATTTTAATAAATGCTCCGAAAGTAAAAACAGCCAAAAAGGCAACAATCAGAAGATGATACGGTTTCAGCCATTTCGGAGTTTGCGGTCCTCTGCTTTTTAATCTTCTCAGCTTATCAATTCTGTTCAAAGTTTTTAAGTCCATATTCTTATGTTTTGAGAATGATGCCGCCAAAGAAATGCCTTTGAATTTTAATTTAAATTAAAGTGTTGATTATTAATGTTTTGTTTATTTGTTTTGATTTTAAAAATCCTTCAAAATCTTATCATAATGATAGCATATTTATCATTATGGAAATCCTCGCGATTGTCTGATTTAATTAATATCTTTGCAGTCCAAAAATATTCAGGAAATGTTTTCAAAAATCGTAGTACATAGAGTCGGAAATAAAATCAACGGAGAATCTTTAACGCTTTCTCAGGAAGAATTACAGTTGGAAGAAGGAATGGCGGAACTGCTGGAAAATTACTTCTTAGGTTCCTTTAAATCAGAAGAAACCTTCCATTTTTACAGCGATTCTTATCTCGTAAATAATCCCGTGTACAGTTCGGTTTCCGAAATTTTTGATGACAAGTCGAAATTCCTTTGGGAATCTGAAAACATCGCCAAACATCTTTTTGAAGCTGCTGAAAACCCAAGAGTTCAGGGCGGAGAATTGTTCATTGTATATTTCGAGGACGAAAGAGAAGGAACAGAAAGAGTAGACAAGATTGGAATTTTTAAGACCGAAAAAAGAGAATCTTTCCTTAAAATTGCTCCCAATGACGAAACTTTCGACATCGAAAAAGATCAGGGAATTGGTTTGTCTAAAATAGATAAAGCGGCGTTAATCTATAATAACGACAAAGAAACAGGATACGTTCTTTCAGTTGTAGACAATAACAAAAATGGAGATATGTATTACTGGTTCGAAGATTTTTTAAAGGTAAAACAGCGCGACGACGAATATTTTCATACGCAGGAAGCTTTAATGGTGTATAAAGATTACATCACGAAGCAATTGCCTCAGGAATTTGAAGTTTCCAAAGCAGATCAGGCAGATTTTTTAAATAAATCGATCAATTTTTTCAAAGAAAAGGAAGAGTTTAAGCTTGATGAATTTGCTGCCGAAGTTTTGGGCGACGAACACGTCATCGAAAGTTTCAACAACTTTAAAACCGATTACGAACAGGATATGCAGATCAATATTGCGGAAGAATTTCCCATTAGTGAAGCCGCGGTAAAGAAAACGCAGAGACATTTTAAAAGCATCATCAAATTAGACAAAAACTTCCACATCTACATCCACGGCGACAGACAGAAACTCGCTCAGGGTGAAGATGAAAACGGAAAATATTATATGCTTTATTTCGAAAAAGAAGTATAACTACAGGAATTTACTTTTAACGAACTGAAATTTCCCAGGAGTAGAAAAGCCTCAATAATTTAAACATATCCCTGATTTTAAATATTTATAATCGAGGATATGTTTTTTTCGTAAAAATAAAAGTGTTTTTGATGGTTTTTAGGTAGATTTTCCGGATTTATACTAATTGGGAAAATTTATAACGTTTTATGGTTAAATTTAGTTAACGATAATTATGATAATGTTGGTTTTAAATTTTCTTTATATCCGATGAACAGAGAAAAATATTCTTTAAAACCCATATTCTGCTGAAATTTTATAACTTTTTGTGGTATGCGTTTATAGAGAAAAAATCCGATTAGATAAAAAAAGTCGTATATTTGATAGGTCAAAATATTATATGAATTTTGTTGAGTGTCATGAGGAGCCTATCCATATTCCGGGCTACATACAAAGTTTTGGTTATCTGATTGGCATTGATGCAGGGTCTCATTCCATAGCTTTTTTTAGTAAGAATATCGAGGATATATTTAATATCGAAAACGCAAATGTGCTTTTTGATAAGAAGCTTACGGACTTTCCGGAAAGCTTTAAAAGCATTATAGAATCTGAGATATACAATTCTTTAGCCGACTTTACCAGAAGAGAAAACGAAACATATTTTGACAAGATCTTTATTGATGGTATAGAGTACCATTTCTCCGTTTTCAGAAGCAAAGGGAAAATTTTCCTTGAATTTGAAAAAGTGATCATTAATCCCAACAAAAGAATTTCCAACAAATACGATAATTTCTACATTATTGAAGATGAACAGGAAATTTGGGATCAGCTTTTAAATACCCTCTCAAAGATCGTGAATTACGACCGAATGATGGTTTACAAATTCATGATGGACGGCTCCGGAAAAGTAATCGCTGAGAAAAGAGATGAAAACATAGAGAGCTATCTCGGTCTTCATTATCCGGAATCCGACATTCCGAGACAGGCAAGAGAACTTTATCTTAAAAAAAGAAAAAGAATTTTCAGCAACGTTCATTCGGAGACCATTCCTATATACAGTAAATCTGATGAAATAATAGATCTTACTTATTCGGGATCACGCGGAATGTCGCCTATTCATGCGCAGTACATTAAAAATTCAGGAGCGTCTTCCAGTTTCAGTATATCTATTATTATTGATGATTATCTTTGGGGGCTGGTTACCTGCCAGAATTCCGAACCGAAACACATTGATCTTGAAGACCGTGTTCAGGCAGGAATTTTTACGGCTTTGGCGTCCAATGCCTACTCGTCATTCAGATCAAAAAAAGAACTGGAATACCGTTTGTATCTTAATGAAAAATGTTCCCGCTTAAAAGAAGAATTCTTAAAATACAACAATCTTTTTGATTCTTTAATTGAGAATAAATCTGAAATAAAAGATCTTCCCGAAGCAGACGGACTGGCAATTGTAGCAGATGAAAAAATCGTTACGGAAGGAGAAACGCCCGATGAGAGTATTATTGAAAATCTCATACAGTGGGCGCACAGAAATATAGACGAAAATATCTATCTCAGCAGAAGTTTTCTGAAAGACCACGGAGAAGAAATTGGTCTTGACGAAAAATGTGCAGGAGTGGCTTTTTATTTTATTGAAAAATCTAAAAATAATCTGCTGATCTGGTTCCGTAAAGAATTTGATGAACACATCGACTGGGCAGGAAATCCTGAAAAGAAAATAGATGTGATTGTGAAAAACGGTGAAGAGACACAGGTGGTTTCCCCGAGAACTTCTTTCCAGATTTTCACTGAAGATATCAAAGGAAATTCTAAAAGATGGAACTCCAGAAACGTTGCCGCATTACAGGCAGTTCGTGATCTGATCCTTGAAACGTCCCATAAAAATTACATTACCATTAAAAGGCTTAATGATGAGCTTAAAAAAGTAAACGAAGAACTGGATAGTTTCTCTTATACGATTTCACACGATCTGGGAACTCCGCTTACAGTAATGAAACTGAACGCCCAAATGCTTCTGAAAAGTCTTACGGACGGCTCAGACAAAAGCAGAAATAAAATCAATTCCATTATCGAGGAAATCGACAATATGGCGGAAATGATGCATGATGTACTCCAGTTAAGCCGTGCAAAACACAGCGAAATAGAACTCGAAAGGTTACAGACGGCACAAACCATCGCGAAGATCTCTGAAAATGCTAAAATAACATTTGATACTTCAGAAAGCGAAGTGGTCATTAATGATTGTCCCGATGTTCTTGCTGATAAAACAATGCTTCATCAGGTATTTTTAAACATCATCAATAACGCCATAAAATATTCTTCCCATCAGGAAAAACCGAAAGTAATTATCGGCGGAACGGAAGAAGAAGACACGGTAGTCTACAGAATTACAGACAACGGAATCGGAATTCCAGAAGAAAATAAGCATAAAATGTTTAAAATTTTCAACAGGATGGATAATGCGAAGAAGTTTAAAGGAAACGGAGTAGGACTATCCATCGTGCACAGAATTATGCAGAGACTTGGCGGGAACGTAGACTATGAAAGCAGTAAAAACGGCACTACTTTTATCCTCACCTTTAAAAAACCTTAATTAAAAATTTACTTTAAAATTCCGGTATGGTATCTGAATATCTAAAACAAAATACGGCAGAATTTCATGATGCCGCGGAAAAACTTTTTAACTCTAAAAAAATATTCGACAGAACTTTTACGCTGGAAGATTATAAAAAGATCATTGGCAGAAATTATCTTATGCTTCTTCATTCCGAAGATCAGATCTTCGAAAGTCTTTCTGAAAAATTCTCTGAAAAACTTCAGCTTGAGGAAAGAAAAAAACTTCCTTTAATTGAGCAGGATCTTAAAAGTCTGGATCTCGATCATCAAAAGGCTACTGAAGAATTGAGTTTTTCCAGTGAAAATGAAGCTTTGGGAGCATTGTATGTGATCGAAGGTTCTACATTGGGAGGAAATGTTATTGCAAAACAGCTTTCCAAAACAGAAGGATTTGATGATGTTACTTTCAATTTCTTCGGCTGTTACCGTGAAAATACAGGATTTATGTGGAAGAATTTCAAAGAAGTTCTGGATAATGAGGTTTCTGAAAAAAATTATGATGAGGTTTTATCCGGAGCTAAAAAACTGTATACCTTTCTTCTGAACGTCCATTAATAGCGATTTAAAATATAAATATCACTTTTAAAGATAATTAAATTCCTGAAAGATTGCCCAATTTTTCAGGAATTATTAAATTTGGGAGTTCTCATTTGTAAACCAAATGTGGATAAACAATTCAGATAAATAAATTTTAAAAGTTATATTATGAAACTGTAAAGTTCCGTAATACCATTAAAAAACAATAAATAAGTATATTATGAAAGTAACTGTAGTAGGTGCAGGCGCTGTAGGAGCAAGCTGTGCAGAATACATCGCAATGAAAAACTTCTGTTCAGAAGTAGTTTTAGTAGACATTAAAGAAGGTTTTGCAGAAGGTAAAGCAATGGATTTGATGCAGACAGCATCGCTTAACGGATTCGATACAAAAATTACCGGAACAACAGGAGATTACAGCAAAACTGCAGGTTCTCACGTAGCGGTTATTACTTCGGGGATTCCAAGAAAACCGGGAATGACAAGAGAAGAGTTAATCGGAATCAACGCTGGAATCGTAAAAGAAGTTACAGAAAACTTAGTAAAACATTCTCCGGAAGTAATCATCATCGTGGTTTCTAATCCAATGGATACAATGGCTTATCTGGTACACAAAACTTCAGGTCTTCCTAAGCACAAAATCATCGGAATGGGTGGTGCATTAGACTCTGCAAGATTCAAATACAGATTGGCAGAAGCTTTAGAAGCTCCAATCTCTGACGTAGACGGAATGGTAATCGCTGCTCACAGTGATACCGGAATGCTTCCTCTATTAAGCAAAGCAACAAGAAACGGAGTACCTGTAACAGAATTCTTAGATGCTGAACAACAGAAATACGTTATTGAAGAAACCAAAGTAGGAGGTGCAACGCTTACCAAATTATTAGGAACTTCAGCTTGGTACGCTCCGGGAGCAGCAGTTTCTGTAATGGTTCAGGCTATTGCTTGCGACCAGAAAAAAATGATCCCTTGTTCTTTAATGCTTGAAGGAGAGTACGGACAAAATGATATCTGCCTTGGTGTTCCTGCCATTATCGGAGCAAACGGTGTGGAAAAAATCGTAAACGTAACGCTTACTGCGGAAGAGCAATTGAAATTTGCTGAAGCTGCGAATGCAGTAAGAGAAGTGAATGGAGATTTGAAATTTTAAGTAAACTCACATTTAGATATAAAAAAGGCTGTTCTCTGTTTTGAGACAGCCTTTTATTTTTGTTGATTTTAATAAAGATTTAAATTCATAATTTTTCAGTTTTTTAATCTTCATTAAATTCTAAAATAACCTGATCAAAAGCACTCAAATTAAATGTGGTAGAGGTTCCTATTAAGTCGTTCCATTGTCTTGAGGCATTACCTGATGTACTGTAAATATGGCAGGATCCCTCTGTTCCTCCACTATTATTGGGTTCTCCCGTTGCAAAGAAACTTTGAGGGGTTGAGTTTGGAGAAGTCGTCCAGTCAATGGTCCAGTCTTCACCGGTAATCCATGTAAACTCTGTGGAGTTTCCCGGATAAGCCACTTTGTTATATCCGATCCAGATATTGTTATTAAGATTGTAACCTGTTGTGTTTGCTAAGATATTGGTATTAATATATGTTCTTTCTGCATTGGAAGTAATGGTAACCACATATCCTCCTACCTGCTTTGCAAAAGTAAAAGTATCATAAAAGTTTTTGCCCCCTCCAAGCTGATAAGCACAGTAAGTATGTCCGTTGGAACCTGTTCCTGACCATTTTTTACATCCTCTCTCTGAAACACTTACCCCTCCGAATGTTGCAGGAACAGCTCTTTGTGAAGTTTTCACAGGAACGTATCCCAAAATAGATGTACTGAATCCTGCTGAACCAGATGATGAGGAGTTTCCTGAAGTAAGCAAAGATACTACCCAGGTTGTGCCCGAAGTTGCCCCTGTATTTTTAATTACAGCATAGTAGCCTGCAGGAATCGTGAAACTTGCCTGAGCTGTTGCTACATTGGAAACATCTATTTTTTCAGTACCATTAGGGGTAATCGTAACATCGAAAGCACTTCCGTTTCTTATTTCGTACACTCTGCCGCCAAATGTAGCAGGTGAGGCTACGGCTGCAGGAAGAGACCATGTTGCAGCGGCGGTTCCTCTATAATCCAGATATTCGTCAGTAGATAAAAAACTATATGAAGTGGCTGTACTCTGTTTATAAGGAGTAGCAAAAGATCCTTTAACATCTAAGGTACTTCCGGGAGTATTGGTATTAATACCTACCTGACTATTCACTATCGAAAAAATGGACAATAAAAAGCTTATAGTTATAATTTTATTTTTCATGTTTAATTTATGTTTTATTGTTTAGTCTTCATTAAATTCTAAAATAACCTGATCAAAACTCACACCTCCGCTTACCGTAAGACTTCCTGTAAGATCATTCCATTGTCTTGAACTGTTGACGGAAGTTGGGAAAATATGGCATGAGCCTTCCGTTCCTCCGCTGTTGTTGGGTTCCCCGGTTGCAAAGAAGTTTTGCGGGGTTGAATTTGGAGAGGTCGTCCAGTCGATCGTCCAGTCTTCTCCGGTGATCCATGTGAACTGATTGCTGTTACCGGGATACGCCACCTTGTTATAGCCTATCCAGATGCTGTTATTAAGCGAGTAGCCTGTTGTATTTGATAAAAGATTGTTGTAAATAAATGTTCTTTCCGCATTGGAAGTAATTGTAGAAATATATCCTCCCACTTGTTTTGCAAAAGTAAATGTGTCGTAGAAGTTTTTTGCACCTCCCAACTGATAAGCGCAATATGTATGACCATTTGCTCCTGTTCCGGACCATTTTTTACATCCTCTTTCTGTAACGGAAACTCCTCCAAAGGTTGCCGGAACCGCTCTCTGAGAAGTTTTAACAGGAATGTACCCTAAAATTGATGTACTGAAACCTGTAGAATTTGCAGAACTGCTATTGCCTGTGGTAAGAAGTGTTACAACCCAGGTTGTTCCGGAGGTGAGCCCTGTATTTTTAACAGTTGCATAATATCCTGCGGGAATCGTAAAACCAGACTGATTGACCGCTGTGGTGGAAACATCTATTTTTTCCGTACCACTAAGATTAATTGTTACATCAAAATTACTTCCGTTACGGATTTCATAGATTCTTCCTCCGAAAGTTGCCGGTGATGCTAAAGCTGCCGGAAGAGTCCACACAGCAGCAGAGGTTCCTCTGTAGTCTAAATAGTGATCTGAATTTAATAATGAATAGGTGGTTGCCGTTACGGCTTTGTAAGGTGTTGCAAAAGATCCTTTAATGTCGAGTGTGCTTGCAGGATTGCTTGTATTAATTCCAACTTGTGCATTACAAATAAATACAATACCCAGACTTATTACTGAAATAAATTTGTTTTTCATTATCATATTTTTTTACAATTGTAAATATATAAATAATATGATAAATTATTAATATTTTATTAGTTATTTTATTATAAATGTTTGTTTAATTCACAAAAAAGTGTATTTAATTATGTTAAATCACTATTTTTTGAATTTGTGAAAATGTCAAAAATGTGCTTTTTTACGACCTTTTTATTAATCATATAATATAAAAGATGTAAATAATTTAAATGTAATTATTTATGTATTAAATATGAAATCTGTATTTTTTTAATTTTAAACCTGTTAAAAGTGCTTTTTTTACTAAAGAATTCAGTGAAAAATAAGAAAATATTGATGTTTGTTTTTTATCTGAAAATAACTGTCCGCAATTTTTACTGTCAAAAAAATGGAATTTGAGCTGAGTGAAATTAAAGATTAGATAAATTTAAACACCATTCCGAACTTAAAAGCGGTTGAGTTTAATAATAAAGGATAAATAAAAATAACTCTATAAATTAAGGTTTGAAATGCTAAAGAGTTCTTTCCATCTGTTTATTAAAAGATCCGTATAAATATCCTTTTCCAAACCATAAGAACCCAATGCAAAGCCGTCATTCCACTCAAATAATGCAGTTTCTCCGCTTTTCAGAATTCCGAAATCAATTCCGTATGCCTTCGTTCTTTCATCTGAATTTTCAAAATCTTTAATGGCAGTTTTTACCGTGTCCATGTTCGGTTTAAGATTTCTCTCTCCGCTGTAATTTTTTATTCCGACGATTTCAGAATGATTTACGAAAACCCGAAACTCAGAAAGCCATTCAACAGCAGATGAACAGAATAACGCCGTCTCTTTTGAAAATGATTCAAGGCGGAGAAGATCATGTTGTGAATTGATGACAAATCCTGTGAAAAGCTTGGTTTTAAATTTCGGTTTTACAAAAGTGTTTAAAGATTGTTCATGACTTTGCATCATGAGTTTTTTCACAGTTGTTTCCCAAACACTTCGCTTTAAATAATGCCTTAAACTTTGAGGGTAAGATGAGGTGAATGAATTGATTCCCAATATTTTGAAAATATATACCATTGCTGAGTGATCTCCGAAAATCAGCGTTTCTTCACTAAGCTGGATGTGATTTCGATGTAATTTTTTGATGGTAAAAAATTCGCAGTCAACTCCTCTTGATTCCAAAACAGTTCTTACCTCCAGAAATTCAGGTTCTGTTTTACCATTGCCGTACTCCTGAATGTAAGCTTTTGTAATCATTATAGAAACTATTTTTTATAAAGATAAAAGAAAAACGTGTTCTTTGAGCACGTTTTTATAGTTTATCATACTATTCTGATATTTTTTTCCATTCGGAGACAGGTTTATAAAAATTGAATGATTTATATTGCTTGGCTATTCCAATATCGTATCCGGAAACCACTACAACATTCAGAATGTCATTGTCAGAATCATATGCGTTACTGTTGATAAATGTTTTTACAGTTTGCATCAGCTCCGGATTATGGAACTGCTCATTAATATTATTCTGAGTAATTTGTAAATTTTTATTGACGTAGACAGTTACTGTATACACAAAACGCTTATTACCTTGATTGTCTGTAATAGGAGTGTAATTCATGTTAACAGAAGCATTGCTAATATTGTCTTGCTCCAAAATCTCTTTATGCACAGGAATCAATTTTGAAATTTTTGTAATAGCGATTAAACTGTAAGCAGAAACTCCAATAGTTATTGCTAATATTGCACCAGTAATGTAAAAAGGTAGCTTTCGTATTTTCGGCATGAAACTAATCTCATTATTTCTATAGTCCTGAACAACATACGTTTTTGCGACAATATCATGAACAGATTGCCGGGTCTCTTTATTGAAAATGTAAAATACAATAATACCAAGTCCTAAGGTAAAAATAATAATCCCCTGAATAATTGCAATAACAGAGAATGTATCTGATCCGGGAATTTTAAAGCCGTTAAGAAAAAATGGCGCTGTAAAAATTAATGATCTGATGAAAGAAGTTTTGATATCAATACAATTTCCTTTGATATCTGTTACCTGAATTTTCATTATTTTTTTTCCAAAAGTACCGCCCTCGTATAATTTAGAATTTAAAATTGTATAATAAGCTAATGAGATTGTCCAACCGATTAATTTTGCACTTTCTCCAAGTGATATAAAAAAGTCTTTAAAAACCAGACCTAATAAAAACCCAAAAATACCAAGAATAATTGTATCAATAAGTAATGCCCAGATTCTCGTCCAAAATTTGGATAAGAATAAATTGTTTTCCATGTTTGAAATAGTTTATTTAAGCAAAAGTAGCTAAATTAAAAGCTTTATTCAAAAAATTATCATCATCGGTTATTCCGATTACGTCTATTAATCATAAAGAATTTTCTTTGTAAAATTTTTGATTAATAATTTTTAAATCATTATCAGATAAATGGTTGTTGATATTTCTTAAATTGCTTATTCAAGTAATTTTTATTTAAATTAAAGTTTAAAAAAGAATAAAATTTATAATATCTGGCTTGGTATATTCTTTTTCTACTTGAATAAAATTACATTTTGGTTATTCTACAATATAAAGATTCGTTTTGTCAATCTTTAGCTTATTTTCGTCCTTCGTATACCAATCAGCAAATTTTTGATATTCTTCTTCATTTTTTTCTTTCCAAGCTGCGAAAGCCTGTTCATCACCTATTTGAAATACATAATGATTGTAAGCATCAAAAACTTTCTGATCTTCCATTTTCTTAAAATAATCCATAAGAACGTTTGGATAACTTTTTTTGATTCGTGTAGAATATTCTTTTAAAAAGTTCTTTCGAATTTTCGTAAAACTTTCATAGGTAAATTCTTTCTCACCTAAACTTGAAAGCATCATACTCGCTTCAAACATCATACAGAATGGAACTTTATTTTTATTTAAGGAATTAACATCTACAGAAATTACTTTACACAACGATATCGTGCTGGATTTTTCATCTTTTATATCAATTGCATTTTTATAAGTCTTATAAAGCTTTTCACTCATTTCCTGAGTTCTTTTTGTAGTTCTTTCAAGATTTACAAAAATTTCTCCGTAAATGAGACCCGGCAATTTATTATCAGATTTTAAATATAGATTCGATACTCTGTAGTAGTTTGAAGGATATGTTGGATCCACCCTGATTCCTTTCTCATATATTTTAATAGCTTCTTCAGGTTGTTCATATTCGTACATTACTCCTTTTTCCAGATGCAGTCTTCCTGAATTTGGAAATTTTTTGAGACCTTCATCATAAGTTGCAATAGCTTTTTTAGGGTTATTATCATAGTCGTACGTATTCCCTAAAAGCTGATAGTAATCGGCTTGGATCGTAGAGTAGCTTTTTATTTTTTCAAGTTGTGAAATAGCATTTTTGTAATCTTTTTTCTGAAGCAATGCATAAGCAATCTCATAAGGATATGTATAATCCGAAGGATCAATCTTTTCGCATTCCTTTAAAATATTAATAGCTTCATCAAATTTGGATTGGTCGATAAGTTCTACAGCATCATAAACTTTTTCACATTTGAATTCTCTTTTCTGAGCATTAAAAATCTGAAAAGAGATAAGTAGTATCAATAAGATAGTTTTCATGGAATCTAATTTTTTTCAAAACTACATTTTTTTACATAATATTAAAAAAGAACTAAATAATCTAAGGTTTTTCCCAACATTGATGTATAGTAATCATTAGTCATACCATTCTAAAAAAAATTCTATTAGTTAATCGTGGATAACTTATATTTTAATAGAAAATAAAGATTAATTAAATCAAATCAAAGCTCATAAACAAAGCCGTTTCAGTTGAGTTGCTGTATAATTTTGTATTAATTCCTGTAAATTGAAATCCGGTTTTCAGAAAAAATTTTATTGCAGGATAATTGGTATTGCTAAGTTCCGCTTCCACAATTCTGCATTGCAGATTCCGGGCTTCACGGTTGATATTTTTGATCAGCAATCTCCCGATATTTTGTTTTCTGAACTTTTTATGAATCCACAAATTCTGAATAAAAAGACTGTTATTTTTCCCTCTATAATCACAGATGATCCATCCAATAAGTTCTTCATTTTCAAAAATTCCGAAAGAATGACCTTGCTGTACCACTGCGTTTAAATATTCAATATCATGAAGTTCTGTTTTACATATCTTTTGATAATATTGATTTTTTTCTCTCAGATTAAATTCAAAAGAATTTGCGGTTTCGATGGTTGAAACCACAAAAATCTTTTCAGTTTCGTAGCTTTTATAATCAGGATCAGGAATGAAATTTTCTTCAAATATTTTTAGTTTTCTGATTTCCATGAATTAAAATTTAGAATTCTGGGCATGAAATCTGCTTTTTGTGGCGTACAGCAAAATCTGAATCATAACAAGAACGGAAATCACAACAATTCGTATCATGGCATTTTCCGAAAATCTTTCCCGAATCACTTCCAGATAATTGATCTTTTCAATGGTAAATTCCTTAAGCTCATCTATATTACTGAAAGCATTTACCTTTCCCACTTCAGAATTGATTTCGGCTTCATTCAGCGTTGCTGCAACATTAATGAGGTTGATATTGCTGATGAACAGCCAACCGAATAGCAACAGAGATACCGAAAAAAGAAGAGGTCTGATAATTTTCATGATTAGAAATGTTTTTGAGATGCAATAAGTTGTATTTTTTACGTTAATTTCAAAGCTAATTAAAATCTTTTGAATCTGAATAGGTTTAGAATGCTAAATTTAACATCTTGTTTAGATAGATACTTTTCTTCATTAAAAAGTTTAATTTCTATTTTGTCTCTGTCTTTTACCGCAATCCCAGAATGATTTTTAATATTTGAACTTATTTTCTCAAACAAACCTAATTCAAGCATGACTTTCAAAACTTTTTCGCCATCCTTGAATTTATCTTCAATGTTGAAGGGGAGAGGTTTATAGGCAGGATTTGTTTCAATAAATAATAAAAAGAAATAAGGATCAAGGTCACCAAAATCCATTCCGAACATAAATGGTGCTTCTACTTCCTGTTTCGTTTTTGTATTAATAAAATGGCAGTGATAGCCGTGAATAAAAAAATTCCAATCTAAGATTTTTCCTCGACTTAATTTTTGATTTCCTTTCATTTTGTTAAATGTGAGAAAAGGAAAATCTTCATTAAGTTTAATCTTTTTGATTTCTGTAAGTTGAAGAACAAGGTCTTTTGCCAAATTCCGATAGTCCTTTGCGCAGTTTTCAAAGAATTTTTGATGAAACCGAATTTCTTCGTCTGTCATTAAGGATGATATGAAAGTTATTTAATCAAATTTAAATAAAATTTCACACATCAAAACTTTCAAAACCCTTAAATTTGTGGTCAATAAAAATTTTACTGGATGCTTAGGAAAATTTCGGTTGCGGCGGCTGCTTTTTTGTCCGTCATTACAATCAATGCGCAGAAGAACAAAAATTCTCAGTTGGAAAGACCAAAACTGGTAGTAGGTTTAGTAGTGGATCAGATGAGGTGGGATTATTTATACCGTTTTTATAACAAATACGGTAACGACGGCTTCAAAAGACTTTTAAATACAGGATATTCATTAAATAACGTTCATATTCCTTACGTTCCTACCGTTACAGCTTTAGGGCACACTTGTATCTACACAGGTTCAGTTCCGGCAATTCACGGAATCGCAGGAAACGACTGGACGGATAAGGAAACCGGGCAAAATGTCTACTGTACCACAGATGAAAGTGTAAAGCCTGTAGGAACAGCCAACGTCAAAGTAGGAAGTCATTCTCCGAAAAATCTATGGTCGACAACGGTTACCGATGAATTGAGACTTGCCACCAACTTTCAGGGAAAAGTAATCGGCGTTTCTTTAAAAGACAGAGCTTCCATTTTACCGGCAGGACACACACCGAACGGAGCGTTCTGGTTTGATGATTCCACAGGAGACTTTATCACAAGTTCCTGGTATATGAATGATCTTCCGCAGTGGGTAAAAACCTTCAATTCTCAGGATTTACCTGATAAATTGGTTGCCAACGGTTGGAATACTTTGCTTCCGATTGATCAGTACACAGAAAGTTCACCTGATAATTCTTCATGGGAAGGATTGCTGGGAAGTGCCAAAACACCTACTTTTCCTTACAGTAATTTAGCAGCTGATTATCAGGCTAAAAAAGACAATATCCGTTACACACCATTTGGGAATACACTGACACTGAAATTAGCGGAAGCCGCAATAGAAGGTGAAAAGTTAGGAGGAGACGATATTGTGGATATGTTAGCCATCAATTTGGCATCGACGGATTATGCAGGACATAAATTTGGTCCGAATTCCATCGAAGTGGAAGATGTTTATTTACGACTTGATAAAGATTTAGCCCAGTTTTTCAGTTATCTGGATTCCAAAGTAGGAAAAGGACAGTACACTGTTTTTCTTTCGGCAGATCATGGTGGTGCCCATTCTGTAGGATTCTTACAGGAACATAAAATCACGACAGGTTTCTTCGGAGACGGAATGGATAAAAACGTCAATCTTAAATTAAAAGAAAAATTCGGGGTTGATAAACTGATCAATGCAGTGGATAATTACCAGATTTATTTCGACAGGAAATTACTCAAAGAAAATAATATTAAATTAGAAGACGTTGTAGATTTCACCGTAAAAGAAATTGAGAGTGATCCTTCAGATTTGTATGCTGTTCCGGTAAATAAAGTTTCGGAAGCTTCTATTCCGGAACCGATTAAGCAGAGAATTATTAACGGGATCAACAGGCAGAGAAGTGGTGATATTCAGTTGATTTCACATGATTCCATGCTTCCTCCATATTCAAAAACAGGGACAACGCACAGTGTATGGAATTCTTACGACTCACATATTCCTTTAATATTTATGGGATGGGGAATTCAACATGGTGAAAGCAATAAAGCGTACTTCATGACCGATATTGCACCTACCGTTTCTTCATTGCTTAAAATTCAGTTTCCAAGCGGAAATGTAGGAAATCCGATTACGGAAGTGATTGGAAAATAGTACTTTCCTTTAAAGATAAATGATAAAATCCTTAACTTTTTGGTTAAGGATTTTTTTGTTTTTTAAATATAAATTTTACTGTTGTCGATCTTTACCATATTCTGCTGTTCCATTTTTTTAATTGCACGGATTACGGTTTCTATCCGCATTCCTGTGAGGGAGGCTAATTGCTGTCTTGTATAAGGAATCACAAAGGAAAATTGTTCTTCAAAACCAAAATGAGCTTTTACATGAGACATAATAAGAGTAAGCTTTGTAATCGGATCTCTGAACGAAAACGGTGCAGCAGTGATGTGTCTGTAACGCATACGGTCTGCGGTGTAAGAATACATAGTGAGAAGAAGTTCAGGTTTTTCTAATAAAAGTTGTAAGAATTTATTTTTTTCAAGTCTGATGATTTCACAATCTGTAATTGCAACTCCGCTTACAGCATACTTTTTATTGTGGAAAATATACGTTTCGGCGAGGCAATGACCATCGAAAGGAATCCCGTGAATAAATTCTTTGCCGTCTTCCAAAAAGCTGCTTATTTTTACTGTTCCGGTTTTTATCTGCATATAATATTTCGGAGTGCTTTCTTCCTTAAAAACATAATCGCCGGAATTATAGTGTTGCAGTTCAGCGCCATGAGAAAACAAAAGGTTTTCACAAATGATCATAAGTTTTTTATTATTAATTTGATCTAAAGTTAACAATTTGTGAAGTGTATTGAAAATTTATTAATACCACACAGATGCCTTAAATATGCCTTGATTTTAAGAAATGAATCATTGCTATTGGTACTTTTTTAAGATTAAACTTTAATGCATAAAAAAACCGCAGATTAATCTGCGGGCTGTATATTGTTTTATTCTTCCTCTTCGTTCAGATCGTCTTCATCATCTTCATACTGTTCGAGGAAATAAGTGAAAGTGAAGTCTTCTATTTCTTCCTCAGCATCTTCAAGTGTGAGAAGAAGATCTTCAAAAGTTTCCAGCTGATCGACCGTCATATTTACAAACTCAATGTGAAGGGGCATTTCCAGTTCTCCTGTAATCACATCAGAAAGTGCATCCAGATTATCTCCGAAATGCTCAGGAAGTTTGATCTTTTCTTTCAGTTGGGCATAGAAATCTTCATAATCTCCGATGTCCGTAAAATCTATATATATTGTACTCATAACTTTATTTTTAATTTTAAATCAGTGAGCGTAAGTCATTGCGAGGAGCTAAGCGACGAAGCAATCTCAATAAGGATTCATAATATCTCTAATGTCTTCAATTAAATCTTTCCATTCAGGATTGAATGAATTAATTAAATCTAACTTGTCTTGCCGAGATCCAGCTTTTATTTGCTTTTCTCTAAAAATCGCATCTCCAATTTCCTGAAATGCTTCCCAATAAACTAATTTATGTAAATTATATTTTGCAGTAAAACTTTGTTGATAATGATTTTCCTTATGTTGTTGAACGCGTTTGGGTAAGTCTGAAGTAACTCCTGTATATAGAGTCGTGTTGTTTTGATTAGTCATAATGTAAATAAAACCTACTTTCACATTTTTAGATTGCTTTACTTCGACTCGCTCAGCACAGGCTCTCTTCGTTCCTCGCAATGACCAACAACTATTGCTTTTCAAAACTCTTATAATGGTTTTTAGTCAGATAAACATCACCGTCTTTCGTGAAAACAATCCGGTCTGCATTTCTGTTTCCGCAATGATAGTTTACATCCGCTTCAAAATACTTTTCACCTTCAGGCAATGTTCTTTCCCTGTTGCTGAAGTAATCTCCGCCAATTGCTTTTCCCGGCAAAACCTTACACAAATTTCCTTTGGCTGGATTCCAGCCCATCTTTCTTGCTTCATTTTTAGTTATGTAATATTCCGGAAGCTGATGATTTTTTTTAACATAAGCAATAACCCTTTTTTCTTCCGTCAGCTGATCGATAGATTCCTGACTCGAATATGCCGAGCCTGAAATCTCAGAACTGCTGTATTCAATTCTTGGATCTTTCGAGGAATTTTCCTTTTTATCCGCAATAAAGTTATTATAAACGTACATTACAGACATCCCGAAAAGAAGCCCTAAACAAATGAAAAAGACAGATCTTATTTTACCATTCATAGTATTAAATTAAAAAATGTAACAATAAGTTTGTTTAAACTTTTATTAAACCGCAAAAGTAACAAAAGACAATCTTAAAGCGAATTTCTATAATAATCAAAGCGCTCAAAAGAATAAAAATCAAAGATTTTTAAAAACTATTGTGAACTTTTTCATTTATAATGATCAACTTTAAATAAAAGTTTAGTTCATCTTTTGTCACTTTTACGGTTAATTCTGAAATAGTTTTAACAACTTTAATGTACCAATCTAACAATGTAACAATTCATTGTTACATTGTTAGACTGATATATTGTTAAATTAATTAGCTCTCCAGTCTTCCGGAATATCGCAGATCGGGATCGGAACCATTTTATGTTTTGCCGCTTTATGCATTCTGTCGAAAATCTGGAAAACTTCTTTGTCTCTGCCTTCGTAATCTTCTGCTGTTTTTGTTCCGTATTCTTTCTGAATTTTTTCCAGTTCAGGATAGGTTGCCCCGATTTGGTCTTCGTCCGTTCTTTCTGCATCCCAAAGTCCGTCCGTAGGAATTGCATTCTGAATGCTTTCAATTAAATTTAAAGCTCTAGCTAATTCGTAAACTTCCGTTTTATAAAGATCCGCGATTGGAGAAACATCTACACCGCCGTCGCCGTATTTGGTGTAGAAACCAATTCCGAAATCTTCCACTTTATTTCCTGTTCCGCACACTAAAAGTCCGTGAAGCTGACCGAAATAATATAAATTAAGCATTCTGAAACGTGATCTTGTATTCGCAAGAGCCAGATTGTTATTGGGATTTCCTTCTGAATGTGCGCTGACAATATTTTCAAAACTTTCGAAAACAGGAGTTAAGTTAACGGTTTCAGATTTTACGTTTGGAAATTTCTTTTTCAGATCCTCAATATGATCCTTCGCTCTGTTTACCTGATCGGCTTTTTGACGGATCGGCATTTCCAGCGCAAGAACTTCAAGCCCTGTCATCGCACAAAGAGTAGAAACTACACCCGAATCCACACCTCCCGAAACTCCGATTACATATCCGTTTACTTTTGCTTTTACGGCATAATCTTTCAGCCAGTTTACAATATGATCTATAACTTTTTGTGTCTGCATTGTTTATATTTTTTGTCTGTTTTTATGTAAAGGAATTCAAAATTAAAAATTCTGAATGTTTATTTGATGTAATTTTGATGTTGAAGTTCATACCAGAAGCAAATTCCGTCCGGTTCGGTGAATTCGCCGGTTTTTTCAAAGCCTAATTTTCTTAAAATATGATTGGAACCTTCGTTTTCAGAATGGGTATGAGCATAAATGGTTTCAGCTTTCAGATCATTAAATCCAAAATCAAGCGAAGCTTTTGCCGATTCCAGCGCATAACCTTTTCCCCAGTATACAGGAATGAAACGATATCCGAGATCGTAAATATTGTTGTAGCCGTTTATTTCCTGAGTAATTAATTTCAGTCCGCTCCAGCCGATCAGCAGTCCGCTTTCTTTTTCAATTACAGCGAGTCTTCCGACACCGTTATCAAGATATTGCTGCTGAATCATTTTAATCACATTTTCAGATTCGCTGATGTCGGAAAGAGGAGGTACTCCTATGTATTTCATCACTTCAGGATCGGAGTCGAGGAGAAACAGACGTTCTGCATCTGTTTCTTCAAATTTTCTCAGAATAAGTCTTTGTGTTTCTAAATACATAAAAAATTACTGTTGCTGAAATCCAAAAACCGTTACATTGGCTGCTCCTTTTTTAATGTCTGTTTCCTTGATCGGATTTTTCATCACGTTTAAGGTTTCCAGATTGATATTTGCGGAAATATCCAGTTTTTGAATCTGATTATGCTCAAGATTTAGCTTTTTAAGATATTTAAGCGAGCTTAGATCAATGGTCTTTATTTTATTTAAAGATACGGTTAATTGATCAATTCTGGGCGTAGTTTTCAGCGAAATATTTTCAATCTGGTTGTTGTCGAGATACAGTGAAGCCAGAATTTTTAGATTTTCTGCCTTAAAATTTAAAATTTTACATCCTGTACACGAAAAAAGCTGCAGATGATCCATATTTTTCAGGGAAAGATTTACAATGCTGTTATCATCCAGTACGATCATTTTAGTATTTTTAAAATAAGGCAGATCTTCGGTATTGGTAATCCCTTTATTCACTAAAAATAAATTTTCAATCCTGTCGGCTTCAAACTGATTTATTTTTCCGTCTTTGTTCAGATCAAAATTTTCAATCACCGCTTTTTCAAGATTTTTATCTTTAAAAATAAGGCTTTGACTGTAAAAACCGGATGCAGAGAAAATAAGAATGAGGATCGGAATTATTTTATTTTTCATCAGTACATTATGTTTAAATCCGTATTTTTGTACACTTAAATTTCATGTAAAAGTATGAAGATTTTCAGAATTACTGCACTTTCTTTAGTATTAATTTTAGGATTGAATTCCTGCAAAAAAGAATCTCAGAATCAATGGAACGTAGAAATTACAAGTCCGGCGGAAAAAGTAGAAATTACAGATATTTCCAAAGAACTTTACGATCCGAATGTTTCATCGGAAAGCTTTAAAGCTAAATTTCCTTGGTTTCAGGGAACGGTAAGCGATGCAGATTTTGCCAAAAGAAGAGCAGATCCTGAAGAAATTAAAATTTACAAAGAG
Organism: Chryseobacterium urinae; assembly: GCF_030518295.1. Lineage (NCBI taxonomy): Bacteria > Pseudomonadati > Bacteroidota > Flavobacteriia > Flavobacteriales > Weeksellaceae > Chryseobacterium > Chryseobacterium urinae. The sequence goes on along the minus strand of NZ_JAULSJ010000012.1, from coordinate 14,126 downwards.
GCTACCGCAAAAATAGATCAGAAAAAATTGCAGACCGATCTTCAGGATTTGTTTTCGCACATCAAATTTTATTTTCCAGCATTTAAAAGTCCGAAAGTATTTTTGTTTTCATCGGCTTTGCAGATGGTTCAGGATCCTATTTTTTATGATGCCAAAGGAAATCAGCTTTTTATTGATATGACAGGCTTTATGGGAGACGGAAATCCCAATTATAAAGGTTTGGAAATGTACTTCCAGAAATCCATGAACCCGAATAATATTGTTCCGAAAGTCGCGCAGATTTTCGCGGAAGGTTTTGTGAAAGAATCTCCGGATCATCAGAAATTTATAGATATGATGATTCTCAACGGTAAAATCATGATTCTTAAAGACGCTTTTTTACCCACATATCCGGAATATCTGAAAATGAACTACACCCAGAAGCAGTATGAATGGGCAGTTTCCAACGAAGCTAACATCTGGAATTATTTCGTGGAAAATAATATCATCTTTGGGGATGATCATAGACTGGAAGACCGTTTTATCGCTCCGGGACCATTCTCGAAATTTTATACGGAAATTGATAACGAATCTTCTCCGCAGATTGCCATATTCACAGGATGGCAGATCTGTAAAGAATATCTGAAGCAGAAACCGGAAACCAAACTTCAGGATTTCCTAGGATTGGATGCAACGGTGATCTTTAACCAGTCGGGCTATAAACCGAAAGTAAAATAATACGCTGAATGTAAAATATTTGGCAAACAATATATAGTAGAATAAATAGAAAATTATGAGAAAAACTCAGATTACGATAGATGTAGAACTGGATGAAAACCACATTCCGGAAAATATCACCTGGAATGCACAGGACGGCGGAATTGAAAAAGAAGAAACAAAAGCAACCATGATCTCCGTTTGGGACGAAAAAAATATGGAAGCTTTGAGAATTGATCTCTGGACAAAAGAAATGCCGGTGGATCAGATGAAAATGTTCATTCATCAGGTGCTTGTTTCTATGGGAAATACCTACCAAAGAGCAACAGGTGAAGAAGATGTGGCACAATGGTTGGAGCAGATGGCAGAAGAGTTCGCAGTAAAATCGGCGATAAAAATGTAAAAAAGCGGGATGACGGAAGCCTGATGTTGGAAGTTTACAAAAGCATCCAGCTTCCATCATCCAGCTTCAAATCAAAAATATAAAACAATGAATTTCAATACAAAAGTAATACACGGAGGACAGCATCACGAATCTGCAACGGGTTCTGTGAATGTACCTGTATTTTTAACGTCTACCTTCGCACAGAAAAGTCCGGGAGTACATTCCGGTTACGAGTATTCAAGAGCGGCAAACCCTACGAGACAGGCTTTGGAAGACTCTTTGGCAAGCATCGAAAACGGAGCGAGAGGTTTAGCTTTCGGTTCCGGTTTGGCGGCAATCGACTGTGTTTTAAAATTATTAAATCCGGGAGATGAAGTGGTTGCAGTAGACGATTTGTACGGAGGAACGTACAGAATGTTCACCAGACTTTTCGAAAAATATCAGTTGAAATTTACCTTCGTGAATTTTGATGATGTTTCTAAAATCAATGACGTAATTACAGATAAAACAAAACTAATCTGGATTGAAACGCCAACCAATCCTTTGATGAAACTGGTTGATATTAAAGCAGTTGTTGAAGTGGCAAAAGGAAAAGATATTCTTGTTGCAGTGGATAATACTTTTGCAACACCTTATCTTCAGAGACCGATTGATTTGGGAGCCGATATCGCCATGCATTCTGCAACAAAATACTTAGGAGGTCACTCCGATGTTATTGCGGGAGCTTTAGTGGCTAAAGATGCGGAACTTGGAGAAAAACTACACTTCATTCAGTTTGCAAGCGGAGGAATTTTGGGACCTCACGATTCTTATTTGGTGTTGAGAGGAATTAAAACACTGGCTTTAAGAGTTCAGAGACATTCTGAAAACGGAATGGCGGTAGCGAAATACCTTGAGTCTCATCCTGCTGTAGATCAGGTGATTTATCCGGGATTAGAATCTCATCCGCAACACGAACTGGCAAAATCTCAGATGAAAGATTTCGGGGGCATGGTTTCGTTCACTTTTAAATCAGGTAAAAAAGAAGATGCCATCAGATTTTTAGAAAGAGTAAAAGTATTCACTTTAGCCGAATCTTTGGGTGGAGTAGAATCTCTTGCCAATCATCCTGCTTTGATGACTCATGCTTCCATTCCTGCAGAAAAACGTGCAGAATTGGGAATTACAGACGATTTGGTTCGTTTAAGCGTAGGAATCGAAGATGCAGAAGATCTTATCGCAGATCTGGAAAGAGCTTTTTCTTAGTTTAAAAACAATTTATAACACTTTGCCATTCTGTGTAGAACGGATTGGAGTTAAGAATCTAAATAGAATTTATTTAAATTTTTGGAGCTATTTCCCGCTTTCCACTATATCTTTTGCTACGCTTTGCTTCACAAAAGGATGCCGTTGCAATCGTGGCTAGGATTGTAGTCAATTCTTTCAGTATTTGAAAAATACAATTAAAGTTTGTCATCCTGAAAGGATCTTTAGATAGTGTTAGAAAGTCGCTTGAAAAAATTAGAGCCAAGATTCCTGCGGAATGACAAACGTTGGAATAGAAATTCAAAAATTTATTAAAAAAGATTCTTCCTAACGTCAGAATGACAGAGTGTTGAACAACATTTTAAAATAAAAACATAATGAGAAAGATCCAGATTTTATTCCTGTTAATGGTAAGCCAGATTGCTTTTTCTCAGGTTAAAAATACCGACGAACTGTACAAAACGGTGAAAAAATTAGACAGTCTGATATTCGATGTCGGATTCAATAAATGCGATCTTTCTCATTATGATTCTATCGTAAGCGAAGACTTGGAATTCTACCACGATAAAGGCGGAATTACTTCTGGAAAAGAAGCCTTCAAAGCCTCCATTAAAAATAATATTTGTGGCGGCCCCAACAAAGTGAAACGCGAACTGATTCCAAATTCCATGAAAGTATATCCTTTGTACAACAATAATGTTCTGTATGCTTTTATTCAGGAAGGAGAACATGATTTTGCCGAATTTTACAACGGAAAATGGAACAAGGGAAGCCGTGCAAAATTTACCATTCTCTGGATTCTGGACGGAAAAGACTGGAAAATGAAGCGCGTTCTCAGCTACGACCATCATTTATAATCTACTTTGTTAAAGCTTTATGAAGTTTTTTTGTGCTTTGACAAAGTTTTAAACTCCCATTATGACAAGAAAAGCCCAACTTGCAGATGTACAGCAATTAGCTGAACTGTTCGATCAGTACAGGATCTTTTATCATAAAGATTCCGATATTCCTGCTGCGGAAAAATTTTTAACAGAAAGAATTGAAAATAATGATTCCGAAATTTTTGTTGCCGAAAATGAAGGGAAATTAGTCGGTTTTGTTCAGTTGTATCCGTTATTTTCCTCCACAAGAATGAAAAGATACTGGCTTTTGAATGATTTGTATGTGAATGAAAATTATCGGGGAAAAGGATTTTCAAAACAACTGATTGAAGCATCCAAAGAACTTGCAAAATCAACCGATGCCGCCGGAATTCTTCTTGAAACCGGAAAATCCAATGATATCGGAAACAAGCTTTACCCAAGCTGCGGATTCGAAATCTACGATGAAGTGAATTTTTACGAATGGAAGATTTCATAACGTAACAATTTACCAGAGTAACAGTTTAAGAAATCTTAATTGTTACTAAAATATTACTCATTACCAATTACTTATTATTCATTAAATATGACTGATTTTCAAAAATACGTTCAAAGATATTTAGACTTAATTCCTTCAGAAAACTGGCTGGAAGAACTGAAAAGATCCGGAGAAAATACGGTTGAAATTTATTCTGAACTTTCAGAAGAACAATCTCTTTTTGCCTACGCGGAAGGAAAATGGACGCTGAAAGAACTCCTTCTGCATTTATCCGATACCGAAAGAATCTTTCAGTACAGAATACTGGCTTTTGCGAGAGGCGACCAAAATGAATTGCCGGGTTTTGATGATGAATTGTACGCTAAACAGTCTTTCGCGAATGAAAGAACACTAAGTTCATTATTGGAAGAATATCAACTGATCAGAAAATCGTCTCAGATTCTTTTAGAAACTGCAAATTCCGAAGCCTTAAAAAATGTAGGATCCGCCAACGGAAACCAGATTTCTGCCGAAACTATCGGAAAATTGATTGTTGGTCATAATATTCATCATCTGAATATTATTGAGGAAAGATATTTGCCGAAGTTGTAAAGTTTTTTAATTTTATGTCATTGCGAGGAGCGAAGCGACGAAGCAATCTCATAATTTTAAAGATGAACACAAATGAAACCAGGCTTTGTTTATATTATGACCAATAAAAATAATACGGTTCTTTACACTGGGGTAACATCAAATTTACCAAAAAGAATTTATCAGCATAAAGAAAATATTTTTGAACTAAGTTTTACCTCTAAATATAATATTGACAAACTTGTCTATTGGGAATCATTTCAGGAAATAGGAGATGCTATTTTTAGAGAAGAACAAATTAAAGCAGGTTCGAGACAGAAAAAAATTGATTTAAAAAATTCAATTAATTCGGAGTGGAGAGATCTAACAGAAGAAATTACAGATATTATCAATCCTTTTTGAGATTGCTTCGTCGCTTCGCTCCTCGCAATGACAGAAAACAATGGAAAAAATAATAGAAATTTTAAAATCCGGCGGAACAATTCTTTACCCAACAGATACCATTTGGGGAATTGGCTGTGACGCCACAAATATAGAAGCCGTAAACAAAATATTTGACATCAAAAAACGGGAAAAAAACAAATCCATGATCATCTTGGTGGAATCTGAAAAAAGATTACAGGATTTGGTTGATGTTCCGGAAATGGCTTGGGAAATTATTGATCTTAGCGAAAAGCCTGTAACAATTGTTTATGAAAACCCGAGAGGATTGCCAAAAGAATTGTTGGCTGAAGACGGAAGCATTGGAATCCGTCTGGTAAAAAATGACTTCTGCAAAAAACTGATTACAAAACTCAACAAACCTTTGGTTTCTACTTCTGCCAATTTCAGCGGTGAAAAAAGTCCTTTGAAGTTCTCGGATATTTCTCCTGAAATGATTGATCTTGTAGACTATGCAGTAGAAGAAGACCGCGAAAAAGTTTCAAAATATTCGGGTTCGTCGGTAATAAAAGTCTGGAGCGACAACAGGATAAAAGTTCTGAGAGAATAATCGACCTTTATCATATATTTTAAAGTCTTATTCATCCGTATCGGCAGGATTTCTTTTTTTAGTTTTATCTTTGCAAAACTTCAATTTTAAAACAATTGTGATGGATCATCAAAAGTTTGCTGAAGAATGGATTAAAGCATGGAATTCCCACGATCTGGATGTCATTTTTTCTCATTATTCGGATGATATAGAGATAGTGACGCCGATGATAAAATTAGCAACAGGAGGAGAAGAAAGTTCTTTAAAAGGAAAATCTGATGTTCGCGAATATTGGAAGACAGCATTGGAAAAATATCCTGATCTTCACTTCGAACTTATAAAATCTACGGCAGGAGTAGATTCTGTGGCTTTATTTTACAAATCCATTATGGATAAACATGCGATGGAAGTGATGTTTTTTAATGAAGATGGAAAAATTAATAAAATGTATGCTCATTACGATTAATGAGCGGCATTAGTGTATTACAAAATGAAAATTAACCTTACTCAAAATAAAAATTTAAAACTTTTCAAAATCATTTCGGAGGTTGCAGCCCGAAACAATCAGTCTGTGTATGTAGTCGGAGGCTACGTACGCGATCTTTTGATGAAAAGAAAAGCATCAACGGATATTGATTTTGTGACCGAACAAAGCGGTATTGAGCTTGCCCAAAACGTAGGAAAAGAAATTGATCTGAAAATGAAAGTTTCGGTTTTCAAAACGTATGGGACAGCGATGATCAAATACAAAGACCTTGAGCTTGAATTTGTAGGGGCGAGAAAAGAAAGTTATACCGAAAACAGCCGTAAACCGGAAGTGGAAGGGGGAACCATTGAGGACGACCAGAAAAGAAGAGATTTTACGGTGAATGCCATGGCAATTTCGTTAAATCAGGATAATTTTGGTGAACTAATCGATCCCTTCAATGGAGTAGATGATCTGGAAAAAGGAATTTTAAGAACGCCTCTGGAACCTGCACAAACCTATTCTGATGATCCTTTGAGGATGATGAGAGCCATCCGTTTTGCTTCTACGCTTCAGTTTCAGATCGAAGAAAATTCTTTGGAAGCCATTAAGCAGGAAGCGGAAAGAATAAAAATTGTTTCGATGGAAAGAATCATGGTGGAATTTAATAAAATCATGCTTTCCAAAAAGCCATCTATTGGTCTTAAATTAATGGAACAGACGGGTCTGATGAAATTAATTATTCCTGAACTGATTGATCTGAAAGGAGTAGAAGAAGTGGAAGGACAAACCCATAAAGACAATTTTTACCATACTTTGGAAGTGGTAGACAATATTTCTGAAAACACGGAAAATTTGTGGCTTCGTTGGTCTGCATTGCTTCACGACATCGGAAAAGCACCGACCAAAAAATTCGTTGAAGGAACAGGATGGACATTCCACGGACACGAGTTTTTAGGCTCAAAAATGGTAAAAACATTATTCCAGAGACTGAAACTGCCTTTAGGTCCGGACATGAAATATGTTCAGAAGATGGTAAAACTTTCGTCTCGACCGATTGCTTTAATTACCGATGATGCTTCGGATTCTGCATTGCGAAGATTACTGTTTGATGCAGGAGAAAATATGGAAGATCTTTTCACTCTTTGTAAAGCCGATATTACGACCAAAAATTCTAAAAAGCAGGAGAAATTCAAGAAAAATTTTGAATATGTTGCTGTTAAGATTAAAGAAGTTGAGGAAAAAGATCAGGTAAGGAATTTCCAGCCACCAATTTCAGGAGAAGAAATTATGGCAATGTTTAATTTAAAACCGGGTCGCGAGATCGGAATTTTAAAGGAAAAAGTGAAGGAAGCCATTCTGGAAGGCGAAATTGGAAACGACAGCGAGGAAGCGAGAACTTTTGTGATTGCTGAAGCGGAAAAACTGGGATTGACACTTGCCTAAATGCTTTTCGGGACATTTGATTATATTATTTTAGTATTGATTTTCCTTTTTAACATTGTTGTCTGGAAATTTAAAATAATTAAAAAACGCAACTGGATTTTATATCTGGTTGCGTTTTTATTTTTTGGATTTGTTATTCCGCTTTTATCTGTTGATTTTGAAATTGAAAAAGCGACAAAAGATCAGCCCATTGTTGATAATTTTACATTGCTTTATACCTATTTCAGGTTTCCTGTTTGGTGGTTTATTGGGATCATTGAAATTTTTATTTTGAGGAATTTACTATCAAAAATAAAATCTTAATAAAACGTTAATGAATTCTTAAAAAGATATTGGTTTTGTAGTTACATTTGCGGAAATGTTTTACTTCAATTGTAACCTATTTAAAATTTTACTGGTGAAAAAAATCTTTTTAGTTCTCCCTCTTCTTTTCCTTATTCTTTCCTGTGAAAATAAAGTGGAAAAAGTTCATAATGCCTTTTACTATTGGAAAACAGATACGTATTCTGAAGTTTCTGTTCCCGAAAAAAATATGCTTGAACAGCAGAATGTCGAAAAGCTGTATGTAAAATATTTTGAAGTCGATTACAACGAAGCGATGGGAAGTTTTCCGATTTCAAAAACCAATGTAAGGTTATCATCTTACTGCGAAGAAAATTTACCAAAAAAATACACTGTTATCCCGACTGTTTACATTAAAAATATTGTATTTAAAAAAAGTTCGGAAAAGGATCTTGATAAACTGGCAGACAATGTTAACTTTCTTATCAACAAATTCACCAATGAAAAGTTTGATTCCATTGCCATTAATGAAATTCAGATCGATTGTGACTGGACAGCTTCTACAAAAGGCAGATATTTTTACTTTCTGAAAAAATTAAAGCCGATATCCCAAAAGGAAATTTCTGTTACCCTGAGATTGTATCCATACAAATATCCTGAAAAAATGGGAGTTCCACCAGTTGATAAAGTTACATTAATGTGCTATAATTTAATCAATCCTTTGGCGGATGATTCTAAAAATTCAATTTTAGATCTTAAAGAGATGGAAAGTTATCTCAATACAAAGAAAAAATATCCGCTGCATATGGATATTGCGCTTCCTTTATATTCCTGGATGCAGTTTTATCAGAACAATCAGTTTAAAGGAGTTTTATATAACGGAAATGATCTGAAAAAAGTACTGAAAGAAACAAAACCATTGTGGTACGAAGTAACAAAAGATACCGTGATTGATTATAAGGATTATCTGAGAGTAGGAGATAAGATCAAATATGAAGAAATTACACCAGAACAAATCAATAAAGCTATTGCATTAATCAGGAAAAATATAAAGCTGGATAAAGAAATTACCGTATCGCTTTTTCATTTAGATGCTAATCAGTTAAATAATTACACCAATGAAGAGATCAGCCATTTTTATAGCGACTTTACTAAGTAATCTGTTTTTTGCGTGTGGATTTTATCCTTACGGCGATGATGTACGGTTTTATTTTCTTGATCCTGATAACTTTTCTTATCAGGAATATCGGTCTTTTTACTATTCATCTCTTTATTTTGGCTATAATAATGACGGTGAAGAAATTGAAATTAAAGATTTGCAGAATGAAGTTCTTTGGAGAAAATACTGTAAGAATAAAGTTTCATTGGATGAAATTAATTTTGCTCTGGAAAAATATGGTTTTCGGATATCAATGAAAAAAGCAGCAACGCTTTTATAAAATATTTATATTCAGCTAAAGATAATGAAGCTGTTAATTATCTGAAATTTGCCAAAAACTGTGAGTTTTTCAATTCATGGCAGGAAGATCCGTGGGAAAGAAATGAAAATACAGCTGCTCAGAAGAGAACAGTTTTATTAAATCAGGCAATTGCTTTAGCTTCCAAAACCAAAAATTCAGAGATCAGAAAAAGATATGCGTTTCTTGCGGTTCGTCTCGCTTTTTACAATGGGGATATGAAGTCTTTGGCGAAGACTTATGCTCAATATTTCTCTGTGGAAGAAGCAAATGATATTATTGATATTTGGGCTTTGTATTTTAAGGCAATCGAAGAGAAAAATCAGGGGCTTAAAAATATTTACTTTGCCAGAGTTTTTGCCAAATGTCCCGAAAAGCATTTTGTTTCATGGCAGGCTTTCGATCATAAATTATCAAAAGATGAGGTCTTGCAATCGATAGATGATCCAAAAGATAAAGCCCGGGTTTTAATGATGTACAGCATCTACAATTCCGGTAAAAATATTGATAATCTTAAAGAAATTTATGCCTGCAATTCTAATTTTGACGGACTGGGTTTTTTGGTGTCACGCGAGATCAGTAAACTGGAAGACTGGATTTTTACACCTTATTATTCTTTGTTTGAGCCAGCCATTCCGGATTCCGGATATAGTTCTCAGTATGACCAGGAATATCAGTCGGTAAGAAATGTCTTTGGAAGAGTGGAAGCGGACAGAGAATATGCAAAAGAACTTTTAGAGTTTATTAATTCCGCAGATTTATCGAAAGTACAGAATCCCGATTTCTGGAAGTTTGCAAAAGCTGAACTTTTGTTTATGACGAATAATTATTCTGAAAGTCTGAAGCAAATCAATAATCTGGAAAAAACGTTGCCGGCAGATTCTAAAATCCGGGAAAATGCAGAGCAGATCAAGGCATTAAATCTTTTTGCAAATCAGACTTACGGAAAAGCTGTAATTCCTGCTGCCGCAAAAGAAATTATCATTAAAAACAGAAAAAACGAACGGTTTATTTTTGCACTGGGAAGAGAACTGGAATATCTCGGAAATACGGACGATGCAGCACTTTTGTATGCTTCTCTGAATGAGAGGTTAAACAGTCTGGTTTATTTCAAATCGTTAAAAAGTGACCGTCATACTTACGGAGATTATTTTGTAGATTATTTTAATTACATCGATGCAGTCTATTCTCCTGAACAGGTGCAGAGTTTCATTAAAAAGACTGAAAAAGTAAATTCCGGAAACGATTTGTTTTTTAGTAATTTTAAAATGAAACAACAGTCGGTTAATAATCTGTACGATCTTCTGGGAACAAAATGTATAAGACAGAATAAACTGAATTCAGCCTTACATATATTTAAAAAACTGGGTGCAGAATATTATGAAGCACAGAATACACTTTGGGAGAATGATGGAAAAGACAGCTATTCTTCTTCAGGTAAAATTTTTGATCAGAATCCTTTCTATCATCTAAAATATACTCCGGATTTTATACAGGAAAAGGAAAAATTCAGAGTAACCAAATTATCTGTAACTCAAAAACTGATCGAATATCTCGGCAAAGCCAATAATCCACAAGAAAAAGACAGGGATTATTACTATTTTCTGGTTGCCAACTGTTACTATAATATGTCACAGTATGGGAATGCGTGGATGATGAGAAGATACTTTGTAAGTTCGGCAGGAAATTTTTCTATCCGTGAAGATAATGAGGAATTTAATACGGCTGGTCTGGCAAAATTATACTACGGAAAAGCTTTGGAAAATGCGAAAACTGAAAAATTCAAAGCGTTATGTCTCAGAATGCAGGGAAGGTGTGAAAATTATAATTATGATTTTAATGGTGAGGAAAATGCGAACCGTTTTTCCCGATCCGATGACTATGAAGACAGAAGACTCGAAAAAAACAGATATTACCAGGATCTTAAAAGTAAATATGCAGGACAGTATGAAGATATGATGAGCGGATGCGAATTTTTTGAGGATTACTTTAAGGCAAGGCGTTAAAAGATTACGGCGGAGCTGAAAGCTCCGCCGTAATCTTTTAATATTATTTCAAAAAAATTAATTCATATAAGCGGCATTAGATCCGATTCCTGTTACGAATTTTTTCAGAACTGTTCCTGAAGTGTTATATACTGTAACTTCAGATGGAGCGGTAAAACCTTTTACATCGGCTGCAAAGATTTTTCCGTCTTTTACAGAGAAGCCATACAGCGTAAAATATTGTCCTCCGTCTACAAAATTATTGATTAGAGGAGCAGAAGGAGCCGTTGTCGAATTCATATCCATTGTATAAATCTTGTTGGAAGAAGTAAAGTAATATTTTCCACCATCAATTTCAAGATTTCTTGCATTGGCGATGCCGGTTAAAGTTGTAGTTTTTGTAATGGTTCCTGCAGGAGAAATTTCATAAATGTAAGAATTAGATGCTCCTGAAGCAATTACATACACATTGTTATTGTAACTGATGGTTTTTTCGATCTCACCGTTAGGAACAGCAACCGTGTTGATGATCTCATTGGTTGAAGTATTGATTCTTGTAAGCGTACTTCCGTAGCTGTAAGTAGCATTCTGCACAAATACCGTTCCTCCTGCTTCTACCACTCTTTCCGCTGTAGAAGTGGAAGCGAAAGGAATTTTCTTCACAAAAGAAAGATCAGAAAGCTTGTAAACATTCACATATTTTCCTCCGTTATACTTATCGTTGGAAACATAAAGATTTCCGTTGCTGATCGTCATATATCTCGGATTATCCAATTGTGCTGTAATTTCTCCGGTTTTTTTGAAATTATAACGGTTAACAACCTGTACTTTATTAGAATTGTTCAGAAGCAAAAAAGCTCTGTCATCACTGAATGTGATCGTCTGCAAAACATCACCCAGATTTTCATTATTATTTTTCTTATAAATATCGTTTTCCAATACAGAAAGATCTTTAGAAATAAAAGAAACACTCGCTGTAGGTGTTCCGAAGTTCCCTTCATTCGCAATAAAATATCCGTTTTCATAATCACCTCGCGACGGCATTACATATTCATCATCACTACATGAAACATTAATCACAAGGATTAAAGCCAGTAAAAGCTGAAAAAGTCTGTTGAATTTCATAATATAATAATTGATTTTAAAAATTTAAGTTGATGTAAAAACTGTAGTTTCTTTTAGGTAAAGGATAATAAGCCATCGTTTCATAGATCTCGTCGGTAATATTATTTACCCTCAATCCTAAAGTATACTTTTTGGCAACAGTTGCAGACAATCCTGCATTCAGGACGAAATATGGTTTTATAAGATAATCGTTATTCTCATCAGAAGTGGTAAAAGTCTTACCCGTAAACATTCCCTGAACATACAGATTCATAAATCGGTACTGATAATCTGCATTCCCGAAAACCTTATGAAGAGGAACATACATCAGCTGATTTTTCGTCTCAAGATCTACAGATCTCGTATAGCTGTATCCCGTATTTATTTTTAAAGAATGTTCTTTAGAAAACTTGTGCTGAAATCCAATTTTAGACTCAAGACCATAAGACTCAACATTTCTTACGTTTCTTGGTGACCAATATCCCATAGAAGTGGGAACCCATTGGATCATATCCTCTATTTTCATGTAATAAGGCGTGAGACTCAACATGAATTTTCCGAACGCCAATTCGTGGCTCATTTCAGTCTGTAAAGACGTTTCAGATTTCAGATCTAAATTTCCACCCGGATTCCAGTAAAGATCATTAAAAGAAGGAAACCTGAAATTCTTTGAAAAACTTGCCCCTAAACTATACCAGTCAGAAACCTTCCATTTGCCTGAAAAAGAATAGAGTAAAGGCGATTCTATATTTTCAATAAAATCCTTCTTGATTCCGGCTTCCAGTCTCAGCTTTTGGGTAGGGAAATATCTCAACAATCCTGCAACAGAATAAATATTTCTTCTTACATTCTCAATTCCGGATTGATAGCCCTCTCCTTTATTGATCTGAAACTCCCCGATAAGATTAACATTCAGTTTAGGCGTGATGAAATAATTGAAATCATCTTTAAAAATCAGGATTTTTCCCGTTCCGCCACTGGTTTTAGGAGCATCAAAAACTCCGAAATACTGGAAATTTTCTTCCGTGTAAGCCGCTTTCAGGCTGTTTGAAATCGATTTTGAATTAATATCGTGGGTAAGAAGGCTTCGGAAAGTCTGCGCTGCATATTTCGTACGATTGCCGTTTTCCGTGAAGATCGGATAATTCTGTTCCGCATCATACAACTGGCTTTGCCAAGAAATTTTCTGATTTCGGGCAATTTTGTAACTGAAGCCAATGTTCGCTGTACCGTTAAAATATTTACCGTTTCGGTTGATATACTGCTTTTCAGGAACCTCATAATTATTTTGACTGATGAAATAATTTCCGGATGCCTTAAAACTGAAATTCGCATTGCTGAAAGAAGTTTTAAAATAATTCTGGAACGTCTCATAAGAAGCCACTTCACTATGTAAAGTTGCATGAAAACCCTCATTAAATTTCAGTTCATTGTTAAGGTGAATACTTCCTCCTATTGCTCCGCTTCCGTAAACCACACTTCCGCCGCCAGCTTTCACTTCAAGCGCATCATAACCGAAAATCGCGATATTATTAACATCTCCCTGTCCTAAAAGAACAGAATTGATGTTAATCCCATTCCACACAAAAGCAGTCTGCTGCGCCGTTGTTCCCCTGAAAGAAGGCGAAGAAACCGCACCGCGGCCATTTTCCTTAATATAAACAGGTGACTGAAAACGCAGCGTCTCAGAAAGATTGGCGGAATTTTTTTCAATGTCTTTGGGAGTAATTGTAGTGACCGGATGAAAAAGCTTTACCTTATTCATCTGATTGTCAAAAATATAAACGGTGTCAATAGTTTTCTCCTGCGCGTAAAGAAAACAACCGTATGATGCAAAAAGCAGTACTAAAGATCTTTTTAATGCCATTCCTATTTTACTTTTCCTCCGAAAGCAATGTTTTTAAGATTACATTTTGGCAGGTCTCCTGACTTTCGCTTTCTACACCTTCCCGTTTTCACAGTGGTTTATCGTAGAAATCTTATATGCGATTTACAGTTGCGGGGACAGTTTGGGATTTTCGCCCAATTCCCTTTTCATTCCAAATTAATGGAAACCAAAATTTTTGCAAAGATAACTTTTTTAATTTATTGACAAAAAAAATACCCATTAAGTATCTTTTTAATAAAACAATGATTTGTTGTGTTGCAGACAAAAAACAAG